>PLSZ01000644.1 GCA_003164305.1 Acetobacteraceae bacterium
CGTTGCCGTCCCACAACTGGTGCCTGACGACGAAGGTCAGAGGTTCCACCGTGAACCGTGTGCCTTGCGATTGTGTCATGTCCGGAGGTTCCTTCCTGGGCTTTTGTTAAAACGATACCGGACCGGCGCATGCCGTGCGCGCGACAGACCAGTGGCGCCTCTCGAGGCAACCGCCTCGTACTGTCGCGTCCAGGCCTCGAGTTCGCATGGTCAGCGTGTTCCTTCCGGCGGGATTGAGCCGTCTCGATCTCGGGCGCGTCGCGGGCGGCCGTCTTTGATCTGGATCAAACTCGTGCCCGGTCAGGCGAAAATCGCCCCCGGCGAGGCCTCGGCGTCCCCCGGCGAACCAGTTTCTCACATGACGTCGCCACCCCGCCGGTGTTAAGCTGACCCGATGGCCGCCGTACCCGAAGACGACTCTCCCGAGCCCTCCATCGCCGAACTGATCGCCGCGCGCCCGCATCTGCGCATGCACGCCATGGACGGGCTGACGATGGAGGACGTGCCGCTGGCCCGAATCTCCGATGCCGCCGGCACGCCGACCTGGGTTTATTCGGCCGGGACGATACGGTCTCGCTACCGCGCGCTGACCGGGGCGTTGCGCGACGCCGGGCTCGACGCGCACGTGCATTACGCGGTGAAGGCGAACGACCACCTCGCCGTCCTGGCGCTGCTGGGGCGGGAGGGCGCCGGGGCCGACGTGGTCAGCGAGGGCGAACTACTGCGCGCCCGCGCCGCCGGCATTCCCGCCAGCCGCATCGTCTATTCCGGCGTCGGCAAGACGGAGCGCGAACTGCGCCTCGCGCTGACCGAGGACATCGGTCAGATCAACGTCGAAAGCGCCGAAGAACTGCGCATGTTGTCCGCCATCGCCACGTCAATGGGGCGGACTGCCCGGGTGGCGCCCAGGATCAACCCGGATGTCGATGCCGGGACGCACGAGAAGATCTCCACTGGCCGCGCCGGCGATAAATTCGGCATTCCCTGGGCTGACGCCGTCACGCTGTACGCCGAGGCGGCGCGCCTGCCGGGGATCGAGGCAGTAGGCCTCGCCACCCACATCGGTAGCCAGATTCTGGACATCGCGCCGTACCGCTCTGCCTTCGCCCGCATCGCGGACCTGGTGAGGGCCTTGCGCGAGCAGGGCCACACCGTGCGGATCGTCGATTGTGGCGGTGGCCTCGGCATTCCCTATCGCAATCAGCCCGGCCCTGGCCCTGAGGCGCTGGCCGGCGCGATCAAAGCCGCGTTTCACAACCTGGATGTCCGCGTCGCGGTGGAGCCGGGACGCTGGCTGGTGGGACCGGCGGGGCTGCTGCTCGCATCTGTTATTCTGTCGAAACAAACGGCGGGGACGCGGTTCGTCGTGTTGGACGCGGCGATGAACGATCTGGTGCGGCCGGCGATGTACGACGCGTGGCACGGGATCGTCCCGCTCTCCGCGATTGACGCGGTCGCGCCGGTCTCGCCATGCGATATCGTGGGCCCGATTTGCGAAACCGGCGACACCTTCGCGCGCGACCGGCTGCTGCCACCCCTGAAACCCGGAGCGCTTGTCGCCATCCTGGACGCGGGTGCGTACGGCGCGGTGATGAGTTCGCCCTACAACGCCCGGGCCCGGGCGGCCGAGGTTCTGGTCGATGGCGCCGCCTGGACCGTCATCCGGCCCCGTCAGCCGCTGTCCGGCCTTTGGGCCGATGAGATCATCCCCGCATGAGCGAACCGGCGGCGCCTCTGACGACGCGGACCGCCGGCAGCAAAAGGGTGACATTGCGCGTCCGGCCAATGGCGCGCTCCAGCACCAGCATCCCAAACCTCAGGTCTGAAGCGGACGGAAACGCGCGTTTCCGCAGCCGCGCGGCCTGGTGGATCGTGGCGGCGATTTGCGTGATCTTGCACGGGCTCTGAAAGTGCCGATGACGCGCCTGAAAATTTTTCTGGAAAGGGTGGTCTGGATCCCATGACCGGCAACCTGCCACTTCCCCCCGGCCTCGGCTGGCGCCGGCGTCTCGCCCGCGTCGTGCTGTGGTTCGAGCGCGTGCTCCCCGCCTTGTTGCCCGCGGCGCGGGTCGCCGGACTGTTTCTGTGCGCCGCGCTGCTGGATGTGCTGCCGATGCTGCCCTGGTGGGCGCACGCGAGTCTGCTGTTGGTCACCGGCATCGCCATCGGCGTTCTGCTTTGGCGCGGGTTCGCCCATCTGGTGCCGCCCGACGCCACCGCCGCCGACCGGCGGTTGGAGCGTGACTCCGGGCTGACCCATCGTCCCCTCGCGGCCCTGAACGACCGGCCGGCGACCGCCGATCCGACCAGCCTCGCGCTGTGGCGGGCGCATGTCGCGCGCGGCCTGGCAAGGGCACGGCGTTTGCGGCTGGGGTGGCCTCGGCCCGGGCTGGCGGCACTGGACCGAAGGGCGCTGCGGCATGCGGTGCTGCTCGCGCTGATCGTCACCCTGGTGATCGCGGGCCGGGACGCGCCGAGCCGGGTGATGGCGGCGTTCGAGCCGGGGGTGCCTCGGCCGGCGGCGCCGCGAGAGGTGGAAATCCAGGCCTGGGTCACGCCGCCCGCCTATACCGGTCTGGCGCCGGTGTTCCTGAAACGCGACACGCCGGCGGTCAAGGTGCCGGCGGGGGCGCGTCTGACGATCAACCTGACGGGTGGCGTCACGGTGCCGGATCTGGCGGTAGACGGGGAACCGACGCCGTTCGCCGCCCTCGACCAAAGCAGCTTTCAGATCGATCGGACCTTGGAAAAAGACAGCCGGATCGTGGTGGCGCGGAGTGGACAGCCGCTCGCCGCCTGGGATATCGCGGTGACGCCGGACCAGCCGCCTGTGGCGTGGTGGACCGAGCCGCCGGGGCCGTCGGAAACCGGCGGGCGGGTCCGTCTGCCGTGGTCGGCGACCGACGATTACGGCGTGATCCACCTGCAAGCCGAGCTACGGCTGGAGGCGCGGCCGGACGCCCCGCCGTTGATCATCGAGATCCCAACGCCAAATGGCGCGCCCAAATCCTCCCACGGCATCCATCCCCACGATCTGATCGCCCATCCCTGGGCCGGCCTCGGGGTGACGGCACGGCTGGTGGCGCGGGACGGGGCGGCCCAGACCGGAACCAGCGCATCCGCCGCGTTCGAACTGCCCGAGCGCGCCTTCCACAACGAAATCGCCAAAGCGCTGATCGAAATGCGCAAGGGGCTGAGCGTGCACCCCGATGACCGCGTTGACGCGTTGGCGGCGCTGGACGGGTTTATGCAACAGCCTCAGTTGTTCGGAACGGACTCGGGCGCGTTCCTGAACCTGAGCGCGATCTACTTCCTGATGGTGCGGAATAAATCGCCGGACATGATCCCCGAGGCGCAGGCACGGATGTGGGAGCTCGCGCTGCACATGGAGGAAGGCCAGACCGAGGAAACCGCCCGGTCCCTGGAGGCGGCGCGGCAGGCGGCGCGCGACGCGATGGAAAAACTGCGACAGGACCCGACCGATGCCAACCGCCAGGCGTTGGAGCAACGGTTGAAGGAGTTACAGGAAGCCATCGACCGCCACATGCAGGCGATGATGCAGGAGGCCGAGCGCAATCATGAGGCGCTGCCATTCGACCCCGATGCCGAGAAACTGACCGACCAGGACCTGGACCGGCTCGCCGAGGAAGCGCGTCAGGACCTGGAACAGGGCAAGATGGATGAAGCCCAGGAGAAGATGGCGGAACTGGAGCGGCAGTTGGACCGGTTGAAGCAGGCTCGGGCGGATAAGGGCCAGGGCAACAGCCAGCAGCGCCAGAAGGGCAAACGGCAGATGGGCGCGGTGCAGGATATGGTCGGGCGCGAGGGCGGGTTGCTGGATCACGCCGAGGGCCGCGGCGACGAAGCCAACCGGCCGCGCCGCATCGAGCCGGATGCGGGCTTGCCCGGCCCGGGTAAAGCCGACGCGGGGACACAACGCCCGCTGGACCAGCGGGTGCAGCAGGCATTGCGCGGGGCTTTGGGCGAGATGATGCAGCAGTTCGGCGACCTGACGGGCGAGGTGCCTCCGTCGCTGGGTGAGGCCGACATGGCGATGCGCGATGCCGCCAACGATCTGGGCGCCGGGGACGACAAGGGCGCCGCCGCCGCGCAGCAGAAAGCCATCGAGGCGTTGCAGAAGGGCGCCCGGGAGATGGGGCGCGCTCTGGCGAAGCAGTTCGGCAACGGCCGGCAGAATGGCGAACCGGGCGAGGGCGATAGCTTCGGCGCCGAGGGTTCGATGGGCATGATGATGCCGGACGGTCATGGCGAGGGCTCCGGCGGATCGCCGTTGGGGCCACCGCCGAGCCGGGCGGATTCGCGGGGCAGGGACCCCCTCGGGCGGACCAACCAGGGTAGCGGACTGGACAGTAATGACGTGCGGGTGCCGGAGGAAGCGGAGCGAAAGCGCTCCCAGGCCATTCAGGAAGAATTGCGCCGGCGCGGCGCGGAGCGGGAGCGGCCGCAACGGGAACTGGACTATATCGACCGGTTGTTGAAGCAGTTCTGAGGCGGTGGGAGGTCGCGGGCGTTGTTGGGGCTTTTACGGCGGTGTGGTTTGGGGTATTGGGTGGCGGGAAGGACCCGTAGCTCAGCTGGATAGAG
>PLSZ01000601.1:0-6700 GCA_003164305.1 Acetobacteraceae bacterium
ATGAGTATCCTTCCGTTGTCGGACCATTCGCCGCGCGGACGCGTCCCGCCGTGTCGTTACGCCAGGCGAGAGGCGCCGAACACGATCGTTTCGCCGGTTGCGTGGACGAGCGCACGCGCGTCATCGGCGTCAGCTACGTCTCGTACTTAACCGGCGAGCGTCACGACCTGCACGCGCTGCGCGTTCTGGCCGACGAAGTGGGGGCTTTGCTCATCGTCGACTTCACCCAGTCGTCCGGCTACCTGCCGATCGAAGCCTCAGTCGCCGACTTCGCCTTTTCGGCGTGCTATAAATGGATGCTCGGCATCACCGGCGTCGCCATCGCCTTCTGGAACCGCTCGCGCCAACCCAATTGGGCTCCGGCTTCTATAGGCTGGCACTCCGTTCGCCCGGGGCATCTCGGCTACGACGTTCCATTGCCGATGCGCACCGACGCCCTACGCTTCACCCGAGGCAACCCCGCGCATGCGCCGGTTTACGTGCTGGCTGAGGCGTTGGATTATCTCGCGGCATACGACATGCACGCCGTCCAGGCCCATGTGCAATCCCTGACCACGGCGATGCTCGACCGTTTGCGCGCGTTGCAGTTGCCGACCCTTACCCCAACCGATCCCGCGCGGCATGGCGCCAGCGTGTGCGTCCCCACCACGCGCTCGCGGGACATCGTCGATGCCATGGCGCACAACGGCGTGCTGGCCTGGAGCGGCGCGGGACGCGTGAGATTTAGTTTCCACGGCTACAATTCCGCGCCGGACGTCGATCGAGCCGTCGATGCCCTGCGCGCGGAATGGCACTGATCAGCCGTTCTTCGCTTTGTTCTCCAACGCCTCCGTCAGGCGTTGCGGATCGACCTTGATCTCCACCCCCGCGCGCTCAGTTTGCAGCACCATGATGGCGCGGGAATCGCGATTGCCCCAGCCGCGGTTCAGCCCCTCCGACAAATCCGCCAGTGCCAGGTTGGCCAAACGCATCGGCACGTTCAACTCGCGGCCCAGAGCGGTCGCCAGCGAAACGTCCTTGTGCGCCAGCCGCAAGGCGAACGCCGGTGGTTCGTACTTATTGGGCAGGAACTGATCCGTCAGCGAATCGAACGCGCCACGCCGGCCGATCGCGCCCTGCCGCACCGCTTCCCAGATCGCCAGCGGCTCGATGCCGGCTTTCACGCCCATGCTGAATACTTCGGCCGCCGCCGCGGTGGCGATGTAGCCGTAACAATTATGCACGAGCTTCGCGACCGATCCGGCGCCGATCGGCCCGATATACCGCGCCTGATCGCCGATGGCGGACAGCACGGGAAACCATTTCTCGAACACATCCTGATCGCCGCCGCACCAGATCGCCAGCTTGCCGGTCTGCGCGCCACGCGGCCCGCCGCTGACCGGCGCGTCGAACAGATACGCGCTCTTCTTCATATATTCGTCGGCCGCTTTACGCACCGTGCTCGGCGCGTTCGTGGTCAGATCGAAATAAGCCGCGTCCTCGCGGATCGTTGACAACAACCCGTTGGCGCCGAACGAGACAGCGTCGAATTCCACCGGACCGGGCAGGGAGCTAAACACCACGTCGCATTCGGCCCCAATCGCGGCGGGCGAGTCGGCCCATACCGCGCCGTTCTTGATATGCGGCGCCGCGGCCTCTTTGCGCACGTCGTACACGACGACGGTATGGCCGTCCTTTTGGATGCCTTTTTGCAAATTGGCGGCCATATGCGCACCCATGGTGCCCAGGCCGATGAAACCGGCTTTCATGTGCGGAACTCCCTGTCTTTCGTCATGACCCGGCTCGACCGGGCCATTGCGCGCGTCATCGTGTCGCCCGGTCGAGCCGGTCAGGCACTCCTGGCTCACGGATTCTTTTCGAAGATCTCGCGCGCGATGTTGGCGGCCGACATCGACGCGGGCCAGCCGGAATAGAACGCCAGATGCGTGATCATTTCGGATATCTCATCTTTCGTGACCCCGTTGTCCAGCGCGCGCTGCAAATGTCCGCGCAATTGTTCGGGCCGATACGTGGCGATCAGCGTCGCGCAAACGATCAGGCTGCGGTCACGCTTCGACAGGTTCGGGCGTTCCCACACATCGCCGAACAAGACTTTTTCCGTGAGCTCGATCATGTAAGGCACGGTGTTGCGAACGGCGTCGCGGGACGCGGATGGCGGTGTGGCCATGGTTTCCTCCATTGGGGCTAATCGACCGCGCCATTGCACACCAACCGGCTTTCGCTGTCCAATCACGCTCTGTGACAGTTTGGAGGATTGAGTAATGGCCGACGAAAGCAAGGTCGCCCTGGTAACCGGCAGCGCGTTGAACATCGGGCGCGCGATCGCTTTGGCGTTGGCGGCGGACGGCTACCGGATCATGACCACCGCGCGGCAATCGGAGACGGACGCGCGCGAAACCGCTCGCCTGGCGCGGGAAGCGGGATCGGATGCCGACACCCATCTCGCCGACATTTCCGACCACGTTCAGGCCACCGCTTTGGTGGAGGCGACCGTCGCCCGCTTCGGCCGCCTGGACGTGCTGGTCAACAACGCATCGATCCGCCGCCAGACCAAATTCCTGGACATGACCGCCGCCGAGTGGCGCGAAATCATGGGCACCACGATCGATGGCGCGTTTTATTGCGCCCACGCCGCCGCGCCGCACATCATCGCCGCCGGAGGCGGCACGATCATCAATCTTGGCGGTATATCCTCCCATGTCGGGGCGATGGGCCGGGTGCACGCGATCACCGCGAAGGCCGGCATGACCGGGCTGACCCGCGCGTTGTCGAAGGAACTGGCGCAGTACAACATCACCGTCAACACGGTCGTTCCGGGTTCGATCGAAACCGTGCGCGGGTTCGCGGCGGGCGGCAATCACGGCCGGGCGACGTTACCCGAAAGCCCCTTGGGACGCCGCGGCCGGCCGGAGGAAATCGCGGCGATGGTGCGGTTCCTGTGCTCGGATGAGGCACGGTATGTCACCGGCCAGGCGATCCACGTGAACGGCGGCGCGTTCGTGACCTGACGCGCGTCAGAACGGCCGCACGATCACCATGATCACGATGATCATCAGCAGCACCGTCGGGACTTCGTTGGCGATGCGGTAGAATCGTTGCGGCCGCGTGTTGCGGTCTTCCATGAACTCGCGGCGCCATTTCGACATGGCGCCGTGCAGTCCCGTCATCAAAACCACGGCGGCCAGCTTCACATACCACCAGCCTTCGGTCCAACCGATCACGCCCGGTGTCAGGATCAGCAGAATCCCGAAGAAGAAGGTCGCGATCATGGCCGGATTGATGATTTGCGTCATCAGCCGCCATTCCATCACCTTGAACCGCTCGCTGTCGGTCGAGCCCGGTTTCGTATCGCAATGATACACGAACAGCCGCGGCAAATAGAACATCCCCGCCATCCACGCGACCATGGAGATAATGTGGAACGATTTGATCCATGGATACAGCGCGATCACGCCAGCGCTGCCCGAACTAACGCCGGAAGATCGTGCATCGAACGGAACGGAACCGCACCGGCCGCGCGTATCGCCGCTCCATCGCCATGTGGCACCAGACCCAGACAATCCATACCGGCCGACAATGCCGCGGTCACGCCGGCCACACTGTCCTCAATCACCAGGCAATGCCCGGCCACAACGCCCTGGGCCTCCGCCGCCGCGAGATACACATCAGGCGCCGGCTTTGGCCTGCCGCCCTGAGCGATCAGATCGACCGCACTATGCACGCGCCCCGCGACGAGTTCCTTCCAACCGGTGCGGCCGAATTTCGCGTCCATTTCAAGGAAGGACGAGTTGGAGGCGATCCGCCATGGCAGGCCCAGTACTGTCACCGCCTCCAGCGCCTCACGCGCGCCAGGCATCGGTTCGGCGCCAATGCGCATGACATCGACGACTCTGGCGACGACCTTGGTGACCCAGTCATCGCCGAGAGATCGGCCGAGATGGGCCTCGGCCATCGTCTTAACGTCACCAAAGCTAAAACCGATGAAGCGTCGGTCGGCTTCCTCCGGCGATATGTCCCAGCCGGATTCTCTCAGCATTTCCACGCCGACACGATTGCTCAACGCCTCACTATCGATCAGTACACCATCGCAATCGAATATGACAAGCTCCAGATTCCGCCGCCGTGCCCGAAGGAACGCGGCGGCCTCTTCACTCACGCGACGGGTTCCACGTCGAGGCGCAGCGCGATGCCTTCCAGCCCAGGTGCCGCGGCGGGATAACGCGCGGTAACGAGCGGATCGTGACCCGGAATGATCGCGTTCGGCGCGCTGGCCAGTCGCTTCATCTTCTCATAGCCCCACAGCGTATCTTCGTGACTGTGCAAAGTCGGGTAAGCCCGGCCGGTCTCGAAATTGGCGTAGAAGTGGCTGGCGTCGGACGCCAGCACCATCCAGCCGCGGCGGGTGAACACCCGGGCGAATTGCAGGCCTTTGCTGTGACCGCCGACGTGATGGACCGTGATGCCATCGGCGACCTGGCCCTCGCCGTCATGAAACACCACGCGCCGCGCGAACACTTTCCGAATTATCGCCACGACATCTTCTTCTTCGAACGGCCCGCGCAATCCGTCGTGGCACATGCATTTGCCGGTGCAGTAGGCCATCTCGATTTCCTGCACATGGTACTTCGCGCGCGGAAACATGTCATAGTTGCCGCAATGATCGTAGTGCAGATGCGACAGGATCACGTCTTCGACCTGATCCGGTTCCACGCCGATCGCTTTCAACCCCTCCGCGGGGGAGCGCAGGAACTGGCGGTTGCGCTTCTTGCCCATCGGTTCATCGAAACCGGTGTCAAGAATGATTGTCCGGCTGCCCTGGCGAATAGCCCAGACGAAATAGTCCAACGGCATCAGCGCGTCGTGCGGATCGCCGCCGATGAANNTAGCGGATCGCGAAAACCTCCCACGGCGTCATGATGTTCTCGGCCAGACGGCTTGCGCGGTGGCGATCTTCTCCGGGTACACCGGCACCGGTTTACCGTTCTGGAACTGCACGATGCAGATCCCGGCGCCCTTGCGGCGGCCTTTTTCGTCATAGGCCAGCCGTCCGTCGGGGAACAGCAAAGCCGGTCCGGTCGTGATATCCATCGTGTGCAACATCTCATTCACTTTGTGCCGATCGGCCGAGCCCGCGCGTTCGATCGCCTCGGCCAGAATTCTGGCATGCGCGTATCCGAAAATCGAGTCATGGCCGAACCACGGTTCTCCCGTGCGTTGGATAAACCGCCGCTCCACATCGGCCGCCGTCTTACCCGGCCAGTTCGCGAGTTCGACGATCAGGCCTTCGACGTTCTCCGGTGCCGTCAGTTTCAGCAGTTCCGGCACGCACCAGTGGCCGCCATTGCCGAGCAACGGCATCTTTTTCGGGCTCAGCCCAAATTCGGCGAACTTCTCGACCAGCAACTTGTCGTCGCCGACATTGGTCGACTGCATCAACACGAAGTCCGGCTTGCCCGAGCGCAACTTCTGCACGATCGACGTCGCATCCGCCAACGGCGGCGTATAAATCTCATCCGTCACCAATGTCAGGCCGAGATCCTTCATCACATGTTCGCGGATCGGCTTCAGAAAGCTGACCGAGGCCGCCGAATTATCGCCAACGATGGCGACTTTCGTGGGCCGCTTGCNNGGTCGCCTTGGTCGCCAGTTCCATGATGATCGGCAACGTTTCCTCGGCCTGCTGGATGCCGGTGGGCGAGGACTGGAACACGTACTTAAAACCGCGGCTGGTGATCAAATCGGAATATCCCTGCGTCATCCAGGGAAGTTCCGCGCGTTCGGTCACTTCGGTGATGGCCAGGACGAAGCTGGACAGCCACCCATCGAACCCGCCCGCCAGATCGGGTTCCTGGGCCAGCATGCGCTGCGCGGCGTCTTTCGCCTTTTCCGTGGAGTCGCCCGCGTCGAATTCCACCATGGTCAGCTNNCCAGCACGCCGCTGCGAGCCCAGGGCCCTGTCAGCGGCATGAGCATGGCGATTTTAACTTCGGCGGGCGCGGCGCGAGCGCGCGCGGACAACGCGGCGCCGGCGAGACTCAACGCTGCGCGGCGGCCAATCTGTTCTGCCATATTACCAACCTCCCTGTTCGCGGCGCCGTGTTGGCCACGTTCTCCGCGCGTCATGACCGGGCCCCGACCCGGTCATCTTATTTAAGGCTGAGTTGGGGACCTGCCACGACGATAAGGATTACGACGTCTTCGGCCAGAACGCCGGCGACGTGGCGATCGATTCCGGGAACACTGGAACCGGAATGCCGTCGTGGTATTGCACGATGCAAACCTTCGCCCCCCTGCGGCGGCCTTTCTCGTCATAGCTGACGCGTCCGTCGGGGAACAAATCCGCCGGCCCCGTGGTCAGGTCCATCGTNNTCAGGATCATCACGTGCGCGTAAGCAAACAGCGAGTCATGGCCGAACCATGGCTCCTTGGTGCGTTCGACGAAGCGCTTGCCGATATCGGCGGCTTTCTTGCCCGGCCAGTCGGCCAGAGCGACGATCACGCCCTCGACGTTCTCCGGCGACGTCAACTTGGTCAGTTCGGGCGCGCACCAATGGCCACCGCCGCCAACCAACGGCATCTTCTTCGCGGTCAGCCCGAATTCGGCGAATTTCTCTACCAGCAGCTTGTCGTCGCCAACGTTGGTGGACTGCAACAACACGAAATCCGGTTTGCCGGACCGCAGCTTCTGCACGATCGAGGT
>PLSZ01000601.1:6740-6996 GCA_003164305.1 Acetobacteraceae bacterium
GCCTTTTCCGCCAGGTCCATGATGATCGGCACGGTTTCCTCGGCCTGCGCGTCGGCGGTGGGTGAGGACTGGAACACGTACTTAAACCCGCGGCCGGTGATCAGGTCGGAATAGGACAACGTCATCCAAGGCAGTTCCGCGCGCTCGGTCACTTCAGTGATGGCCAGCGTGAAGCTGGACAACCACGCGCCGAAGCCACCGGCCAGATCCGGTTCCTGCGCGACCATGCGCTGCGCCGCGTCCTTGGCCTTTTCCG
>PLSZ01000336.1 GCA_003164305.1 Acetobacteraceae bacterium
CCGATTACGAGTTCATGCGCGACGAAATCCTGAGCCAGGTCAAGGCGGCGTTGCCGTTGGACGGCGTGCTGCTCGGGCTGCACGGCGCGATGGTCGCGCATGGCTATGACGACACCGAGGGCGACGTGATCGAACGGGTGCGCGCGTTGGTCGGGGACAACTGCGTGATTGGCGTCGAGCTTGATCCGCACTGCCATCTGACGCTGAAGCGGGTCCGGCTGTCCGACCTGATCGTACTATATAAAGAGTTCCCGCACACCGACGTGGTGGAGCGCGCCGAGGATCTGCTTACGCTGATGTTGCGCGCTATCCGCGGCGAGATCCAGCCGGTGATGTCGCTGTACGATTGCCGGCAGATCGGCAGTTATCCGACCACGCTGCCGCTGATGCGCGCGTTCGTCGATAAGACGGCGGCGATGGAGGGCAAGGACGGGGTATTGTCGGTCTCGATCGGCCATTGTTTCCCCTATGCCGACGTGCCGGAGTTGTCCGGCCGGATCCTGGTGATCACCGACAACGACAAGGACAAAGCGGGACGGCTGGCGACGGCGATCGGCGAGGAATTCGTCTCGATGCGGGGCAAAACGGCGCCGGACTCCGTGCCGTTCGATGAGGGGATTTCGGCCGCGGTCGCGTTCAACGGTGCTCCGGTGGTGATGGCGGACCCGGCGGACAATGCCGGCGGGGGCGCGCCAACCGACAACACGACAATCCTGCGGCGGTTGATCGAGCGGGACGTCCAGGAGGCGGCGGTCGGTCCGATCTGGGATCCGATCGCGGTCCGTTTGTGTTTCGACGCGGGGGAGGGCGCCTCGTTTCCCTTGCGGTTTGGCGGCAAGATTGGGCCGGCGTCGGGCGTGCCGGTGGACGCGATGGTGACGGTGACCGCGTTGAAGCGGGATTGCCGGCAAAGTTTTGGGCCGACCCAGGTGCCGTTGGGCGATTGCGCGGCGATCCGGATCGGCGGGGTGCAAGTGGTGCTGATCACCAACCGGACCCAGGCTCTGGGGTTGGAGCTGTTCCGCAATCTGGGCATCGAGCCGGCGGATCAGAAGCTGCTGCTGGTGAAATCGACCAACCATTTCATGGCGGCGTTCGGGCCGATCGCGGCGAAGGTGATTTACGTTGACTCGGATGGTCCGCTGAACCGGGATTACCGGAAAATCCCTTACACGCGTGTGCGGCGGCCGATCTGGCCGCTGGACGCCGAGACGGCGCCTGGTTTGATCTTGTGAGGGGGCCAGTGGGGGGAGCCATGGGCGCGGATGCCTCGATTTGACCTTGTTCGATTGCTTGACGTGGGCCGCCGCCGCGGCTAGAACCCCCGCCTTCCGCCGCTGATCCCGGACACTGGTCCCGGTTCCTGGCGGAGCCGACCCAAACAGAGGCAGTCAGACCGAGATCATGGCGAACACCGCATCCGCGCGTAAGCGTATCCGTCAGACCATAGTTCGCACCGCGCGCAACGCGGCGCGGAAGTCACGCATGCGTACGTTCGTGAAGAAGGTCGAACTGGCGATCGCGAGTGGCGACAAGTCGGTTGCCGCGGCGGCTTTGCGTGCCGCGCAGCCTGAAATGCAGCGTGCGACGGGCAAGGGCGTGATCCACGCGAACACGGTCGCGCGCAAGCTGTCGCGGTTGTCGGCGCGCATCAAATCATTGGCGAGCGCCTGAAGTTTCCCCCCGGAACGTTCCGGTTGGGGCATTGACCCGCCGGACGCTTTGGGGCACGGTATGACGGTCGGCGGGTGAGGCGCTCCACGGGCGCCAGACTTGATCCGTTGGCTTGCCGGAATGTTTTTGCAGTGCAGAAACGTTCTCCCTCTATAGTCATTCCCATAATTAAAGCCTGAGTAATCATATTGCGTTTTGTTTAAACGCCAATTTCTCCTCCGAATTGCCATTGCGTCGCGGCCCGGGTCCGGGCTAAAGATTACCAAGAGGTTAAAGGGACGCAAACCTTTAGTCTGGCAGTGGATATTTCACCGGTTCGCCGGTGGATAACTGATACCGCGAGAGGGATGAAACCCTGGCGGGCTGGGGGAGCGTGGCACTGTCATGGCGCCACGATCGACGGGGGCGGGCAAGCAATTGCTCATAAATCACGAGGGAGCGAGAAAACGTGGAGCAACCGCAACTCGCAAGTGTCTGGGCGAAGATTCGCGGCCTTTTGCAGGCCGAAGTTGGGGAAGCAGAATACCGAAACTGGCTACGGCCGATGACATTGACGGGGTTGCACGGCGATGAACTCGCCATTGCCCTGCCAACTGGCTTCGTGCGCGATTGGGTGCGCGATCACCACGGGGCGCGGGTGAACGCGTTGTGGCAATCGGAATGTCCCGCCGTGCGCCGGGTGGATTTCATCGTCAGCGATCCGGCGCGCCCGGTGATCGAGGTGCCCTCGGAACCTGCTGCCGAAACGCCAAAGTTTCGCGCGGAGGCTGAGGAAAAGCCGGATCCGCGCAACGACATCGCGGCGGCGTTGGACCCTCGTTTCACCTTCGAGGCGTTCGTCGTCGGCAAACCGAACGAAGTGGCGCATGCCTGCGCGCGGCGGGTCGCCGAGCAACCCGCCTGCCATGGTTTCAATCCGTTGTTCTTGTACGGTGGCGTCGGGCTGGGCAAGACTCACCTGATGCACGCGATCGCCTGGGAACTGACGGAGCGTGGCGGGGCGACCGGAAAACCCGTGTCGGTGGCTTATCTTTCCGCCGAGAAGTTCATGTATCGCTTCATCGCGGCGATCCGCGGTCACCAGACCATCCAGTTCAAGGAGCAACTGCGCGGCGTGGACGTGCTGATGGTCGATGACCTGCAGTTTCTGATCGGCAAGGAAAACACGCAGGAGGAGTTCTTCCACACCTTCAACTATCTCGTTGAGGCGGGGAAACAGATCGTCATCTCGGCGGACAAGTCGCCGTCGGATCTGAATGGTTTGGATAACCGGCTGCGCACGCGGTTGGGTTGCGGCATGGTGGCCGACCTGCACTCGACGACGTTCGAGTTGCGGATTTCGATTTTGGAGTCAAAGGCGGCGCGCGCGGGCGTGCCGGTGCCGGCAAAGGTGCTGGAGTTTCTGGCGCATAAGATCACGTCGAATGTGCGGGAACTGGAGGGCGCGCTGAACCGTTTGGTCGCGCACGCGAACTTGTTCGGACGCGTGATCTCCCTGGAAACCACGCAGGAGGTGCTGCACGACATTCTGCGCGCGCACGATCGCAAGGTGACGATTGAGGAAATCCAGAAGAAGGTGTCCGAGCACTACAACATTCGGCAGACCGAAATGACGTCGGCACGGCGGGCGCGGGCGGTGGCGCGGCCGCGGCAGGTGGCGATGTATTTGTCGAAGCAACTGACGACGCGGAGCCTGCCGGAAATCGGACGGAAGTTCGGTAACCGGGATCATACGACGGTGATGCACGCGGTGTCTCGGGTGAACGAGTTGATGCAGGCGGATGGGGATTTCGCCGAGGGCGTGGAACTGCTGCGGCGGATGCTGGAGTCGGCGTGAGGGAAGGCTGGGGTTTCACCCCAGACCCCACCAGGAGGCTCTGCCTCCTGGACCTCCGCCAAGGGCGATAGCCCTTGGAACCCGTCACTTTGGGTAGGTGTCTTAGGAGGGCCGACCGAGACCTTCGATTGGTCCGGGTTGGCCCTCCTAAGACACCTACCCAATGGATAGAGTCCAGAGGGCNNGGATCCAAGGGGCAGAGCCCCTGGTCGGGTCTGGGGTGAAACCCCGGCCTTCCCTCACCCCATCAACGCCCGTCGCGACGACAGAAACTCCTCGACGGCACCAGCGAGTTTGTCGCACTCCGCGTCGCCGATCGGTAAACACAACGTCATCATCCCGCGCCGCGCCAGCCAAATTCCTTGCG
>PLSZ01000182.1 GCA_003164305.1 Acetobacteraceae bacterium
CATCCTCGGCCAGCGCCAGGGCGGCTGCTTCGCCAATGCCCGTGCCAGCGCCGGTGACCCAGGCGATTTTTCCAGCGAGATTGGCCACTGGCGGTTTCCTCCATTGTTCAGACGCGGTGTCATTCAACGGGAGCGGGCAATTCAGGGCAAGCCCTCGTGCGACGCACGGGCGCGAGGATGGGCGGCGCCGGTGCCAGGCCGCCGGCTCGGCGGTCGTTTGGATCCTTGGGGGAGGCGTGGGGACCGCCCATCTCACGTCATGGTCTGGCTCGACCCGACCATCGGTGGAAACACACGGGTGAGAGCGAGTTTGGGGAGAACNNCGAGCCGGCCCATGACGACGAACGGCGAACGGATGGTGTCGTTTGACGCACGGCGCGATTCGATCGGAGTCACTGTTCAGCCCGCATGGCGCCTGACCCGGCCATCTGTCGCCACACCGTGCTGGCCGAGGACCGGTTCAGGCCCGGCCATGGTGTTCTCCCACGTGGCGCGCTTCGCCGCGTCCGGGCGCGGGGGGCGCCATGCCTGACCCCCAATCGTCCAACGTCGCTTTTCTCAATAATCACTCACCGTCTCGCCGTCGCGCATCGTATAACGAGCCATGCCAGCGATTGGATCCGATCCCGAGACCCCGCGATGACGACCGTCGCCAAAACCCCCTTCGGACTCCCCTTCGACCTCTGGGACGGCCCTATTGACGATCCTTTCTGGGCTGCCATCGCTCCCGCCTCGCCGATCACCGACCCTGGACTCCCCGGCACGCAAACCGCGCTCTCCCTGACCGCGGGCCTCACCGTGTTCGCGGCCGCGACGACGACGACCCCCGCGCCAACCCAGGTCTCCTCCGCCACGTCGCCGATGGTGATCAACCTCGACTGGGATTCCAGCGTCAGCGGCGCGCCCGCGGGCTTCATGGCCGACATCATCGCCGCCGCCGCCTGGATCGAGAGCCAGTTCATCGACGCCGTCACCATCACCCTCGCCATCGGCTATGAGGAAGTCGCGGGCAATTCGATCAGCGGCGCGCTCGGTGAGAGCATCGCCAACATGTCCACCGTGAGCTACGCCAACCTGGTCGGCGCAATTCAGGCCAATGCCCGGACCGCGACCGACGCCAGCGTCGTCGCCTCACTGCCGACGAGCAGCCCGTTCTTCGACGCGTCGTACTGGGTCACCACGGCGCAGGCCAAAGCGCTTGGGCTGTCGCCGGCCGATGGCGCCGGCGTCGATGGCAGCGTGGGCTTCGGAGCCGCCTCGCTGTTCACTTACGGCGACAGCGCCAACAGCGGCACCGTGGCGAACGGCACCTACGACTTCTTCGGCACCGCCGTGCATGAGATCACCGAGGTGATGGGCCGCCAGATGCTGACCGGCGTGGCCGTGCTCGGCGTGCTGAACAGCTACTCTCTGTTGGATCTGCTGCATTATTCCGGGGCCGGCACGCGCGATTCATCGTCCCTGTTGCCGGGCTATTTCTCCCCCGACGGCGGTACCACCAACCTCGGCACCTTTAATACCGCTGTCGGAGGCGACCCCGGCGATTGGGCGTCCTCCGTCAGCGACGACGCGTTCGACGCCTTCGCCGCGTCCAGCACCATCCAGGCCGTCACCGCCAACGATCTGACCGAAATGGACACGATCGGCTGGGAGCCGGCGGGTTCCAGCGGCCCGATCTCCCCGCCGGACGCGGTCTCCACGCCGAAAGGCGTTTCCGAGACTGTGCTGACCGGGTTCCTGGCCAGTGCCCAGGTGAATAAGGGGCTGGCGGCGAACGCGGGTCTGGCGAGCATTTCGCAGACCGGAGGCCTGGCGTCCGACCCGTATGCCTTCACTTTGGGAGGCGCGGGCGCCGGCTCCTTCGCCGTCTCGGGTGCCACGTTGGCGGCCGGTTCGTCGGCGGTGGCGGGGGCGGCGAATGGCGCGCTTTACGCCCTCTCGGTCGCGGCGACCGACACCTCCAGCGGAATGGCGTCCCCGGCGATGCCACTGAACGTGATCGTCGGTGACAACGGCAACGATGTGATCGCGCCGGCCTCGCTGCCGGGGATCGTGACCTCGGCGCCGACGTTCATCTATGAGGGAGGCGGGATCGATACGATCGTGGCGACCGGCATGACCGGAACCGTTTACTTCGCCAGCGGCACGGGCGCCGATATCATGACCGGCGGCGGTGGGGTTAACGTCTACGAGTACGGGGGGGCCGCGGATTCCACGCCGTCGGCCATGGACATCATCACCAACTTCAACGTGGCGGTGGACCTGATCGACCTGACCGGCCTCGCGACACCGTTCACGTCGGTCGGCACGCTGGCGAGCAACGCGACCACGATCGCGGCGGGAACGATCGGCTGGCAGACGATCAAGACGAACACCTTCATTTACGCCAACACCAACAACCGCCCCGAGGCGCTCAGCGCGGCCAACATGAAGATCGAACTGAACGGCCGCGTGACGCTGACCGCCGCGAATTTTCTCCATGTGTGAGGGCGGGTTTCCGTCATGGCACCATCGGGCCGTGGCGTTCGTCCGCTGTCCCGGAATGGTCCCGCCGTCCGTCATTGCGCGGCTCGACCGGGGATGACGGAGCGCGCCGTTCGGCCGCGACGTCTCACGGCATGGCCGGCCGGCCGTCCCGGCACGACCCGACCTTGCCATCGGTCAACGCGCGCCATCGATCGACCGATCCCCCGGTCAGGCAGGGGATGACGGAGCGCGCCGCGTGTTCGGGCTGGAACTACCGCCCGATGATCCGCCGCGCGATGGCCATGCGATGCACCTCGGACGGTCCTTCGTACACTCGCATCGTGCGCGCTTTCTGCGCCATCAGTTGCAGCGGCAGTTCCTTCGCGACGCCCATCGCGCCGAACGATTGCATGGCATGATCGATGATTTCGGTCGCCATTTCGGTGCCGTAAAGTTTCACCATCGAGGCCTCCATGCGCACGTCGCGGCCCGCGTCGGCTTTCGTGGCGGCGTCGTAAACCATCAGCCGGCAGGCGTGGATTTTCATCGCGGCGTCGGCGATCCACCACTGGATCGCCTGCCGGTCGGCCAGCCGCTGTCCGAATGTCACGCGTTGTTTGGTGTGCTCCACCATCATGTCCAGCGCGCGGCGCGACATGCCGACCGACCACGCGCCCATCTGCAGCCGCCGCACCGTCAGCCGCAGTTGCATCGGCGCGTAGCCCTTGCCCTCGACGCCCAGTAGTTGCGAGGCCGGGATGCGGCAATCCTCGAACACCAGTTCGTAGGTGCGCTGGCCGCCGAGCATGGGAATTTCCCGCTCGATGATGAAGCCTTTGGTGCCGCGCTCGACGATGAAGGCGGTGACGCCCTCGGCGCGCTTGCCCTCGCCGGTGCGCGCCATGACGATGACGAAATCGGCTTTGGGAACGCGGGACACCCAGATTTTGCGGCCGTTGATGACCCAGTCGCCGCCATCCTTCACCGCCCGCGTGGTCATCCCCGCCGGATCGCCGCCCGCGCCCGGTTCCGAGATGGCGATCGCCGAGTGCGCCTCGCCCCGCGCGTAGGGTTCCAGATATTTCCGCTTCTGTTCGTCGTTGGCCGCCGCGATCAGCATGTGCAGGTTCGGGCTGTCGGGCGGGAAGGTGAACGGCGCGCAGGTGCGGCCTTGTTCTTCATACACACCCACCAGCGCGGAATACGGCAGATTGGCGCCGCCATATTCTTCCGGCACGTCGAGGCCCCACAGGCCGAGTTCCTTGCAGGTGGCGAGCACTTTGGCTTCCTCGTCCGGCGTCAGGCCGGAGGGCTGGCCGGCCGTCTCGCGGGCGAGGGTGGCTTTTTCCAGCGGGATCAGGTCGCGGTCGACGAATTTCGCCACCAGTTCCTGCAACATGCGGTGTTCTTCGGGCAGCTCGAACATGCGGCTTGTCCTTCGGTCGTTTATGGCGGGTCGTTCTGCTCCGCGGGGTGGGGTGGAGCAAGAGCGGCCGCGTCAGTCGGCCGGCGCCGGGGTCTTATAGCGATACAGGCACCATTCCGCGCCGACGCAGCGCCAGCACTCCGGGCGGCGGGCCTTGCAAACATACCGTCCGTGCAAAATGAGCCAGTGATGCGCGTGCCGCAGCAACTCCTTCGGGATGCGTTTGACCAGCCCGTCTTCGACCGTCCGCACGTTGGCGCCGGGGGCGATGCCGGTGCGGTTGCCGAGCCGGAAGATGTGGGTGTCAACGGCCATCGTGTGTTCGCCAAAGGCGACGTTCAACACCACGTTGGCGGTTTTGCGGCCAACGCCAGGCAGAGCTTCCAGTGCCGCGCGGTCGTTCGGAACCTCGCCATTGTGTTTGTCGAGCAATTGTTGGGACAACGCGACGACGTTGCGCGCTTTGCCTTGCCACAGGCCGATGGTGCGGATGTGTTTCGCGACGCCATCGACGCCCAGTCGCACCATGGCCGCGGGGTCGGGGGCGTCGGCGAACAGTTTGACGGTTGCCTTGTTCACCGACACGTCGGTCGCCTGCGCTGACAGTACGACCGCGACCAGCAGGGTAAACGAGGTCGAGTATTCGAGCTCGGTTTCCGGTTCCGGATTGGCCGCCGCGATCGCCTCGATGAAACTCCGCACCGCGGCGAGGGTCATCCGCCGCGGTTTTTTGGCGGGTTTTTTGCCCGGTAACGTTGTCGTGGCCAACGCTGTTTCCCCTTTGCCTCGGCGTCGCGTGTCAGGCGGGCAACCGTGCGTCAACCCCTTGTGCCGCTACCAACCGCACCGCCGCCCGATCGAACGAGACAATCACGTCGGACCCCAGCCAACGGCGGAGATCCCTATCGTTGCAACTTCGCGCAATAAAACGTGCTGCGTCCCGACTGCGTGATCCTTCTCACCCCGTCGCATCCCGGCGCCCCCGGACAGGCTTCGCACGGCTCGCCTTCGCGCCCGTAGACCTTCCAGGCGTGCTGGAAATAGCCCAGTTCCCCGTCCGGCTGCACATAATCCCGTAACGACGAGCCGCCCGCTTTGATCGCCTCGGTCAGCGTCGCCTTGATCGCCGGCACCAGCCGGGCCGCCCGCGCGCCAGGCACGGTCGAGGCCAGCCGGAGCGGGGAAATCCGCGCCCGGAACAAGGCCTCGCAGACGTAAATATTGCCCAGTCCGGCGACGATCCGCTGGTCCAGCAGCGCCGCCTTGATCGGGGTGCGCCTGCCCTTCAACGCCGCGCTCAGCAGCGCCGCGGAGAAAGCGTCGTCCAGCGGCTCCGGCCCCATGCCCGCCAGCAGCCGGTGCGAGTCCTCGGCCGCTGTCGGCACCAGATCGACCGAGCCAAAGCGCCGCGGATCGACGAAGCCGACATGCCAGCCTTCGTCGGTTTCCAGCACCAGATGTTCGTGCGCGGTCAGCGCGTTCGGCGTGCCCAGGGTGAGTACGATCCTGCCGGACATCCCCAGATGGAGCAGCACCGAGTCGCCGCCGGACAGCCGCATCAGGATGTATTTCGCCCGCCGCCGGAAACTCAGCACTTTCGCGCCGGTCAGCCGCCGCGTCAGGTCCTTCGGAAAAGGCCAGCGCAGATCGGGACGATTCACTTTCGCGCGGACCAGCGTGCGGCCCTCCAACCGGGCTCGCAGGCCTCGCATCACGGTTTCGACCTCGGGGAGTTCCGGCATCCTGGTTCCACGCGCTATAACCCGTCCATCATGAGCGAAAATCCATCGAGCGATAGTACGGACCTGGTCGATTTCGGATTTCGAAATGTCGGCCGCGATCGGAAGGCCGGCATGGTGCGCGCCGTGTTCGACAGCGTCGCGCCGCGCTACGACCTGATGAACGACCTGATG
>PLSZ01000138.1 GCA_003164305.1 Acetobacteraceae bacterium
TTGCCGTCCCCGTTCACGTCCGCCGTCGTCACCGAACCAGGGTAAGTTGACGTGGCGTAGCTGATGGGCGCGGCGAACGTGCCGGTGCCATTGCCCAGAAGCACGGTAACGCCTCCGTTGGCGCCGGCGACGATGGGATCGAGATAGCCGTCGCCGTTCACATCCGCNNGGCCTCCTTCAGGCAGGCCCAGAAGCACTGAAACGCCGCCGTTCTCATCGGCCACGATCAGGTCGGTGAGACCGTCGTTCCGCAGGTCCGCCGTGGTTACCGAGACCGGCAATGGGCCCGCCGCGAAGGTGCCGGCCGAGACGAAGGTGCCGCTGTTGTCGTTGGTGTTGAGCAGCTCGGTGACCCCGCCGGTGATGGGGTTGGAGCTCGCGGCGAAGATGTCGGTTTCGCCGTTGATGGTCGCCGTGGTCACCGAGAATGGATTGGCGGCGACAGCATAAGCGGTGGCCGTGCCGAACCCGCCGCTGCCGTTGTTCAGCAGCACGGAAACGCCGCCCGGCGCGCCGGCGGTGCCGATGTCCGCGACGATGAGGTCGGGTTTGCCGTCGCCATTCACATCGCCCGTGGTCACCGCGTACGGGTCGGACCCGGCCGGATAGGAGGTGGCCGCGCCAAACCCGCCGGCACCGTTGTTCAGCCGCACCGACACGCCGCCGCTGTAGTCCGCGACCACGAGGTCGGGTTTGCCGTCGCCGTTCACGTCCGCCGTGGTGACGGATTGCGGGGTCGAATTGTCCGCGTAGCTGGTCACCGGCGCGAAGCCGACGCCGCCGGCGCTGATCGCCGCGCCGTTCAACGTCAGGCCGGTGACCTGCAGGTCGGAGGTATTCTGCCCGGACGCGACGGTGTAGCGGAACACGAACGCCGAGCTGCCGGAACCACTACGATAGCTCGCGGTGCCGCCATCGTTGAGCGTCAGAAACGGACTGCCGACGACCGTCGCGGCGGCGGACAGGGAGAGCGTGAAGGTGACGGTCGCGCCGGCTTTCTCGGCGACCGGATGCGATGGCGTGTCGCTGATCGCGGTCACCGTGAGGCCGGATCCGACATTCGCATTCTGTCGCACGATGCCGGCATCGCTGTCGCCGGCGACGATGGCGCTCGGTTTCGGCTGCCGCGCATCCATCACCATCGCGGAATAATCGGCGGGTCCCGTCGTGACGGGAGCGATCATGCCGAAACCGGCGTCCGCGTACCACGGCGCGGGCAGGCCGCTGTTGAGCTCGGCGCCGATCAGGTTGAACCCGCCATCGTCACCGTTCGTATCCAACGTCAGGAGCAGATCGGGGTCGCGCCCCTCGGCGTAGCGGGTTTGTGTCGGATATGAAGGTCGCATCGGCGTTGCTCCCCGCCAGCGGCCTCACTCTTCGCGGCGGCCGGCGCAAGTCGGGTGTTTTCGCTAACCTCGACACCTTTGTTCGCTAAGCAGGAATGGCCGCGTCGTCCTTGATCTGAATCAAGCAGATGACAAAAGAAAAAGATTCTTTTAGCTTGTTTCGACGAATCTGGCGGCTGCCTAAGATTTCGCCGCTTCCGGCGGCGGTATCATATCGGCATCGCATGTGCCGGAGTTATCGGGAATGCTTCACCGAACTCGCCGCGGGAAGCGATCGGAAAGGCGAAAGCTGGCGTGCCACCGGCTCGGCTCGTCGGTAGAGGGGTTCAGCGTCCGGGATTATCCCGCTTAATCGCGGCGAATGTTTCCCTTTCGCGATGCCGTCGGCCTGATCGTGAATCCGCGAACCATGTCGCGCGATCGCGGCGGCGGTCGGGAATCGCTTTTCCTGCTGTTTTCGTGCTACTTTTCCACGCACAAAAACACCGGAGGCTTTCATGATCCATCATCTGTCGATCGCCGCGCGGGACCCGAAACAGGCGGCGGATGTGCTCGCCGAACTCATGGGTGGCAAAGCGGTGCCGTTTCCGCCCAATCCCGGCAGTTTCTTCGCGTTGCAACTCGACGACCACGGCTCGGGGGTGGAGGTCTATCCGGCGGGAACGGAGTTGCGACCTGGCGGCGTGACCGGCGGCAACTTCGTGCGGAACGAGGCGCGCTTGTATGGCTCGACGCATTTCGCGCTGAGTGTCGCGACGGACGGGAAGACGGTGCGGGAAATCGCCGAGCGGGCCGGATGGCACTGCTACGACTGCAACCGCGGCCCGTTCCATGTGATCGAGGTCTGGGTCGAGAACGAAACGATGGTGGAGATCCTGCCGCCCGGGTATGCGCGCGAATATCTCGACTTCACGCGGCCTGGCCGGGTGACCACGGCGATGGCGAAGGCGCCCACGCCGGAGGCCCGCCATCGGGCGCGCGCCGCGACGCCGGGTTAATCGCCGGCGACACGCGCCGCCGCCGCCTGTTCGCGCCGGCGGGGGATCGCGATCAGCGCCGCCGCGAACAACGCCGCGGTCAACGTCGTCTGCGCGCAGGCGAACGCGAACCCGTAATTCCGCTCGCCCTGGTCCGTCCCGAGCAACGTGAAAAACAAGCTGCCGATCGCGGCCGCGCTGACCGCCGCGCCCACCTGCAAGGCGGAGTTGACGATCCCCGCGGCGAGCCCGGCCTGGCGCGGCGGGACCTGGCCCAGTACGGTGTTATACAGCCGGGGGAACGCGATGCCCTGGCCGAAGCCGGCGACGAACACCGCGGCCAGCAACGGCGGTTGCGCGGCGCCCAGACCGACCAGCGCGGCGATGGCGCCATAGCCGGTGACCTGAATGCCCATGCCGATCGCCAGCAATTTGGGGCGCAATCGCACCCAGGGCGCGCTGATCAATGGACCGAGTAAAAGGCCGATCCCGTACGGCGCGATGGCGAGGCCAGTGCTGAGCGGATCGAGGCCGCGGCCCTCCTGCTGATACAGGCCGAACAGGAAGTAGAACGACGTGGTGAAGAAGAACAGCGTGGCGACCAGCACGCCGCGGCGGAAACTCGGGATCGCGAACAAGCCGAGATCGACGAGGGGCATGCCGCCGCGCGCGGTGAGGCGGGCCTCGTGGCGGAGGAAGGCGGTGACCTGGAACGGGACGGTGGCCAGGACGGCGAACACCCAAAGCGGCCAGCCCTGATCGCGGCCCTCGGACAGCGGCACGATGACGCAGGCCAGGATGACGGAGATCAGCGCCGCGCCCGCCATGTCGAGTTTGGCCCGGGACTGGGCGGAGGTCTCCGGCACCAGGCGCCAGGCGGCGGCGAGAACCGCGAGGCAAATCGGGAACTTCAGCACGAACACGGTGCGCCAGCCCAGGTCGAACGGGCTCCATTGCACCAATGCGCCGCCGGCGAACTGGCCGGTGACGGCGGCGAGGCCCATTGAAACGCCGTACGCGCTGAGCGCCCGGGAGAGGTCGCGCTCGTTGGTGCACAGCGCCCGGATGCCGCCAAGCACCTGCGGCACCAGCAGCGCGGCGGCGACGCCCTGGAGCGCGCGGGCGGCCAGCAACCAAAGCGGGCTGACGGCGAGGCCGCACAGCAGGTTGGTCACCATGAACCCCGCCATGCCGACCAGGAACATGCGGCGGCGGCCGTACAGGTCGCCGAGGCGGCCTCCGGTGATCAGGAAGACGGCATAGCCGGCGGCGTAGACCCCGATGACCAGTTGCAGTTCCGCGGGCGTGGCGCCGAGGCTGGCGTGGATCGAGGGCAGCGTGACGTTGACGATGAAAAAATCGACGGGAGGCAGGAAGCCTCCGGCGAGCAGGACGGTCAGCGCGAGCCACCGCGTGGCGGAGGACTGGGTCGAGACGGCGGCGGACACGGTTCGCTCCCTCTGGCGACGCCAGGGCGTCGGACGCGCCGCCCGGAACTCTGAGGATCCAAACGCGGGCGCGGCCGTCAGTAGCGGGGCGGCCGCGGCGGGGCAAGACGGGATGGTCGCCGAGTTGTATCCGGCGTGATACCTGGCGCCATCATGCGTGAGATTCACCGGTAAAGCGGCCGGCACGAGATCGGGCGTCCGTGAGCCGGTCCACCTTTCGTTTCGATATTGGCACGGCCAATAAAACGTCGGAAATTTTTACAATTTTGTCATGCGGCCGCGACAAGGCTTCTCCGAGCGTTTGAATTAGGGCGTGTCGTCAATTAAGCCA
>PLSZ01000313.1 GCA_003164305.1 Acetobacteraceae bacterium
CCGTCGCCAACGTTTCCGCCACCGCCGCCGCCATCGCCGCGGGAGATTTCGCGCAACGCGTCAAAGTCTCCGGCCGCGGCGACGAGTTCGACCAACTCGCCGAGGTCATCAACGACATGTTGGACCGCATCGGCCGGCTGATGGACGGCGTGCGTCAGGTGTCGAACGCCATCGCGCACGATTTGCGCACACCGATCACGCGCGCCCGCGCTCGCCTGGAGGAAGCCGCGCGCAACGCCCAATCGAACGCGGATTTGCATGCGGCGATCGATCGCGCGACGATCGATCTGGACGGAATCGTCACTGTGTTCCAGGCTTTGCTGCGCATCGCTGAGATCGAGGCGGGGTCGCGCCGCGCGTCCTTCCGTCGCGTCGATATCGTAACTGCCCTGGAAGGCGTCGCCGATTTGTATGGTGCCGTGGCGGAGGAAAAAGGCGTGACCCTCGTGGTTACTCATCCTCAACGGTTGGAGATCAACGGCGACGCCGCCCTGATCCAGCAGGCGGTCGCCAATCTCGTCGATAACGCCGTCAAGTTTTCGCCCGAGGGCAGCTCGGTCCGATTGTCGGCCACCTTGGAGAGGCGCCGCATTCAGTTGACGGTGACGGATGGCGGGCCGGGCATTCCGGAAGAGGATCGCGCCCGTGCAACGGAACGTTTCTATCGCGGCGACACGGCGCGCGGCACGCCTGGGTCCGGCCTCGGCCTCGCGCTGGTTCAGGCGGTCGCTTATTTGCATGGCGGCGTGTTGCGGCTGGAAGACGCGAAGCCGGGGTTGCGGGCGATTCTGGAACTGGCGCCCGCCGAGGACGCGGATGCCTAACGCGGCTTTCATCCGCGCAACACCAGGCGGTCAGACGATGCGTGCTATGCGCCGTCCCATGATACGAAACGCATCTGAGTCACTTTTGGTTGCGTGCGCTGTCTTCCAATTGGCGGCCACCACGCAGCTATGCATGAGCCAACCGGCCGGCGCGCAAGCCCGCGACCCGACCGTGACCAGCGATTCGACGGAATATTGCGACGTACTGCTGAACAAGTTCACCGGCCTGGCCCGCACCGCCCCCATGCCGCCGCCGATCGAAGCCGCCGAATTATCCGAAGAAGGCGAACGCATGTGCGTGCACGGCCAAATCCGCGGCGGCATCATGCGCCTGCGCCGCGCGTTGATCATCCTCCGACACGGCGAGGACTGACGCGACCCGTCCCCGGCGGCAAAGTCCGGAAGACCATCTCAGAGGCTCATGACTCGGCGAAAACCCGCGGCGATCGACGTCAGAACCCCGCGGGCACCCAAACGCGCGACCCGTTCCCCCCGGCCTCCGCCGCCCCACCCCGCGATACCGATCCCGACCTCGTCGCGCGACTTCGCCTGCCCGCCGCCGGCGCCAGCTCCGGCCCAGGACCTCAACGACACGCCCCTCGCCAGCCAGCCCCGCCAAATCCCCCGTTTGGCCAATGGTCCCATTCGTGTAATGTGTTTTACGGGCCGTGAAACACGTGCCAGGAGGAGTGCTTGCCCAACGACCCCGCGGAATTCGAACCCTGGTCCGAAGCGCGCGCCGAGGCGATCATCGCCGCGCGCGCCGGCGAGGAAGGTGCGACTCTTCCGATCCTGCACGATCTCCAGTCCGCCTTCGGTTTCATCCCAACCGAGGCCGTGCCGATGGTCGCGCACGCGTTAAATCTGACCCGCGCCGAGGTTCATGGCGTGGTCACCTTCTACCACGAATACCGCCGCCACCCGCCCGGCCGCCACGTCCTGCACCTCTGCCGCGCTGAGGCCTGCCAGTCGCTCGGGTGCGATTCCGTGGCCGCGCATGCGCGATCCCGGTTGAACATCGGCTGGCATGAGACGACATCGGACAATGCCGTGACGTTGGAACCGGTGTTCTGCCTCGGCCTGTGCGCGATCGGTCCAGCGGCGCTGCTGGACGGCAAGCCGCTGGCCCGTCTGACCGCGGCACGTCTCGATGCCGAACTGGAGAAGCTGTCTTGACCCGGGTCTTCGTACCCAAGGACGTGGCCGCGCTGGCGCTGGGTGCCGACGACGTGGCACGGGCTTTGTCCGCGTACGCGACCGTGGTGCGCACCGGCTCCCGTGGGCTGTTCTGGCTGGAGCCGATGATCGAGGTGGAAACGCCCGCTGGCCGTATCGCCTACGGCCCCGTCGCGGCCAATGACGTTCCGGGCCTTTTGGCCGCCGGACTGCTGACCGGCGCCGCGCACCCGCTTCGCATGGGCCGTCCCGAGGACCTGCCGTTCCTGGCCCGCCAGACCCGCCTGACCTTCGCTCGCTGCGGCATCGTCGATCCGTTGTCGCTGGAGGATTACCGCGCGCATGGTGGCCTGACCGGCCTGGAGCGCGCCCGCGCGATGGGCCCAGCCGCGACGACCGAGACCGTGGCCAAATCCGCCCTACGCGGCCGCGGCGGCGCTGGTTTCCCGGCCGGCATCAAGTGGAAAACCGCCGCCGACGCCGTCGGCGAGCGCAAATTCATCGTCTGCAACGCCGATGAGGGCGATTCCGGCACCTACGCCGACCGCATGCTGATGGAAGGCGACCCGTTCTGCCTGATCGAGGGCATGGCGATCGCCGGTTTCGCCGTCGGCGCGCGCAAGGGCTATGTCTACACCCGCTCGGAATATCCGCACGCCATCGCCACTTTCGACGCGGCGCTGGGGGTGGCTCGCGGCGCCGGCTTGTTGGGGCCGGACTTCGACATCGAACAGCGGGTCGGCGCCGGTGCCTATATTTGCGGCGAGGAAACCGCGCTGCTGGAAAGCCTGGAAGGCCGCCGCGGCCAGGTGCGGGCGAAGCCGCCGCTGCCCGCGCATAAAGGTCTGTTCGGCCAACCGACCGTCATCAATAACGCCATTACCCTGGCCAGCGTGCCGGTGATCCTGCGCGACGGGCCGGAAGCGTATCAGTCCCTGGGGTTTGGCCGGTCGCGCGGCACGATGCCGATCCAGCTGGCCGGCAACGTGAAATACGCGGGACTTTTCGAAGCCGGGTTCGGTCTGACCTTGGGCGAAATCGTCAACGACATCGGCGGGGGCACCCTGTCCGGTCGCCCCGTGCGAGCGGTCCAGGTCGGCGGTCCATTGGGCGCTTATTTCCCTCCCGCGTTGTTCGACACGCCCTTCGACTACGAGGCGTTCACCGTCAAAGGCGGCCTGATCGGCCATGGCGGCATCGTGGTGTTCGACGACACCGTCGATCTGGCGCATCAGGCACGGTTCGCGATGGAGTTTTGCTCCACCGAATCCTGCGGCAAATGCACGCCGTGCCGCATTGGCTCGGTGCGCGGCATGGAAACGATGGACAAGATCCTGGCGGGGATCGCGGTCGACAAAAACATCGAACTCATCCGCGACCTCTGCCACACCATGCGTTTCGGCTCCCTCTGCGCCCTGGGCGGCTTCATTCCGTTCCCGGTGATGAGCGCGCTGGAGCATTTTCCGGAAGACTTCCACCGCGCGCGTCTGGCGCCGGCGGCTTAACCCAGGAGCGGCTTCGATGTCCCTGATCCAGGAACTCGACCACGGAACNNCGGTGCCGGAAGGAACCTCGATCATGCGCGCCTCGATGGAGGCCGGGATCAAAGTCCCAAAACTTTGCGCCACCGACTCGCTGGAGAGTTTCGGAAGTTGCCGCATGTGCCTGGTGGAGATCGAGGGCCGCAACGGCACCCCCGCCTCCTGCACCACGCCGGTGGCACCGGGCATGAAGGTGCGCACGCATACCGACAATTTGCGGCGGCTGCGGCGCGGCGTGATGGAGCT
>PLSZ01000031.1 GCA_003164305.1 Acetobacteraceae bacterium
TGCTGTTCGGCACGGCGGATTTCTCTGGCGAGTATGTCCCGACCGGCGATCCGACAGGCGACGAGGCGTCGGCGACCGGCTCGTGGCTGGCCCAGCAGAGGTCGGGATTAAGACGGCTGTGGCGGAGTCTTGGGTCGCACCGGAAGGAAGCCTGATCGCGTCGGGGGGTCGTTCCACTCTCGTCATCCCCGNNGTTGTTGGTGGCCGTCGCCTGGGTTTCTGGATTAGTGAGGCTCTTTCCCCTTCTCCGCGGCAGCCGGATGAGCGGCCTCCGGACCCGGACCCGGATGCGGCGCTGCCTGAGCCATGGCATGCGCGGCCGGCGGTGGCGGAGCGGCGGCATGCTCGGCCGGGGGCGGAGCCGCGTGTTGCACCGGCGGAGCGGCGGCGTGCTCAGCCGGAGGCGCCGCGCGTTCGGCCGGAGGCGCGGCGGCATGCTCAGCCGGGCGAGGCTCCTCATGCGCGGCCGGCGGAGCGGCGGCATGGTCGCCCGGACGGGGTTCCTCATGCAGGGCGGGANNCGCTCGGGCTGTTTGAATCACGCCCGCTCGGCGCGGTCGCGGTATGCTCGTTAGGATGCGCGGCGCCAGCCTGACCCAGAGTTGGCTGCCCTGGAACCGGCTGGCCAGGAGTTGGCTGGCCAGGACGGGTTGCCTCGCGCTGATTCGGCGCCACCCCACGATCCGCCGGATTACCCGCGCCGTGCTCCGCCTGGGCTTGCCCGGGAGTTTGCCCGGGACGGTTTTGTTCCGCGTTCGCGCTGGCCGGTTGGCCATGGATCACGCCGGGGCCGTCGAATTGGCCGGGCCGGGACATCGCGACGATCCCCGGGTGGCCGCCGTTTTGTTTCGCCGCGAGGTCGGGACGTTTGGCCGCCGCGACAATCAGCGAGGTTTGCGCCGCCGTCATCGCGACGTGATGTTCCTGCTCGGCGCGACGTTCCCCCGCTGTCGGTTCGGTCTTGAGGCCGCCCGAGCCGCCCTGGAAGCTGACACGCGAGTCGTTCGCGACCGTGACGTTCTGCTCATACACGTTGGTNNTAGCCATAGCCGTAGTTGACGCCGCCGTAATAGCCGACCTGGGCCGCCCAGTACCCGGTGTGGAACAGATAAACGCCGTTGCTCCAGCCCCAGTAAGGCGGGGTCCACAACACATTGGCGCGCGGCGGCTGCACCCAGGTTCCGGGCACCCAATAATAGCCGCCCGCCTGATCCCAGGCCCAATACCCGGGCGTCCAGACATAGCCGACGTCCGGAATGGGCGGCTGCTCATAGACCGGCAGCTCCGGCGGAGCGATCGGCACCGAAATCGACACCGAAATCTGCGCGGCGGCGGGGTTGGAGGTCGCCGCCGCGATCAGCGGGCTCGACAGGATCGTCGCGGCGAGCAGGACGTGCCTGAGAGAGATTTTATGGGAGGCGTTCATTCTATCCTCGCTGGGAGCGTGAAGAACTAAAGGATCGCGTCTTTCGCGCGGCGGGATGCCGTGCAGTTTGTAAGTACGAGACAAAGTTGTCCCGCGCGTGGCGCAATTCGGGTTTTAATCTGACTCCGGCGGACGAGACGAAACCAGCCTCGGAAACTACTCATGCGCCGCCGGGCACGGTTATCGCGGTGTTAACGTGGTAGTTGCCGGATGGTTCCGTTTCTTCCATCGATGGACCGCGGGATGCACCGGCACGGTTCGGATGACCGCCCGGCGGCGCGGACCTCGGGTGTCGTGGCGTGACCGCGAATAACGCGGAAAAAGTATTAAACCCCCGGCGGGTTCGTGGACGGTGGGATTGCCATCGCGCCGTGGCGTATAAATGAGCTCGTGCGCCGCGTCACCGTCGAGGTGAGCAGATGTTTATCCCGGGATTATGCTGGGAGACGCGGCCGAATCAAACCCGATAATACTGAATCACAAATGAATTCATGATTCGACTTAAATTCGCTTTCATTCGTCGGATGGGAGGCGATGCCATTTCCTCCGCACGGACCACATTCGCGGTTCTTCGCGTTACCCCTTTTCACGCCCTTACTCGCCCCAACCCATTATCCAAACCCCGCGCGAACACTCAGCCTCCTGTCAAAACCTGACCGTAACACCCGCAAGAAACGTCCGGCGAAGGCCATATTGCGGCGCCCCGACCCCCACCCCGGTGCCGTTGCGGATCACATACGGCGTGTCCGCCACATTCAGCACATCGAGCCGAACCTCCATCTTCGCGGACACACGTTGCACAACCGACATGTTCTCGGTGACATAGGACGGCAATTCCATGCCGTTCGGGATGGTCGCCGTGCTCGCCCGCAGCCCGCTCTGATACAGCAAATCCCCCGACACNNCCGCTCCAGGTCTGATCGTGATCGAGGTAAATGAAGCCGCCCTGGATATAAGCCAACTCCGCGACGCTGAAATTGTATTGCGCCGAGTTGATGTCCTTACCTATGGCGCGCGACCACGCGAGGTTCGCGTACAGAGACAACGGGCCGTGATCGTAACTCGCGGTCAGCTCGACGCCGGACTGCTGACCGCGCGTGTAATTGAACGCCGTTAAAATGATCGGCGCGCCGAACTGCCCCTCATCGATCAGGTTCCTCGATTGCTTGTAGTATCCATCGAGACCAACCGTGAGGCCGGGAACTACCATTTGACTGATGCCGGCGTCGAAATAGTGCGATCGTTCCGCGCGGACGGTGTCGTCCCGTGTCACCGCCGGCGCGGCGGTCGTGCCGGCGAATGAGGCGATGTTGGCCGGCGTCAAAGACTCATACGGCGGCGGAACAAAATATCGCGCGTAGCCGATATGCATCGTCGTGCCGTCCACCGGCTTCCACACGAGATTAACGCGTGGGCTGATCTGGCTTTCATGAGTGAACGCTTCAATCGCGTCGAAGCGCAGCCCATAGTTTAACGTCAGCGCGGGTGTCAGCCGCCATTCGTCTTGCGCGTACAAGCCGTACAACACGCCGGAATTGTTTTGGTCGCTGACGATATTAAATGGCTGATTCGTGGTTGGCGCGCCGCTGGCGTCCACCGGCAGCACGCTCGACGTCGTATCGGCGGTCGCCTGCTCGATCTGTGCCAGGAACCCAGCGCGCAGCGTATGCCGATCGTTCAGCCGCCAGCTGCCATCCGCCTGCGCCCCGGTGGCGATATCCCGCCGCGCGGCTTGCTGAGCGATGCCGTTGAACAACAGGTCGCCGGTCCAGTCGGGTGAGAACCGCAGCGTGCTCGTGCGATTGAACACCGAGATCTGCGCATCGCCGGCATCGACATGCTTCTGCAACGACAGCACCGCGAACACGGTCACCTCGTTCTGCGTCTCGTTGAGGTCCGCGCTGTTGAACGTGCTGGACGCTTTAACCGCGAAACCCAACGGCGCCTGACCGGGGTTGTTCGGAACCTGAAACGCGCCGTCGAATCCGCCGAGGATCAGGCTGATCCGAGTGTCCGGATCGACCACGCCGGACAAGTACGCCAGACCGTGAAACTGGTTCGTCGTGTCATGGATCGCGCCACGACCGGCGGTCGGATTCTCGATCCCCCGATCGTTGTGCAACCCGTCGAGGACACTGAAATAATCCACCGGGCCCGACCGACCACCATATTCCACGCTCGGCTGCAGCCAGTTCCAGCTCCCGCCGTACAGCGACACCGTCAGGCCCGGATTGGTGATGCCGGTCTTTGTCTGGATATCCACGACGCCGGCGGTCTGAAACCCATACTGCGCCGGCAGAGCGCCCGTGATCAGCGTCAGGCTCCGGGCGAAACGTTCGGCGATGGCCTGGCCAAACACCGACAGCCCCTCGGGCAATTCCACGCCATTCAGGCGGAACTGCACGTTGGCGTGCTCGCCGCGCAGATGGATCTGGCCGAAGCTGTCCTGCGCCACCCCGGGCGCTTGCAACAACACCTGGTTCAGCGGCGCGCTCTCCCCTTGCGGAATCGCTCCTAACGCCTCCGGCGAAAACCTGTACTCCGTCGCCCCCAAACCGGGCAGGATCTGCTGCCGTGCCAGGTCCAGACGTTGCGCCACGATGTCGATGTCCATTTTCAACTCGGACCCGTCCGAGGCCGGCTGAGGCGGCGCGTCCGCCGCGGTGGCACCGCGCATCAGCACGAGGCCGCACGCGCAGGCCAACCCGAGCGTCAGCTTTCCCTCGCATGTCGCCATGGCGTTCTCTCCGCGTCCTGAATGATATGTTATAACATAACAGAACTCGGACGCGCACAACCTTTGGGAGTGGTGCAGGCGATCTTGGAGGAAATTTCCGGAGGTTTGTCGGCGCGGCGTCGTGATTTCGCGCGCGACTCCGAACCCCTCGCGCGAACAACATCGCCGCCAAACAAAAACGCGGGAACCAAATGGTTCCCGCGCCGTTGCTGGGTGAGAGGGTTGGACTCAGTGGCGAGGGGCGTTCGCCGGCGCGTAGGCCTCTTCGACCGGCACTCTCGGCGGCTGCACGACGCAGTTGCCCAGGCCGATATATGGGGCGGGATCGACGGCATAGCCGTTCACCCGGACCTCGAAGTGGATGTGGTTGCCGGTCGCGTGCCCGGTTTCACCGACCAGGCCGATGATCTGGCCGGACTGAACCGGCGTACCGTAGCCCACGTTCGGCGCGAAGGCCGACATGTGAGCATACCGGGTGACCAGACCGTCGGCATGGCGAATGTCCACCATGTTGCCGTAGCCGGCGTACCAGCCGGCAAAGATCACGGTTCCCGCCGCGGCGGCCCGGATGGTTGAACCCATGGGCGCCGCGAGGTCGATGCCCGAGTGATATGAGGAGAACCCTCTGGAAATTGACGACAGAGAGCCCGCCGGCATCACCATATTCCCGCAAAAATTGGCCGCCTGGGCCGGCAAAGCGAGGATGGTGAGGAGGAGTGCCAGTGTTCGCATGAACCCGGGTTAACGGGAGAAAGTTAACAGATCAACCCACTAACCCGAAAAAAATGCATGGCGGACCCCCGAAAATTCATTGACTGATCGAACCTGAGTGTGACCCGGATCACACACCAGACCCGGCACATCCGCTACAGTTTGTCATTATCCACAAGTTTTCCACCAAATCCGGGCAACCGTCCCAAAACCGGGCGGCGGCGCGTAGGGCCGGGTTTTGACAATCATCGCGTTGGGTCGTCCAAATAAAACACCATCTGAGACTGTTGTGTCCCCCGGCACACAGTCGCGAGCTCATTGCGTAAGGTAAACGGTTCCCTCGGCCTGCATTTTTTCAATTTCTTCAGCCGCGTAACCCGCCAATTCGAGGATTTCGCGGGTGTGCTCCCCCAGTGAAGCCGCGAATCGCGCGACCTGGACCGGCGCCGCGGACATGCGGAAGGGCGGATTCACCACCCGGAACGTGCCGCCTTTGTCCTGGACCTCGGCCAGAGCGCCGCGGTGTGCCAACTGCGGATCGTCCAGCGCCTCCTTCACCGTCCGGTACGGCGAACTCGGCACCCCCGCGGCGTCGAAGGCGGCCTGGCACTCTTGCGTGGGCTGCTCGGTCGACCAGGTCTCCAGCAGGTCGATGAAGTCGCCCCAGTGGTTCCGGCGGTCGGGATACAAGGCGAAGCGGGGGTCGGTGATCCATTCCTGGTGACCGGCGGCGAGGCAGATGCCCTGGAAGGTTTTCTCGCTGGCGACGGCGGGCATGATGAAGCCGTCCTTGGTGCGCACCGGGCCGAACATCGGCCGCGCGGGCGGAGTGACCGGGAATTGCGCGGACTGCACCTCGGCGACCATCAGGGTCAGCATCGACTCCAGCATCGACACGTCGATGTGCTGGCCGAGGCCGGTCAAATGCCGCTGCGCCAAAGCCGCCATGATGGCGCCGAACGCATAGGTGCCGCTGACGATATCGGCGACGTAGATCCCGCAGTTATCCGGCCGGTCCCGCCCAGGTTGATAGGCCATGTGAGCGAGATCGAAGCCGGAGGCGGCGTGGATCGCCGGCGCGTAGGCCGCCAATCCGGAAGACGGCCCAGTCTGCCCGTAACCGGAAATCGAGCAATAGATCAGTTCCTGGTGCCGCTTCGACACGGTTTCATAGTCCAGGCCGAAGCGCTGCATGACCCCTGGGCGGAAATTCTCCACCAGGAAGTCGCAGGTGGTCAGCAGGCGGCGCACCACCTCCTGTGCTTCCGGCCGTTTCAGGTCGAGCACGATGCTGTGCTTCCCCGCGTTCAACTGCCCGAACGACGTCGAGGCGCCGTCCCGCAGCGGCGGGCGGGAGCGCATCATGTCGCCCTCGGCGGTCTCGATCTTGATCACCTCGGCGCCGAGGTCGGCCATCATGCGTGTGCAATAGGGACCGGCGATGGTGGTGGTGAAATCCAGCACCCGCATGCCGTCCAGGGGACCCGTGGCCATGATTCGCTCCCTCCGATCAGGACTTATTCAGAAACGCCAGCGCCGCGTCGGGGTCGATCAGGGCGTGGACCTCGAAGCGGGCGGGAATGATGTCGGCCCATTCGTTCAGGCGCTGGTGCAGGCGTTCATTCGAGGGCACGTCGAACAGCGCCACCGCGCCGCGCCCGACCTTGGCGTGAACGGAGCGGACCTCGCCGGACGCCAGCAACGGCGCGACCCAGTCCCAGTAAATTTTGCGCTGGCTGGCGACCGACGAGGGCGGCTCGGGCCGCGGTTCGCTGATGACGAGGAACAACATGCTGGCGCGGTTTCCATTTTGGATACGCAAGAAGTGGCGAGAATTGTGGAGCGGACCCGGTGTGTAAAGGGGGGCATCGGGACCCTTCTCCGTCATGGCCGGGCCCTGTCTTATCGTCATGGCCGGGCTCGACCCGCCATCATTCGCCGCACCCTGTTGGACGAAGTGGTGGCGAGGTCGACCCTTTCCAGACGGTCTTCCCGCGGCGCCCGCCGCTCCAGGATACGACGCTCCCCTCTGTAGGCAGCATTCGGAGCCGGGTGCCATGGACCTCGAATTCCGGATCACTCTCATGTCGCGCAACTTCGACATCGTCGACGCCGACGAATTCCAACAGGGCGATTACCCCCATAGGCGCTTGTCTTATGCCTCC
>PLSZ01000357.1:0-2204 GCA_003164305.1 Acetobacteraceae bacterium
AGATCATGATCTCCACCTCAGGGTCCGGCCAGATGGTGCCGATCCCGATGAACGAGTTCATGCAACAAAATTTCAAAGCCGTCGGCATGGACATCGACTTCGACGTCGTCGAGTGGGGCACCATGCTGGTCGCCATCCGCAACGCGCCCACCGCGCCGCAATCGCACGGCGATGACGGGATCAACATCAGCCTGAGTTTCACCGACCCATCCTCAATGTTTCGCTATTACGCCATCGACAGCTTCTCCCCCANNAAGGCGCACGCCATCGTTGTCGATGAGGCACCGTGGCTGTTCATCGTGCACGACCTCAATCCTCGCGCGCTGTCGAAAAAGGTCCAGGGATTTAAGCCGGCGCAAAGCTGGTACCAGGACTTCACTCAGATCACCATGGCATAGGGCATCCGTCGCATGATCTCCAGACGTGGTCTGATGACAACCGCGGCGGTGGCCGCCTCCGCGCCGGTCGTTCCAGCCAATGCGGCAGGTGGTGGAACGCTGCGAATCGCGATGACCGCGGCCGATATTCCCACGACGCACGGCATCCCCAATAACGGGTTCGAGGGAGTGCGTTTTCTGGGTTATCAACCCTATGACGCTCTGGTGAACTGGGATTTGCGGAATAATCCGGACAAGCCGGCCAACATCACGCCCGGCCTGTTCACCGCGTGGCATCCCGATGAAACGAACCCCTTGAAATGGACCTTCACTGTCCGTCAGGGCGTGAAGTTCCACGATGGCACCGACTTCAACGCCGACGCGGTGATCTGGAACCTTCGCCGCATCTATGACGAAAAGTCGCCGCAATATGACGCGCAATCGGCGCCGATCGTCAAAGCCTCCGTCTCCATGGTCGATAGGTACGAGAAAATCGACGACTCCACCGTCGTGATCACGACGAAATATCCATTCAGCTTTCTGCCGTGGGTTTTGATCCGCATCTTCATCGTCAGCCCCACCCAATGGGAGAAAACTGGCAAAAACTGGGCTGAATTCGCCAAAAACCCGATGGGCACCGGACCGTTCAAAATAGTCCGCGTGGTGCCCGGCCAATATGTCGAGATGGCGCGCAACGAAGACTACTGGGATAAAAACCGCGTCCCCAAACTGGAGAAACTGTTCGTCTACCCGATGGCCGAGGCGACCACCCGGATCGCGGCCTTGCGCTCCAATCAGGTCGATTGGATCGAGGTCCCGGCGCCGGACTCCATCGCGTCGCTCAAGGCGGCCGGATTCAATGTTATTCTTTGGCCCTATCCCCACACGTACCCTTACGTGCTCAACACGCTGGAGGACTCGCCGTTTCACGATGTACGGGTCAGGCGCGCGATCAATTACGCGCTCGATCGCGAAGGACTTTGCAAACTGATCAACGACATCGCGACACCCGCATACGGACTGTATAAACCCACCGACAAGTATTTTGGCACGCCGACAGAGAAGTACACCTACGATCCCGAGAAGGCGAAGGCGCTGCTGAAAGAAGCCGGCTATGGTCCGGATAAGCCGGTGAAGGCGAAAATCATGATCTCGACCTCCGGGTCGGGTCAGATGCTGCCGATCCCGATGAACGAGTTCGTGCAGCAGAACATGAAAGGCGTTGGCATTGAACTCGAGTTCGACGTGGTCGAATGGGGCACCATGCTGGTGGCGATCCGCAGCGACCCGAAATCTCCGCCCAGTCATGGCGACCACGGGATCAATATCAGTTTGAGTTCCGTCGAACCCTCGACCATGTTCCGTTATTACGCGATCGATAGTTTCTCGCCGACCAACTGGAACTGGGGCCATTTCGCCAGTGAGAAGGCGACCGCGGCGTTGCGGAAAGCCCAGGCGACGTTCGATGAAGCGGAGCAGACGAAATTGCTGGCGGAGGCGCATACGATCGTTGTCGATGAGGCTGCCTGGCTGTTCATGGTGCACGACCTCAATCCGCGCGCGATGTCGAAGAAAGTGCAGGGGTTCCAGCCGGTGCAAAGCTGGTTCGTCGATCTGACCAATGTGACGGTTGGATGACGCGCTCCGGCATGACCCAGCCATGTCGCGTCCGACGGTGGCATAATCCAGGGTGCTGAGGCTATCCTCGGACAGTCATTCGAGGTAGCCGACCTTGCCCGCTCAGACCGAAACCCGACCGACCGTCTCGTCACCGTCCGCCAACTGGCTTGAGCGCCTCTGGAGTTCGATCGCCGACCGCGGCCGTGA
>PLSZ01000357.1:2235-3365 GCA_003164305.1 Acetobacteraceae bacterium
CTGGCGCGCGAACTGGTGGTGGCGCTGAAAGGCCTGACGCAAGAGGACAGGCTGGCCTTTTGCCGCCACATCGCCACTGGCTACATGCCCGATGAGGGTGCCCTGCGCGCCGCGGTCGAGGGCTGGATCGCGGACCCCACGCCCGCCCGCGCCGCCGCCCTGTCGGACGCCGCGGAACCGCCGCGGCAGGAGTTGTTGCGCCGGATGAACCAGGCCCGCGGCGGCACGGCGGCGCTGGTCGGATTGCGTCAGGAAATCCTCCCGCTGCTGCGCGGGCAGCCGGAACTGGCCCCGCTCGATAGCGATCTGCGGCATTTGTTCGCGTCGTGGTTCAACCGCGGCTTCCTCGATCTGCGGCGGATCGATTGGAACACGCCGGCGGCGGTGCTGGAAAAACTGATCGTCTATGAGGCCGTGCACGAAATCGACGGTTGGACGGATTTGCGCCGCCGTCTCGCCCCGGACCGACGGTGTTTCGCGTTTTTTCATCCGGCGTTGCCGGGGGAGCCACTGATTTTCGTCGAGGTCGCGCTGGTGCGCGGGTTGGCTGAAGCGGTGGAACCGTTGCTGGCTCCCGATACCGACACCGACGCGCAGGAGGCGCGGGCGAGGGAGGCGGATACCGCGATTTTCTATTCGATATCGAATTGTCAGGAAGGTCTGCGGGGTGTTTCGTTTGGCAACTTCCTGATCAAGCAGGTGGTCGAGGAACTCAAGCAGGAACTGCCGCGGATCACGCAATTCGCCACGCTGTCGCCGGTGCCCGGTTTTCGCCGCTGGCTGGAACGTCACGCCGGAGACGAGGGGCCGCCGCTGGACACCGCGACGTTCGCCGTGCTGGCCGATCCGGCGACGTGGGAAACACCACGGGCGGCGGCGGGTTCTCAAACCCAACTGACCCATCTTTGCGCCGTTTATCTGACCGAGACCGAGCCGGGGCGCGGCCCAAACGATCCCGTCGCGCGCTTCCATCTCGGCAACGGTGCGCGGTTGGAACGGATTAACTGGCGCGGGAATGTCTCGGCTCGCGGATTGCGCGAGTCGTTCGGCCTGATGGTGAACTATCTCTACGACCCGGACACGATCGAGGCGAACCACGAAGCGTTCGCCAGCGGCGGCGTGGTGGCGCG
>PLSZ01000357.1:3401-3654 GCA_003164305.1 Acetobacteraceae bacterium
GCGGCTTTTACTTCAATCTGACGGCAACGTGATCTTCGCCGCGCCGTAGGCGTCCCGCGAACCAAAGTATTATCGTGGCACGCCTGAAGCCGGTGTCGTGCCGGAGGCGACGCCATCGTCCAGTACCCGCGTCGCATCCGCCTCGAGGACCTCGTCCAGGCGCGAATGCATATGGACCGATTCGGCGGCGGTCATGCCATAGGCGCTCAACGTGGCGGCGAGTTCCCCGGCGAGGCCCGACGCCACCATATAG
>PLSZ01000578.1 GCA_003164305.1 Acetobacteraceae bacterium
CCCGCGAAACCGGCGATGTCGTCCAGTTGCAACAGGCCCGTGCTGTCCTGGAACACCACGTCGATCACGCTGTTGTTGACCGTGTAAGTGCCGGTCGGCGTCAGGTTATCCGTGAACGTCGTGGTGGCGGCGTTCACCACGGCCCCTGTCAACTCGATCGTATCGTGGGTCCCGATCTGCAGAATCCCGGGACCGTTGACGGAGACCGAGCCGTTGATGGTGGCGGTGCCGCCGCCGACCACGGTGCCCTGCACGACCTCGGTTTCCTTACCGGACTTGCTGCCGTTGGAAAGGATCGTGCCTTCGAGCAGGATGAACTGCGAGGAGACCGTGCCGAAGCCGCCGGTCGTGCTGCCACCGTTCTCGATGAAGACGGTCGGATCGAGCACACCGCCTTCCAGCACCACGCCGCCTTGCAGGTTCACGACGGACGCGTTCACCACCGCGCCTGGCCCGACGGTCAGGTCGCCGGTGCCCAGAGCGGTGCCGATATTCAACTCGCCAGAGATCGATAGCAGCGAGCCATTGCCTGACACCACCAAGGCGCCGGAACTATCTGTCTGCGATCCAATGGTCAGCGATTGGGCCGAGAACGTGGCCCCGTTCAACACCGAAAGGACACCGGTGCCGTCGTCGGCGACCGTGGCGTCGTTCGCGATCACGAGGTCGGTGCCAGCCCCGGAAACGCTGAGCTGGCCAACCGCGGACGCGATATTGGCGGCATCCAGCGATCCGGCGGTGACAACGGCTCCCCCACTGATCTGCAGGGCGCCGGACCCCGCGACGCCGACATCGAGCAGCCCGGTGACATTCAGCTGCGATCCGGCTCCGCTGACGTTCGCGGAAGAACCGGTGGCGCTGGCGGTATTGGCGATGATCAGTCCCGCAAGACCGCTGACGCTGCCTGGAGTGGTAATTACCGTGGCACCGGCGAGAATCGCAAGGCTGCCGAGGCCCGCGTCACCAACGACGAAGCCGCCCTTATTGGACAGCAACGATTGCGTTCCCGTAACCGTTATGGCTCCCGAACCACCTGACGCCTGGGCCACGTCGATGCCCTGAGACGGGGCGAGGGTCGAACCGCCCGTCACCGCGGTTCCCTGATTCTCGACCAGCAACGAGCCGGCGCCTGCCTGGCCGACGTTCAACTGCCCAAGCAACGTCGCTCGCGACGCCAGACCCGTGACCGTGAGCGTCCCGGTCCCCCCGGCGCCCGCGCCCAACACCAGCGCCGGCTGCGTCGCCGACGCGACCGCGCTCAAACTGGCCTTATTGCTGATGGTCAGGCCGCCGGATCCGAGGTTGCCGACAACCAGCTCACCCGCCGATTTCCACGCGGATCCGGTGCCATCGACCGTCACCGCCGCGGCACTTCCGGAACCGCCGGTTATGGCGTCCAACGTTCCGAGGCCATTGATACTGGCGCCGCCATTGATCAACAGCGTGCCGACCCCCCCCTGGCCGACGGTCACTCCCGTCCCGGCGCTGAGGCTGGCGGATGACGTCACATCCCATAAAGTACTTCCGCCGAACTGCAGCACGGCCGCCGTGCCCGTACCGGTGATGGTTCCGCCACCGGTCAGGAATTGCGCGGTATCCGCGCCGCCCGGAGCGGCCGCCGCCGGATTGAGGCCATTCGACGTGTCGTTCCAGTCCGCCGCGTTGGTGAAATTGGTATCGGCCGCGCCCGTCCACACCAGATCGCGGGCCGGTGCCTGATAAGTCGCGAAACCCTGCGTTGTCGCGGCCTCCTGGAATCCAATCGACAACGCGGTATTGGAGAAAAGGTAGTCATTGCCGCCACCGTCCACCAGAACGAATCCGCCGTTGGAGCCGGTGCCAGTGCAGGTAAGGGTCAAAACCGTGTGGGACGAGTTCTGCTCCACGACGTTAATCGTCGCACCTTGTGTCAGCGTACCGGTCAGCGCGACCCCGAACGAGGATTGCTGGGTAACGGTCGCGGTTCCACCGGAAACCACGGCGACGCCCCAATCCGCGGCGACGAAGGTCTGTTGTTGTAAAATCACGCTCATGTCCGCTTGCCCCCAGGTTCCAACAAATCTTCCAATCGAGCCTGACCAAAGGCAGACCTCCCGCACCGGCGCTGGAGTTGCCGTCCTGGCAGGAAAAAGCTTCCCCGGCCATCTCAAACCCCGATTGTCACATCTCGGGTTTCAAGGCCTGTCGCGTTTTTTGGAGAATTAACACCCAGATGAATTGTCCGCAATCCCGCTTCATGCGAACAAGTTCAAAAATTCGCGTATGTTAGGCGGATTGACGACGGTGTGCCGCGCGACCGCCGAGCTTGCCAACTTTCGAAGTCCCAAGAAATATCCAACTATAGCAAATTATTCGCGAGCAACGCAACGTCGTTCCATTACGATACAGACCCGAAAAGGGAACGAGCGACCCGGCCGTATCGTGGCTGACGAAAACTGTAATTCCCGAGAATGTTGGTCGCTTCAAGGCGCCCGCTGGCAGCGGCTATATCTGTCCCCGATCCGCCGCGATCAGAGCCGGTGTTCCCTTGCCACCCTCAACATGCACCAGACGCGCGGCGAAGGGACGCAGTTCATCCTCGGAAAGCGTCTCCTTCGTCAGCAGTTCGGCCGCGGTTTCCAATAGCAAACCCTTGTTCGCCGCGAGGATCGATTGGGCTCGGACAAACGCGTCATCGATCAGGCGGCGGACCGCGAGGTCGATCGCCCCGGCCGTCGCGTCACCGTAATGACGCGGCTGCCAGTCATCCGCGCCCGGCGAATTGAGGAACGTCGAGCGCTCGGTTTCATAGGCCACCAGCCCCAGTTTCGGATCCATCCCGAACCGGGTCACCATGCTACGAGCGATGTCCGTTGCCTTCGTCAGATCGTCCGCCGCGCCGGTCGATACCTCGGGAAACACCAGCGTCTCCGCCGCGCGCCCGGCGAGCAACAATGTCATGCGATTGAACAATTCTCCACGGTCCATCAGGAAGCGATCCTCGATCGGCCGCTGCATCGTGTAGCCCAAAGCGGCGATGCCGCGCGGAATGATCGAGACCTTTTGCACCGGATCGACGCCGGGTAACGACAACGCGACCAACGCATGGCCCATTTCATGATGCGCGACGACTTCCCGTTCATGCGGATTGAGCAAGCGGTTACGCTTTTCCAGTCCGGCCGTGATGCGTTCTATCGCCTGGTTGAAATCGGCGATGGTGACTGAGTCGGCACCGCGCCGCGTGGCCAGCAGCGCCGCCTCATTTACCAGATTCGCGAGGTCGGCGCCGGTAAACCCTGGGGTCAACGCGGCGACCGCCTCGACCGAAGTGCCTGGCGCGAGCTTCACTTTGGCCCCATGGATCCGCAGGATTTCAATGCGGCCCTTCTTGTCCGGACGATCGACCAGCACCTGCCGATCGAAACGGCCGGCGCGCAGCAAGGCAGGGTCCAGAACTTCCGGCCGGTTGGTCGCCGCCAGCAGAACGATTCCCGATTTGATATCGAAACCATCGAGTTCGCTCAGCAATTGATTGAGAGTTTGTTCTTTCTCATCATGCCCGCCCATACCCGGGATGGACGCCCCGCGAGCCCGGCCAAGCGCGTCGAGTTCGTCGATGAAAATGATGGCGGGCGCCTGCTGTCTTGCCTGTTCGAACAGGTCACGCACGCGCGCCGCGCCGACGCCCACGAACATTTCGACGAATTCCGAGCCGGAAATCGAGAAGAACGCGACCCCCGCCTCCCCCGCCACCGCGCGAGCAAGCAAAGTTTTCCCGGTCCCCGGGGGCCCGACCAGCAGGACGCCCTTCGGCATGTGGGCGCCCAGTTGACTGTAGCGGGCGGGATCGCGGAGGAAGGCGACGACTTCCTTCAGTTCGTCCTTCGCCTCATCCACGCCGGCGACGTCGGCGAATGTCACCTTCACGTCTTTTTCGACATAGACCTTGGCTCGGCTTTTACCGATCGCCATCAATCCGCCGGCGCCCTGGCCCGCGAGCATGGGCCTGATCAAAACCATCCAGAGCAAAAAGAACCCAATCGCCGGCATGAACCAACCGAGTACGGTTTCCAGCAGACCCGCGCCGGCTTCACCAGAGAACGTAACGCCCGCCGACGTCAGTTCCGGCACCAAAGCGGCATCGACCCGGGTCGTGGAAAAGCCCGGAACCTTGGCGTCAGCGGGATCCTTGTATTTTCCGGTGATGGTCGTCGAGCCAACGACAAGATCAGTTACTTTCTTCTGATCCAGTAACATTTGAAATTCGCTGTACGGAATGACCTTGACCGATGCCGAACGAACGAGAAAGTCCTGGATGAACAATATGGCGAAAAACGCAGCGATGACATACCAGAAGTTGATGTGATGCTCTCGTTTGATCTCCATCATCCATTCCTTCGCGGTCCGATGGCGGCGTTCAATTCCCGGCACTCACTGTCAGTTCGATGTTACCAAATGCATCGACGCGGGCGTGCGCTCCGTGTGGGACCAGACACGTGGCGTCATATTCCTGCACGATGAAAGGACCGTTTCCCGGCGTCTCGCTGAGCTCCGCGCGATCGACCACTTGCGTGTCGATCCAGCCACTCGCCGGAAACCAGGCACGCCGCATGGACGGGCCATGCGCCGCGACGGGCGGGATGCGTTCCGGCAGCCGAGGCCGCTCCGGCAGTCCCCGCGCGATACCCGACAGTCCAATGAGTTCGACCGGTTCCTCGGATGGCGCGCGGAAGCCATAAATCCGTTGATGTTCTTCGCCAAACAATGCCGCGATCATGGCTGGCGTCACCGCGCCATCCGGCAACGGCACCTCGATCTCACTCGACTGTCCCAAATACCGCGCCTGGGCCGCGCGACGAAACGATTGGCGCTCGGGAGTGAAACCATCATGGGTCAGCCGATCGGTGCCGGCACGAAACAAAGCATCCAACACCGTCGCGATGCGTGCCGGATCGGCGGAATCGAGCCGGACGCGGAGGCTCTGACTGGCGTGATGCTCGGTGTCCGCCACCAACAGGCCAAAGGCGCTGAAAACCCCGGGCAAAGGCGGCACGATCACGCGCGAGATTCCAAGCTCCCTGGCGATTCCCGCGGCGAACAGAGGTCCATTGCCGCCGAACGCCAACAACGCGAACCCGCGCGGATCGCGGCCACGTTCCACCGAGACCGATCGGATCGCGCGCATCATCGTCGCCGACGCCAACCTCAACATTCCAAATGCCGCGTCTTCCAGCGAGCAGCCAAGCGGACCGGCCAGATCGCGCATGATCGCCGCCTCGGCCGCGTCGCGGTCCAGCTTCAACGCGCCCCCAACAAGACCGTCTGGATCGAGATATCCCAGCACCAGGTTGCAATCCGTGATGGTCGGCCGGTCACCGCCGCGACCGTAACAAACCGGTCCAGGATCGGCGCCGGCGCTGTTCGGACCCACCTTTGGCGCGCCGCCCGCGTCCAGCCGGCAAATCGAACCACCTCCCGCGCCAACCTCCGCCAGATCGATGGCCGGTAGTTTGAGCATGTAACCCGCGCCAACCAGCAAACGGGAGCCGGCCATCACGCCGCCACCTACCTCGATCGCCTCGGTTCGAATCACCTCGCCGTCCTCGACGAGGCCAGCCTTGGCGGTCGTGCCGCCCATGTCGAAGGTGATGATCCCGGCTTCATTCAGACGCCGTGCCAGCGCCGCGCCGCCCACTACACCGGCCGCCGGACCGCTTTCGATGATATGCGCGGGGGCGGCGGCGGCGAAAGCGGCCGAGGCCAGTCCGCCGTTCGACTGCATCAGTTGCAACGGCGCATCGATCCCCAAGGCCCGCAGCCTGGCGTCCAACGCGGTGATGTAGGCACGCACGACCGGTTGCACGTAGGCATTGATCACGGTCGTGCTGGTGCGCGGATATTCCTTGATCTCCGGCAATATCTCGCTGCTCACCGAGATCGCGACATCGGGCAACGCCGCGCGCACCGCGTCAGCCACGGCCCGTTCATGGGTCGGGTTGGCGTAACTATGCAGCAAGCAAATCGCGACACTTTCGACATGCTCATCACGCAATCGCTTGATGGCGACGGCGATACTATCCGGATCGAGTGGTACAGACACCGATCCGTCCGGCCGCGTTTTCTCGATGACCTCCAGCCGAAGACGACGCTCCACCAGTGCCAGCGGCTTGGTCCAGTGTTGGTCGTACAGCACGGGCATGCGCAAATCGCGGATTTCCAGGATGTCGCGGAACCCGTGCGTGGTGATCAACGCGGTCCGGGCACCTTTCGCCTCCAAAACAGTATTCGATCCAACCGTCGTGGCGTGCAGAACCTCGGCGACAGGCCCAGGATGACGGGCCAACAGAGCCTGAATGCCGTCGATGATGCCTTCCCCGTAATCATGGGGCGTCGAGGCCGTTTTATGGGTCGTGACGAGGCCATCTTCGGTCATGGCGACGAGGTCGGTGAACGTGCCCCCGATATCGATGCCGATCCTGAGAGTCATGCGGCGGGCTCCCAGGCGACCATGGGCAACGGCTTCCGGGTGGCGCGCAATTGGATCCGTAGCGTTTTGGTCGCGGCGACGTCGATCTCCGGCGGATCGCCTCGCGCGATCACACCGTAGTCACGCGCGGCTCCCTCGATCGTTACCAGACCGTCCCGCAGGTCCTTCGAGACCAACGCAAGATCGCGGGCCAGCGCATCGCCGTGCCCTCCGGCACCCGGCAGGTCGTGACGAAACACCTGGCCGCGGCGCAATGTCATGGTCAGCTTGGCATGCAGCGTTTGCTCCGTCGGCAGTCCCGGATCGAGCACATTGCGCCCAAACGCTCCTGGGCCGCCGCCTTGCAAACCATAGGGTCGATGCGTTTGCCGATCGGCGCGAACCTGCAAGATCCCCTCATCGGCCAGCATGCGCCAGGTTTTTCGTTGCGACATGCCACCGCGAAATTTTCCCGCGCCACCGGTGTCCGGCACGAATTCGTAATCCAGCACTTCCAGCGGGTTTTCCGCTTCAATCACTTCAACCGAGAAACTCGCCATATTGGCGAACATGCAGGTGTTACCGTCAAGTCCGTCAGCCCATGGACGGCCACCCCAGGCGCCGGAGATAAAATCCACGTAGATAAACGGATTGAGCTCCTTGTCGTATCCGCCGATCGTCAGGCCGGTGTTGCCGCCATCCGACGCCGCCATCACCTTGTCGGGATAAAGCTGGGCCAGCGCGCCAAAACAACAATCGACACCGCGAAAACCCGTCAGCCCACGGGCGGCACACGCGGCGGGCAGTTTGCCGTTGGTGATCGTGCCAGCCGGAGCGATGACCGTGATCGGCCGAAACACGCCATCGTTGTTGGGCATGTTGATCGACAGCACCGACTTCACCGCGGTGAAACTCATGGCCAGCGTGTAGCTCAACGTATTGTTGATGGCGCCTTTGACCTGAGGCGCGCTGCCGGTCCAGTCGACCTCCATCGTGTCGCCATGTTTACGGACGGTGCAAACGAGTTTGATCGGCACCCCCTCGTCGATCTGATCGTCATCGATCCAATCCGTGAACGTCGCCTCGCCGTCAGGAAGTTCGGACAGGCAGTGGCGGGTCAGCCGCTCGGAGTAGTCCATCATCGCGATCATCAGACGTTTCACTTCATCGGCGCCATACCGCGCGATGAGGTCCGCCATGCCGCGCGCCGCGATCTCACACGCCGCGAGCTGCGAACGAATATCGCCGAACACGCGTCCCGGCATGCGAACGTTGCGCTCGATCATGCGAAACAGCGTGGCGTTGGCGCGGCCGGCCTCGTAAAGCTTCAACGGAGGTATGCGCAGGCCCTCCGCATAAATCTCGGTGCTGTCGGAGGCATTGGAACCGGGAACTCGCCCGCCAACATCGGTGTGGTGACAAATCGTGGCGGCGAACGCGATCACCTCGCCATGCGCGAACAACGGTTTGAATATAAAGATGTCCGGCAGATGCATCCCGCCGTCATAGGGATCGTTGTTGACGAAGATGTCGCCTTCGGAAATATCGTCCCCAAAATGGTTCAGCACCGCTCGCAACGCCACCGGTATCGAGCACAAATGGCCCGGCAACGATAATCCCTGCGCCACCAGCCGCCCTTCCGCGTCGCAAATCGCCGCGCTGTAGTCCATGATATTCTTCAAAACACCGGAATAGGCGGTACGATAAATCGTCAACACCATCTCATCGCCGACGGCCGAAATCGCGTTACGAAACAGTTCCTCGGTGATCGGATCGGACATGATTCGTTGCTCACTCGTTCGTTTCGGCGCAGGGCGTGGTGATTTTAAACACTGACGCGCCGCTCGACCGGCACCGAACGGCAGTCCATTTCGTATTCCAGCCCCTCCACCGGCGGGCGCGCGAGGTGCCAGGTCAGCCCATGGCGGGCGGCGCCGCGGCGGGCGATCTCATCCTCCAGAAACGGATACAGATCGTGCACGGTGTAAACCTGCACGGCGGTCGTATCGGCCCAGGTGAAGCCGAGGGCGGCCATGCGTTGCTCCATGCGGCCAAGCACGAAGACGCCTTTCTCGCGCATGGCGTCCGGGCTTGTGTCGCCAAAGCGCACCATTCGTTCGCGATACGGCGCCGGGCTGTCATCCGCTTCGCCGCTGCCGGCGATCACGAACGAGCCGGACGCGCCCGGAATCGGCCGCGCGAAGGAGAACGCACGAAAAGACGGCTCCGCGGGCCCATCGACGAGCGGAATGACATTGCTGCGAGCGACCGGGTTGTCATCGCCCTTCATCACCCCCCAGCGCGTCAATGCGCCGCAATACTGGCGGTTGAAGGCGATGAACCCCGCGTCGGTAAACTGCGCCGGGGAGCGTAGTTCGCAGGCACAGAAGCCGAGCAGCGAGACGCCTTGCTCGGTCAGATAGCGCTCGATGAACGCGAATCCCGCCTCCAGTGGAACCGGGGTCTGAAACGTGACGCGCTCGATCTGGAATCCGTCCAGAGCGGCGGCGCCGCCCGAGTACTGGAACTGGTGCGCCAGGTAACGATAGCCGCCGGCCGGCACGTCGATCGCCATGCTCACCATCCCCCATCCACACCCAGTGCCTGTCCGGTCACGAAAGCGGCGCCGTCCGATGCCAGGAACGCGATCGCCGCCGCGACCTCATCGGGGGTGCCGAAGCGGCCCACCGGAATGGCTTTGGCTCGTTCCGCGAAACCGCGTTCCAGATCGTCGCCGTACTCCCGGCGATTGGTGCTGATCGCGCGCGTGGTGCGGATCGGACCCGGCAACACCGCGTTCACCGTGATCCCGTGCGGCGCCAAATCCAAAGCCAACGACTTCATGAAACCCACGATCGCGGCCTTGGAGGCGGCATAGGTCGCCCGCCGCGCGCCTGGCCGAACCGCGGCCTTCGACGACACGCACACGATCCGTCCCCATCCGGCCTTCCGCATCGCCGGAACGGCCGCGCGAGACATCAAAAACACCCCGCGCGCATTGACCGCCATCGTTTGATCCCACGCCTCGACAGGGACATCCTCGATCTCGTTGCGATCCGCGCCCTGCGGCGCACCCGCGTTGTTCACCAGAATATCCAGCCGGCCGTAACGCGCCATCACCGTTTCGACCATGCGTTGCGCGTCCGCCTCCCGGCTGACATCGCCGATGACCGATGACGCCTGGCCTCCGGCCGCCTGAATCTGTTCGACGAGACTATCGACCCCACGCCAGGACGGATCCACGTCACCCTGCACGTTATGCTCATTGGCAACACCCGCCGGAGCGACATCCGTGACGACCACGGTGATGCCAGCCGCGGCCAGCGCCCGCGCGGTCGATGCGCCGATCCCAATGGGCTTGCCGCATCCGGTGATCAGCGCCACGCGGCCCGTAGTGGGCACGGTCGCATCGCGGGACCCAGCTTCGGTATGGCGCGGAACAATCGTTTGATCGCGCCGCGTGTATTTAACGACCCGGCGCACGCGTCCCCACTCGCCCGGCTGCACGACATAGATGCTCTTTTCCGAATCGCCCCAGATGCCATGAATGGAACGGTGAATTGGCGCCCCCCAGCGCGCCAGCCGTTCGCCGTCCAGTGTCACGACACTGACCATGCCGCTGTTATGTTCCGGGATATAAACGATATCCTCGTCGTCGACGTAAAAGAACGCGGGTCCGATCAATTCGGTTGGCCATATGGTCAGCAGCCTGCCTTCCAGATCGAAGACCTGCACACGGTCGTTTTCACGATCCGCGACCAGCAATCGTCCGCGGCTGTCGTACCAAATCCCGTGCGGCAGATTGAACTGCCCAGGACCGTTGCCTGGTTCACCCCAGGAGAAAAGATGCTTGCCTTCGGCTGAGAACTTGTGCACGCGCGCATTGCCGTACCCATCGGTCATATACATGTCGCCGCCGGGAACGATCGCGATATCGGTGGGAAGATTGAACGGGCCGCCGCCATGCGTCACCCGCTTCCACGCGACGGCGGTGAAATCGTCGTCGGGCACTCCGGTGTCCGATCGCTGGCCTTTGACGCCGATGGTTCGAAGCAGTTTTCCGTCGTTCGTGAACAGCATGAACTGGCCGTTATGCTCATCCGTCAGCCAGACCCGATCTTGCTCATCAAAGCGGATCGCGTGCGGGAACCGAAACATTCCCGCGCCCCACGAAGACAGAAAATTCCCGTCGCGATCGAAGATCACCACGGGATGTTCCGCCGATCGACTGAAACAGAAAACGCGATCCTGGGAATCGACGGCCACAGCCGCGGGCCGAAGGTCGATACCGGCGGGAACCCGAGCCCAGTCTTCGTTGACGTCGTAGGTGTGCCTGCCGCTGCCGACGATGGGATCCATCACGCCCTCCTGCAATTCTTTTGATCCGTGGCAACCCGTATTGCCGCGACCATAGCAGGAATCGACCCGAATGAAACGCAAGGCCCCCGAAGAACGCGGTCAGCGCGCCTTGAAGTTCGGCTTCCGCTTTTCCTGATAGGCGGCGATGCCTTCCCGCATGTCTTCCGACTGCCGCACCCGGGCGATCGTCTGGCTGATCCCGACCATGCGTTCGATCGGACCGACCGGCATGACCTCGGCGACCAGACGCTTCAGGGCGCCGATCACCAGTGGAGCGGATTCCAACAACTCGCCCGCCATTTCCAGGGCCGCCGTCTCGTGTTCGCCATTTGGCACCACCCGGTTGACGAACCCCACGTCGTAAGCCCGTCGCGCCGGAACCTTCGAGCCGAGCAGCATGATTTCCATCGCCAACTTGTGCGGCATCCGCGTGACCAGCGAACTGATGCCGCCCGCCGTGGTGCCGAGTTTGGCCTCGGGGTAATAGAGGGTGGTGCTTTCCGTCGAAACCATCAGATCGCACATCATGACCATGACGATCGCGCCGCCAATCACCCATCCGGTGGTCGCCGCGATGATCGGCTTTTCCGTATCGTAACAAATGGTCGGAATCGCACGCCATAGTTCCGGCAGGTTCGAAACGTCGGCGCCGGAACTGAACGCCCGATCGCCGACGCTGCTCAGGACCGCCACGCGCTGGCTGTCATCGGCGTCGAACGTCTTGAACGCTTTCTGCAATTCCACCGCCACATCCTGATTGATGGCGTTCAACCGCTCCGGCCGGTTGATGCGGATGATGGAGATCGCGCCTTTGGTTTCAACGGTGACAGCGGACATCATGTTTCCTCTGAAGTAAGCGGTCCTTCGAACGCCGCCCAGGCGGTCGGCGCCTCGCGGAGCAGGATTTTTAGCCAGGTGACGGCGCGGCCGCCATGCCCGAGCCGTCCGTCGGCACAGGCCGCCGCCAGCAATCCGTGAATGTGGAAGGCCATATATTCTGTTGTCGTATTGATCCCGGCCAACACCGGATTCTCGTCCAGGTTACTGTAGTCGACCGTCTCGAGCACTCGCCGCAATTCGGTCTTCGCCAGCCCGATATCGACCAGCAACTGATGATGATCCAACGCCGGCGCGCGGAATTCCGCCTCGACCGCGAAGGTCGCGCCGTGCATCCGTTGCGCCGGCCCAAACTCTTCGCCTTTGAAGCTATGGGCGATCATGATGTGGTCACAGACGGTCAGGCTGTACATCGCTCAGTTCTCATACGTGATGACATGGCATAATCCGCCGGGCGCCAGGATGCCAGGCATCGCTTCCGGCAAATCCTGAAACCGTGTCGGTCCCTCCAGCAACGCGTCATAGGCTGGATCGGCGAGCAGCGCGAGGGCGATCGCCAGCCGTTCCGCGTGGGTCCGCCGGCCGCGCATCGCCGGCGCGACGGCGCCCACCTGCGATGCGATCAGCCGCAACCGGCGCGAGTGAAAGCCCTCACCCAATGGCACCGAGGGCGCCAAGTCGCCATACCAGGAGGCCTCGACGATCCGTCCTTCGAACGCGGCCCGATCGAGCGCCAGTCGCAGACCGGCTTCGGACGCGGACGCATGGACGATCAGTTCCTGATCCGCCGGGGCGGCGTCCGGCAAGGCGAACGCGCATCCCAACCTCTGGGCCAGCGCCGCCCGGGCCGGGTTCACGTCCACGACCGTCACGGCGACCGCCGGCACCCGAACCAGCAGCGACGCCGCGAGCAACCCGACCACCCCCGCGCCAATCACAAGCACCCGCTCGCCAGCCAACGGCGCGGCGTCCCAGCAAAGGTTCAGCGCGGTTTCCATGTTGGCCGCGAGGACAGCGCGTCGTGTGGGGACGTTGCCGGGCACGGGGACGCACATCGCGGCGGGAGCGTAGAACCGATCCTGGTGCGGATGCAGCACGAATACCCGCGCGCCGTCCTCTCGCTCGCCCACGACGCTGTAGCCGTATTTCACCGGAAACGGGAACGATCCGGCCATCAGGGGCGCGCGCATCGCCTCGAACTGCCCGGCCGGAACGCGTCCCGAGAACACCAGCGCCTCGGTGCCGCGGGAAACTCCGGAAGCCAGCGCGCGAACCAGAACCTCATCCGATCCCGCGACGGGCAAAATCTCCGCGCGCAGTTCGCCTTTTCCCGCGCCAACCGTCCAGAACGCCTGAGCGCGCATCAGTCGATGTCCCTGTCTCTCACGCTGCCCGGCTCAAAGGGATGTCCAACAGGATATCGGGGCCGATCCGATGCGCGGTCCAGGCGAAACGCCGCCCTTCCTCCAACCGCCCGACCGGCGGCAACGGGAACGCCGGAACGCCCCCGCCCATGACCAGAGGCGCGACCGTCACGTGCAACCGATCGAGCGCTCCCGCCGCGAGAAAGCGGGNNCCCTCCGGCCCTCGCGACACCGGCAGCACACTCGCTGTCCCCAGGCGGCCGGACTTCGCCTTTTCCGGCGCGCATAGCAGCAAGGTTTCCGGCCCTTCGCGGAAGACCCGATACGAATCGTCCAAACGGCAATCGGGATCGAGCACCACCCGAACCGGGCTCGGCCCATCGACCAGACGTGTGGTCAACCGCGGATTATCGGCGCGAATGGTTCTGGCCCCGACCACGACGGCGTCCGACAACGCGCGCAACTGATGCGTATGCCGCAGATCGTCGGGACCGCTGATCCAAACCGACTCTCCGGCCCGCGTCGCGATGAAGCCATCCAGCGACTGCGCCACACGGCCGAGGACAAAGGAACATCCAACCGGCACGGCGGCACGCAACGGCGCGAACAGCGGGTCGATCGCGTCATGAGGCGCCGACCGCGATGAGCCCTCGACGATATGATCCATGATGCGCCCTTACCATGCCGCCGCGGGTGCGGGTAGCGGCACCAGGCGCGGCCAGCAGTTCTCGTTTTGCCGGTTGGGCGTTCCAATTCGTCATCCTCCGGCCATCGTATCGATCCACCGGCGAACATTATCGTCATCCTCCGGCTCGACCGGAGGATCTGTCGAACCCCGCACAACCTTGAACGGTCACCCGTTTTCTGACGGGTGTGCGGCGACTGATCCTCCGGTCGAGCCGGAGGATGACGGAAAATCGCCGGGGGAGGACGGGAAAAGCGAACCGCGATTTCTCCGGGTATGGAGCAGGAATCAGGCGCGGGCGGAAAACGCCAATGGCCGGGTGACCCGCTCCATTCGCCCATGCGCTCCATAGGCCGGTGCGCGGGCAGCGGACGCGGCCGCGCGGGCGACAATGCCGATCACTCGTTGCTGGACGACGATCGCTCGTTCCAGCAGGCGGCGGTTCTCCGCGGCAAGTCCCTCCAACCGTCGTGCGATGCCGGCGAGGTCGCGCGCTGGATCTGCCGTGCCAGGAGCCTCACCCGATGCCGTCAAATCGGCGATCGCGGCGGATTTCTCCGGCAATAACGCGGTCGCGCGGCGAATATCCATCGCCTTGAGCGCGGTGTTTTCCCGGTCCAATACCTCGGACAGACGGCGCGCCGCCACGATCACGGGAACGGGCATCAGGACTTTCCTTCTTGCATCCGCAGCATGGCGTCATGAATGGGACCCGCGAGGCCAAGCCCGCCGGACGCGGCGATCCGCTTGGCGATTTCGTCGATCAGCATTGGCTTCCAGGTCTTTTCCGCCTCGCCGCCGTCGAAGAATCCATTCTTCGGGGTGACCGTTTCGAACATCGGCTTCAGAAATTCTCCCAAGGCCACCGCCTCAAAATCCCGCGCGGCCTTCCACATCCTGGCCGGGTCCGCCGGCGTGGCGGGACGCGCGATCGGCATCCCGACAGGCAAAGAGACGGAGGTATGACCGGAGATCGTCATCTCACCCGCAGATCCGCCTGCAAGGCCCCGGCCGCCTTGATGGATTGCAAAATGGAGATCAGGTCGCGCGGCCCAACACCCAACGCGTTGAGCGAGGCGACCAGGTCCCGCAATGTGACGCCGCTGTCCAGGATGCCGAGTTTCTTGTCATGCTGGTCGTCGATCTGGATTTGCGTGCGCGGCACCGTCGTCGTCGTTCCATTGGACAACGGGGCCGGCTGACTGACCTGCGGCGTCTCGGTCACCCGAATGGTCAAATTTCCCTGCGCGATCGCCACAGTGCTGATGCGAACATTGTCGCCCATCACGATCGTCCCGCTCGACTCGTCGATAATCACGATCGCGGGGTTATCCGGCTGAACGCGCAGATTTTCGATCCGCCCGAGGACCTCGATCGGATCCCGCGACGCGATATCCAGCAGCACCGTCCGCGGATCGATCGCCTTGCTGATCGGCCCGATGGCCTTGTTGATCTCGGCCGCGATCCGCAGCGCGGTCGTCAGGTCAGGGTTACGCAGGCCAAGCCGCAGCGAATTGCCGGCCTTGTCCAGCCGGAACGCGACCTCCTTCTCGACGATCGCGCCATTGGCGACCCCGCCCGACGTGGGGACACCGCGCGTGACCGATGACGCCGCGCCTCGCGCCGAAATGGCACCCGTCTCGATCGCTCCCTGGGCCACGGCGTAAACCTCGCCATCCGCCGCCAGCAACGGGGTCACCAGCAGCGTGCCGCCCGTCAGATTGGTCGCATCGCCCAGGGCGGAGACGGTGACATCGATGCGGCTGCCACCGTGGGTAAAGGCGGGCAACTCGGCGGTCACCATCACGGCGGCGATGTTCTTGGTCTGCAGCTTCGCCGCCTGGTCGCGGGTATTGACGCCCAGGCGTTCCAGCATGCCGATCAACGATTCCAGCGTGAACACCGCGTTGTTGAGCTTGTCGCCGGTTCCATTCAGCCCGACCACGAGGCCATAACCGATGAGTTGGTTGGCCCGGACACCTTCGACGTCGGTGATATCCTTGATCCGCACCTGCCCGAAAGCCGGTACTCCGGCCAGCAGCAGCGACGCGAGCGTCGCACGGACCAGAACCAAGAATCGCCGGCACGGAGTCACGTCCTGACCTTTCCGGTAAGGGTTTCGCAAGGATTAGCGGCCACATTCCGTCCGCCGATCCCTTCAGCGGTTAACGCAAGCCCCGTGCCACTCCAAAAGCACGTTGTTCCGCGAAGCCCGCCGGTGGTTCCGGGCGGCAGCATTTGCCGCCCGGCAGGGATGGCCTGGTTGGAGCGACGCACATGGTCCAAGGCGTGAGAGCGAGCGGCATCGGCGCCCCCCCGGGATTGACTCGCGACGACGCGAAAACGGGCGATACCTCATTCACCATGGACGAGGCGGCCGCGCCATCCCCTCAAAATACAAGACTTTCGACAATCGGCTCTATTGGCCTGGAAAGTATGCTGGCACTGCAGACCGTTGACGAAGCAGACGAACGCAACCGCTCCGCGCGAAAACGCGGCAATGCCCTGATCGGCGCTTTGACGAGGTTGCAACGGGCGATGCTCTCGGCGGAAGACCCGTCATCGGCGTTGCGAGCGCTGAATGTGCTGGCCTCGGAAGATCCCGACGCCTGCGACCCTCAACTTGGCGCGATCCTACGGGCGATCGTTTTGCGCTCACGGGTGGAAGTCGCGCGGCGGACCCAGCAGGAGGCAACGAGACAACAAGGCTAACCCCGGCCGGTCCCATTTTATTACGGTGGGATGATGGTTCGCGCATGCCCCTTGGCGCGGCGATACGCCATCGCTATAAGCCGCCCCGTCTGGCTCGCGCGCTTCGAGGGCCAGATGCCGCCGCTCACCTGTTTGCGGCGGAAACAGAATAAACAGGACCGGCGCCGATGCTGTTAACCTTGCCCCCAGACTACCGGCCTTCCGAGGACGAGGATTTCATGAGTCCTTTCCAGGCCGAATACTTCCGGCAAAAACTATTGCGATGGCGCGCGGAGTTGCTGAAAGAGGCTGACGGAACGCTGGCGAGCCTGTCGCAGGGCGGCATCCTGGAGCCGGACATCACCGACCGCGCCAGCGTTGAAACGGACCGGGCACTTGAACTTCGCACCCGGGACCGCGCCCGCAAACTTATTTCCAAGATCGACCAGGCCCTCGGTCGCATCGAAAGTGGCACTTACGGTTATTGTGAGGAAAGCGGCGAGCCGATCGGTATTCGCCGCCTGGAAGCCCGTCCGATCGCCACCATGTCGATCGAAGCCCAGGAGCGGCATGAACGCATGGAACGGGTGCATCGCGACGATTGACGATCGCGAAGATTGACGACGGGCACCGGGCGGAGCAGTTCTGCGCCGATGAGGGCCGCCCCGCTACCTTCCGTCTCGGTTGAACGCCTGATCTGGCGCGGTGACACCGCGACGCCGGGCGCCCGGACGATCCCCGAAGAAACGCCGATCGCGCTCACTTACGGCCGCACGACGCAGGCTGTGATGATGGCGACACCGGCCGACCTCAGCGACTTCGCGGTCGGGTTCAGCCTGGCAGAGCAAATCGTCGCCCGCCCGGCCGAGATAGAGTCCCTGGAGGTCGTCGTGGTCGAAGGCGGCGTCGAATTGCGCATGGATCTCTCCCCGGACCGCCAGTCAGGACTCGCGCGCCGGCAGCGCCGGATCGTAGGGCCCGGCGGGTGCGGGCTTTGCGGCATGGACAGCCTCGCGGAGGCGTTACGGCCACCGCCCGTGGTGACTTCGGACACGACGTTCACGGCGGCGGAAATTCAGCGCGCGATGGCGTCGATGCCCGCGGCCCAGTACCTGAACGCGCTGACCCGGGCGGTGCACGCGGCTGGGTTCTGGACTCCCGCTCACGGCCTCGTGGCGCTACGCGAGGACGTGGGCCGGCACAATGCGCTCGATAAGCTTCTGGGCGCGGTCGTGGGTTCCGGGCGCGACCCGACCGAGGGGATCGTGCTGCTCAGCAGCCGCGTGTCGGTTGAGATGGTGCAAAAGACGGCCGTGCTGGGCGCCCCAATGATCGTCGCGGTGTCCGCGCCGACCGCGTTGGCCGTTCGCACCGCCGAAGCCGCCGGATTGACGCTGGCCGGCGTGGCGCGGAACGACGCTTTCGAGGTTTTCACTCATCCAAACCGAATCACCAACGGACAGGTTCGCCATGTCGCATGACAGACTCGCCTACATGGCCAATCAGATTGGCCGGTTCTTCGCGCACGAATCAGAGGATAAGGCCGTCGCCGCGATCAACGACCACATCCGTAAGTTCTGGGATCCGCGCATGCGCAAGCAGATCCTCGCCGAACTGGACACCGCGGCGCTCGATCCCAGAGTTCGCCGCGCGGTCGAGCAGTTAAACGACCCAGCCTGATCCTGGGTGTCACGAGCCATTGCGCCGGATGTTCCAGAATACGTGCAGTCCGTTGACGATCATGCCGCTGAGGTTCGCCCGCAGCGCCGTCGGCGGAGAATATTGGCCAAGGAACATTTGCGGCGCCTGATCCAGCACCCGCAACTGCATTTCGTCAGCGAGCGCCTTGCGCTTCACGGGATCGGCCTCCGCCTCGAACTTCGCGACCAACGGAGGCATTTCGGGATCGCAGTTCCATCCCGGATATGTACCGCCGCAGGAATACGAGGTGGTATAATGCGACAGCGGATTGATCATGTCGTAACCGCTCCAGACCACCGGCATCAAATTCCAGCCGCCCTGATCGATCGGATCCTTCTTCAATCGCCGCTGCGCCTGAAAGCTGTAATCGGCCGAATAAACATCGAGGTTCAAGCCGGCGCGCTTAAGTTGCTCGATCACCACCAGTGAAATCGGATTGATCTGCGCCGAGTCGGTGGAATGCAGAAAAACGATCCGTTCGCCCTTGTAGCCGGCGTCCTTGAACATTTGCCTGGCTTTCTCCGCGCTCGGGTGGCGCAGCGCTTCCGTCCCAACATCGGACGCATAAGGACCGCCGCAGAGAAAGATGGACTGGCAGAATGGCAAGTACATGTCGGGCGGCAGGCCGGTCCCGGCCATGATCTCGCTTTGGTCCAACGCCATTTGCAACCCACGCCGCATCCGAACATCGTTGAACGGGGGGATGAGGTTATTCACGTTCAGACCCCCGGTCACCTGCGCGAGCGGCGGCAACGTCGCCAGGACGATGTTCTTGTCCTTTCGCAACAGGTCGACGAAGTCGAACGGCAGCACTTCGATGTAATCGATTTCCCCCTTCTGTAGCGCCGCGACCTTGGTCGCCGGGTCCGGCATGCTGACGAATTCGACGACATCGAAATGCGCCACTTTCCCGCCAGCCATGCCGTCGGCGGGCTCCGGCCGCGGCTGATACGCCGGATTGCGATGAAAGATCGCGCGATCGCCTGGCCGCCATTCGGCCTTGTCGAACATGAACGGACCCGAGCCAATCGTTTCGGTCACCGGTTTGCTGATGTCAGCGGCGGCGACGCGCGCGGGCATGATGACGGGGATGTTGGCGTTCGGCTTGCCGATCGCCTCGATGACGAACGCATACGGCCGAGACAATTCCAGCACGAAGCCGCGTTCATCCAACACCCTCATGTTGGCGACCGCGCTCATCATCCGTTTGCCGAATGCATCGCTTTTCGCCCATCGCCGCAGGGATGCGATGCAATCGTCTGGCGTGACCGGAGCGCCATCGTGCCACGCCAGGCCTGGCCGCAATGTCAGCGTCCAGCTCAAACGATCGTCGCTGACCCGCCAGGACTCCAGCATCTGAGGGTGGAACACCCCCTTGGAGTCCATCGCGACGAGCGTGTCGTAAATCATGTAACCAAACGCGCGTGTCACCGTCGCGGTGGTGATATGTGGATCGAGAATCTGCAGCTCGATATTCATCGCCGCGCGAAAGCGGCTTTCTTCGCAATGACCGGTGACAGGCAACACAAACGCCAATGCCAACAAGACGAAGAGGCGCGCACGCACGCGACAGCCCAGGATTTTTGTTCTGTCAGAACCGCTATGCATCGCGCACCCCTTCCACCTGGCACGCGGGGAGGGCCTGGAGGGCTATCCGACCAACGCACCGGTCCACATCATGATGATGCCGATGCTGAAATCAACGGCCAACAATAAAACCGCGGTCAACGCTCCCACCTGCAAGGACAGCCGGATCGCATACCACTCCAACCACAAGGCCCACCCGACGGTAACCAGTTCGGCGCATTGATCGACGATCGCCGGCGCGCCCAAAGCCCCCGGCAATCCGCCGATCGCGACAAGCGTGTTTTCAACGATCGAACAATAAGCCCAGATCGCGATGAACCTCGGCCAAAGCGCCTGCTTGTTCAATACGCCCACGATGTGATGCGACATCCAGACGAACAGCAGCCAGCCGACAAGAAACAACAGAAGGTAACGTCCGAGGGCCAGCGGAACATTCGCCGGCGTGCCGGTCGCCAGCCAGTCGAGCAGCTTCAAACAAACCACCGCCGGCAAACACAGGGGGATGGCCCAGAAAGAATGGATCGCGGCGGTATGATCGGTATCGACCAGCTGAATGCCTTCCGGCTTGCCCCGTGCCAGCAGAAGGGCGCCCTGAACCCCGGAGGAAACGCTGCCGATGACGCTCATTCGAAGCGCGACACGAGGATGGCCGGTCCGAACACGATCGCGATGGTTCCCAGGTTGACCGCCGCGACAAGGCCCGCCGCGCGCCAGCCGGTCAACGCCAGGCCGTGGCGTGCGATGAACCAGTTCAACCACATCGCGTATCCCGCGAGGCAAACCAATAGCACGCGCAACGCGCCCTCCCCGCCGAAGCCCGCGAGCCGCGCCACGGTGAGACAAAAGAGCCCTCCGAACGCGATCGCCGGCAGCAACCACTGACACCAGTTGAAGGCGACGATATAGCGGTTCCAGAATGCCTCGCGTCCCCAGAAGCGCGCCATCTCATAAGACAGCACCGATGGCGCCAGCAGGACACACAAGGTTCCGGGTATTTCCTCGAACGCGCCGATGCCTGAGCCTTCCGCGATCGCCTCGATCACGGCGCCCGCCAGGATCCCCAAACCCGGCGCCAGACTGAACAGAAACGCCTGGGTCGTGCCGGTGAAGCAGTTCAACCCTTCCGCCCGGCCGCGCGCGATCAGTGTCATTCCCCGTAAGACAGGCGGCAACGTCCGGCGCGGCGCAAGCGTCACGCGAGGAATGCCGCGATCACGTTATGGTAAACGCGCGCGAGGTCTCGCAATTCAGCGACCGGCACCCGCTCATCGGTCTGATGCATCGTCGCGCCGACCAAACCAAACTCCGCCACGGGACAATAATTAGCGATGAAGCGCGCATCGGATGTGCCTCCCCCGGTGTCGAGTTTCGGCTCGATCCCGGTCGCGACGACGATCGCCTCGCGCAGGATATCGACCATGGGGCCCGGCTTCGTCACGAACGACTCGCCGCTGATCGACGCCTCGACCTCAAAGCGTTCCGCGTAGCGCGACAGCGTGGCCTTGACCCAGGCGATCAACGATGCGCCGGAGTGATTATCGTTAAATCGGATGTTCAACGCGGCTCGCGCCGAGGGCGGAATGACATTGGTCGCGGCGTTTCCGACATCGATACTGGTCAACTGCAACGTCGATGGCTCGAACCAATCGGTCCCCGCGTCGATCGGCGCGGCGGTCAACGCCTGAAGCGCCGAAACCAGCCGATGCACAGGATTATCGGCGCGATGTGGGTACGCCACATGGCCTTGCGTGCCATGCACCTCGATCTTGAAGTTCACACTGCCGCGTCGGCCGATTTTCACCATGTCACCGAGTTTCACGGGACACGTCGGCTCCCCCACCAGGCAGAAATCCGGGATCTGGTCGTGGGATTTCATCCACTCCAGCACCTTCACGGTGCCGTCGATGGCGGGACCTTCTTCGTCACCCGTGATCAGGAAACTGATCGAGCCTTTCGGTGGGCCGCTTTCCAGATGCCTCGCCACGCCGGCGACGAAGGCGGCGATCGCGCCCTTCATGTCGCAGGCGCCACGGCCGTAAAGCACGCCGTCCCGAACCTCGCCGCCGAAGGGATTGTCGCGCCAGTTCACCGAGCCGACAGGAACGACATCGGTATGACCCGCGAAACAGACATGCGGACCCGATGTGCCGAGGCGAGCGAATATATTCTCGATTTCGCCGTACCGCAGCCGATGGACGGCGAAGCCGAGACGGCTCAAAGCCTCCGCCAGCACGTCCTGCGCGCCGCCATCGGCCGGGGTCACCGAATTACACCGGATCAGTCCCTGAGCCAGCGGCAGCGGATCAGCCAGATTGGCGAAATCCACGCCGTTCAATCGCGCAGCAGTTCGTTGATGGAGGTCTTGGCCCGGGTTTGCGCGTCAACGATCTTCACGATGACCGCGCAATACAGCGACGGCCCCGGCGAGCCGTCCGGCAACGGCTTGCCCGGCATCGAGCCTGGCACCACGACCGAATACGACGGCACGCGTCCCATATGGATTTCTCCGGTCGCGCGATCGACGACCTTGGTGGACGCGCCGATGAACACGCCCATGGACAGCACCGCGCCCTGCTCGACGATCACGCCTTCGGCGACTTCCGAGCGCGCGCCGATAAAACAGTCGTCCTCAATGATCACGGGATTGGCCTGCAGTGGTTCCAGCACGCCGCCGATGCCGACGCCGCNNCGACCATGGTGTTGCGGCCGACATACGCGCCCAGGTTGACGAAACTGGGCATCAGCACGGCGCCCGGCGCGATATACGCGGACCGGCGAACGACCGCGCCAGGGACGGCGCGGAATCCGGCTTCCTTGAAGCGGTTCTCGCCCCAGCCGGCGAACTTCATCGGCACTTTGTCCCAAACCGGAGCACCGCCGGGCCCTTCCATGGGCGTCGAGTCGGTCAGGCGGAACGACATCAGCACCGCCTTCTTCAGCCATTGATTGACGTGCCACGTGCCGCCGGTCTTCTCCGCGACGCGTTCCGTCCCATTGTCGAGCGCTTCCAGCGCGGCCTCGACCGCGTCGCGGGCTTCGCCCTTGGTCGAGGAACTCAGGCTCTCGCGCTGTTCCCACAAATCCTCGATCGGCTTCTGAAGGCTGTGTGCGGCCATGTCCGTGGCGTTCCCTGGCTTGTTCGGCGGCGGAAATTGAGCGGACCGATGGTGGATGTCAACGCGCGGCGACGCGGATCAGAAGGGCTCGTCGATCGCGCCGCTGACAGGAGGTTCGTCCGATTCCTCCGGCTCCGCGTCTTTTGTCCGTTCGCCGGAAATCCATGTCGCGAACTGATGCGCGCGCCCAAGGGCTGTATCCACCGCCGCCATGGTCGCCGACAAATCCTCCGACTCGTCGCGTTCGAAGGCACGCATGGCCCACACCCATACCGCGAGCAGGCCCTTGACCCGCAGGGCGCCGCGCAATCCGGTGGTCGGCTGGCCAGCGGCATGCAACATCCACCGCATGCTTCGCTTCGTGCCGCATGCAAGCTGCAATGCGGTCGCCGGGTCGCAGGCCAAATAGCGCAGCAACGCGTTGATCCCGGCCCGATGCGATTTCATCGCGTCGAACCGGGCCATAAGCAAATCGAACAACTGATCGCGCACCGGGCCTTCATGTGAGGCCGCCGCCAGCGCCGTCTGATCCAGTCGCTGCCCAAACCGCCGCAACAGCGTGTGCTTCCCGGGAAACCGCTCCCTTGCCTCGGCCAGCGACAGGCCGGCGGATTGTGCCGCGCCCGCGATGGTCAGCGCCGCCCACCCGGACTCGCCCGCCAGACGAAATGCCGCCGCGATCAACGCGTCGTCGAAATCATGTTCGCTCATGGGGGGTAATCTGAGCGGCAACGGCGCGGTGTTCAACCCGTCAGTTCGCGCGACCGCGGCGCGTTCGCAGGACCCCAGGTGATCGCATGGACGGTACGAACCTCGCCGTTGTCGCGATCCGCCCCTCGCCGCTTGTCGTGCATGGGCCGTTGGCGCGAAGTGACTTCGCATCTGTCGCCGCATGGATTTCGCTGATTGAGGACGCCCCGATCGATGACTGGAACGGAACACTCGGAACGGCTGGGGTCACCGCGAAACTCCGACCGATTGGAGGTGACGTAACCACGTCACGGCCTCGCCGCCGGCGGGGCCACATTCGCCGCGGCCGACGTTCCGCATACCAGGGACCATGATCGGCCGAACGTGTACCAGTTCATTTCCGCCGGCTCCATGACGCTGATCGCCTTGCAGGGCGCGTGCGCGATCGTCCGTGCCTCGGTCACGCGGCCTTCGTCGAAGACAGTCGCGGCGAGTTGAAACGCCAACTCAGTCATGAACGAGGCTCCCATCAGATCTTCAAAGCCGCCGGTGAGAGCCAGAGCCTGGCGAAGCTCGCGTTCGGCGCGCTGGAGGTCGCCGCGGTCCCGCAAGGCCTCAGCCCAATAGAGATGAGCCCGCGGATCGTTCGGGTATTGGGCGACCAGCGCCTCGCTCCGCGCGAGCAACGCCGGCCTGTCGTCGGGCAACTTCCATACCTCCTCAACAGGGATCAGACTCGCGGCGGCCTGTTGATAATGCGGGAATTTCCGCGCGACAGCGGCCGTGGAAAGCAGCAACGCACAGGTCAGCACCGCGGAGAGGCGTCGCGAGAACCGCCGCATGGGCACGCGAGCGGGATCCGCGGGCCAGGCGCGCCACAGGCGCCATCCGATCGCCAGTCCCACGGCCCAGCCAGCGAAATGAGCGCCGTTATCGATCGTCTCGTCCCAGGGCGGCGTGAACTGGATCAGCGCGTCAGCCAGCAACAGGACGCGCATGATCAGCCGTTCGCGGGACGGCTTCTGCTGGAATGAGACGACAAAAGCGGCGGCCTCCACCGCCGTGATCGCGGCCGACGCGCCGGCCGCGACGCTGTCCGGCGTCAACAGCATCGAGCCGACGGAGCCGCCGATCGCCCCCAGACCCAATACGCAGCCGAGCCAGGCGTGTCCGGCCATCTGTTCCAGGTACCAGCCCGCCACGGCGAGCACCACGCAATTGCCGATGAGATGGTCCGTGAAGTGATGCAACAGCGCCGCGACGAGCACGCGCTGGACCTCACCGCCAAGCACGAGCGGACGAAGGAGAGCGCCGAACGCGATCAATGTCTCCTCCGAGACGGTGTCATCGTGCCGATCGGGGGTTATGATTCTCTCGGCGATGAACACGCCGATCAGGACCAGAATGACGGCGAAGGTCACCCACGGAAGCCGGGCCCGGACGACCGCGGCGGGCGGAGCTTCCATCGATGGCGGCGAACAGCCAGACCCGCGTCGGAACGCGTCGCGTTCGCTCAGCGCGGAGCCAGGCGGGCCGTGTCGTTTCGCCCTCGCCGCGGCCGCCAGGACGGCGATGACGGCTGGCAAACGCGCAATACTGCCGACGCATTCGACGATCATCGTTACTCTCGGCGCAATCTCCGTCCGTTGGCGTTCATCCCACGGAAGCCCATTCAGCGAGATTACATCTGGCTCATGGCTATCCGGCGAGGATCGCCGTCCTGATCGAAAGCCGGTTCAGTCGATGAGAGCCATCAGGCGGGATCCCGCGGCCCTCCGCGGAGCCACGCCGTATCGCCGCAGGTCTTCCAATCGCGTTCGATTATCGCCGGATCGGCTTTGTGAACCTCAATGCGCTCTCACGCTTCCGCGTCACGCGGAGCGAGATCAGCTATCGCACCGCGCACTCTTCCCGCGTCATGCTGACCACGCGCCGCTGGCCTTTTCTCCGCGGCACGGGCGCATTCGCGCCAGCCGTTCCTCCGTCAGGATCTGAGCGCCAGGATCGGCGACCGCCACGGCGCGCACTTCCTCCAGGGTCATGTCACGACGCCGCCGCCAATCGGTTTTATCTTCCAGCGGCCGGGNNACAAGGGTGCCGTCACTCCGCCGTCAGGCCTGGATCAGCCTCACCCCGCCAGTTCGCGCGACCGTCGTGTCGCCGCCGCGATCGCCTCGCTGAACGCCTTCGGCATCGCATCCGCCGCCATCAACACCTTCAACGCCGCCTCGGTCGTCCCCGCTGGGCTCGTCACCGCCTTCCGCAGATCGGCCGCGCTCTCGGAACTGGCGGCGAGCAAAGCCCCCGATCCGGCCACCGTCTGACGCGCCAGCACGCGAGCAAGCCCCGGTGCGATGCCCTGCTCGATCGCTGCCTGCTCCATCAGTTCCGCCAGCAGAAATACATAGGCCGGGCCACTGCCCGACACCGCGGTGACCGGGTCGAGCAAAGCCTCCTGCTCCACCCACTCCACCAGACCGATCGCCCGCAACAGATCCTCGCAAAGCTGCCGCTGCCCAGGCGATACCAATGGATTGGGCGTGGCGACCGTGATCCCCTGACGCACGGCGGCCGGGGTATTCGGCATCGCCCGCACGATCGGCGCCGACCCGCCCAGAAGAGCCTGGATCCCGCCGATGGTGCGCCCAGCCATGATCGACAGAAACACCGCGGACCCGGCGAACTTCGCATAGGCCGGCAGCGCTTCGGCGGCGCTCTGCGGCTTCACCGCCAAAATCACCGCGGCCGGAGCGAAATCAGCCGGAATCGCCGCCAATCCATCGACCACGGTCAGATCGGCACCCCCGTTGCGCGCCGCCTCCGGCGAAGGATCGACGGCGAACGACGGGCTCAATCCGCGCTCACGCCAACCGGCCAGCATGGCGCTGCCCATTCGCCCGCAGCCAACCAGCAACAAAGGTGGGATATGGCTCACGCCTCGCCCACGCAATCCAGCATCGCCGCGTCCAGCGCGTCGGCCGCCGACTTGCCGCCCCAGAGCACGAACTGAAACGCCGGGAAAAACCGCTCACATTCCGTGATCGCGATATCGATCATGTCTTCCAGGCTCTCGGCCGAGGCGCCCGGCGCGCCACGCAGCAACACCGCGTGGCGGTAAACCGGCATGCCGTCTTCGCGTTCGATGCCGAAATGGCCCAGCCAGAGCCGCTCATTGGCGAGGGCCAGCAACTCGTAGAGGCCATTACGTTGCTTTTCCGGCACCTTCAGATCGAACGCGCAGGTAAAATGCATCGTGCTGATTTCATGGGACCAATTGAAATACAGCCCGTAATCGCACCAGCGGCCCGGTGCTTCCGCGACCATTTCCGCTTCGCCGCGCCGATCGAATGACCAGTCATTCGCCGTAACGATCTGCTCCATGATGTCCAGAGGATTGGCGGCGGCGTCGCGGGTCGTCATCACTGAAGCCGACATGCGGGGTCTCCCGTCCAGAGGAAGGCCAGGAGGGAATCGAGAAATTCTGGATTCCCTTGAGGTTAGCCACGGTCGTTAGCCTATAGATGTGTCGCGCCGCGCCGCAAGTCCCGCATTTCAGCGCTACGTCGGGTCCTTTGGCGCGGTCTCCAGGCCCGCGAGGCGCGCCTCGATCACCGCGAGACGTTCTTCCAGCGCCGCGACCCGGGATTCCGCCGCTTCCTGACCATCGCGGGCGCGCCCCGCCATCTCCGCCAACGCGTCGTATTCGTCCCGGCGAACCAGATCGAGCGCGCGAATCGCTTCGTCGAGCCGTGCCCGAACGATGGCTTCCGCCTCCTGACGCAGACCGGCCAGCGCGGAAATGGCGCCCCCGGCCACACCGGCGAGGTCGTCGAAGAAGCGCGGTCGGTCGCTCATTTGTCGGTATCCTTTCGCGTCATGCGGTCTGTTGGCCACGCTCCGGGGCGGCTTTCGCCAACCATGCCAGCCTTCTATAACCCGCCGCCATGATCCTGGTCACTGGCGGCGCTGGCTTTATTGGCTCCAACCTACAGGCTGCGTTGGCTCGACGCGGCCTGGAAACAATTGTAGCGGATTCGCTCGGTTGCAAGGGCAAATGGCAGAACCTTGCCAGACACGCGCCGGACCGCATCATTCATCCCGACGCGCTGGACGCATACCTCGAGACTCGTCCGGCGTTGGAGATGGTGTTCCACATGGGCGCGGTCAGCAGCACCTCCGCGTCCGACGGCGACCATACCTGGGCCACGAACGTCGAACTCAGCCGCCGTTTATGGAACTGGTGCGCGGAGCGTGGCGTGCGCTTCGTCTATGCCTCCTCCGCTTCGACCTATGGAGACGGCGCCCACGGTTTTGAAGACGACGGGTCGCCCGCGGCGCTGGAGCGTTTGCGGCCGCGCAGCCTGTATGGCTGGTCGAAACACGCCTTCGATCTGACCGTGGCGCGTCGCCTCGCCGTGGCCAGGGAACGCCCGCCGCAATGGGTCGGGCTTAAGTTCTTCAACGTCTATGGACCGAATGAGTATCACAAGGGCAGCATGATCTCGGTCGTAAAGGTCAAATTCGATGAGATCGCCGCTGGTGGCCCCGCGCGGCTGTTCCGGTCCGACGTTCCGAACCTCGCGGATGGCGCGCAGGCCCGCGACTTCATCTGGGTGGGCGACGTGGTCGATACGATGCTGTGGCTGTTTGACAACCCGGACGTGAATGGCCTGTTCAATCTTGGAACCGGACGCGCCCGCACGTATCTGGATCTCGCCTATGCCGTCTGCGATGCGGCCGATAAGCCACGCTCCGTTGAGTTCATCGACACACCGCCGGAATTGAAGGGACAATATCAGTCCTTCACCCAGGCTCCGATGGATCGCCTGCGGGCGGCGGGATATTCGGGACAATTCACGCCATTGGAGGAAGGTATCAGGCGCTACGTTCAGGAGTATCTGGCGCCCGCGGACCTCTACGCGTGATCCCGGTCCTGCTGTTTCCGAACCTCGATCCGGTCGCGCTACAGATCGGACCGCTGGCGATCCGCTGGTACGCGCTGGCCTATATCGCCGGGATCGTCCTGAGTTGGCGCCTGATGCGATATTTGGTCGCTCGCACCCCCGTAATCGCGACATCGACCCAGGTCGACGATTTCGTTTCATGGGCGACGCTGGGGGTGGTACTGGGCGGACGGCTTGGCTATTGTCTGTTTTACCAGCCATCCATGTACCTCGCGGACCCGATCGCCATCCTCAAGGTCTGGACCGGCGGCATGAGTTTTCACGGTGGCATGCTGGGCGTCGCGATCGCGGTCGTCTGGTTTTGCCGCCATCTTCGCATCCCGATCCTGGGGTTCGCCGACCGCCTGGCGGTTTGCGCGCCGATCGGCCTCGGTCTGGGGCGGATCGCCAACTTCATCAACGGTGAGCTTTGGGGCCGTCCCGCGTCCCCTTCCCTCCCCTGGGCCATGATCTTTCCCCGCGCCGACGCGGTGCCCAGGCATCCGAGCCAGATCTATCAGGCGTTGATGGAGGGCCTGATCCTTTTCGTGATCATGTTCCTGTTGTCTCGCCGCGAAGCGATCCGGATGCGCTTCGGAACCCTGACGGGGATTTTCCTGATCGGCTACGCGATCGCGCGCATCATCGGCGAGATGTTCCGCGAGCCGGACGATTTTCTGGGTTTCCTGTGGTTCGGCGCGACCATGGGCCAGTTGCTGTCGATTCCGATGTTGCTGGCGGGTTTGTGGTTGGCTTTGCGCCGCAAAGTGTGACGGAGGTCCGACGTGATCGCATCGCGCGTGGCCATGCGATGAATGAGCGTCTGGACCACTTCATGGCGCGGGCGAACGCGGCGTACTACGCGACGCACGACCCGTTCGCCGACTTCACGACGGCGCCCGAGATCAGCCAGGTCTTTGGCGAACTGCTGGGCCTTTGGGCGGCGGTGACCTGGCGGTCTCTGGGCGCGCCTTCGCCCGTCCTGTTGGTAGAGACCGGTCCTGGCCGAGGCACTCTCATGGCGGACGCTCTCCGCGCGATCGGACGAGCCGCGCCCGAGTTCCACGCCGCCGCCTCGATCCACCTGATCGAGACCTCGGATCGGCTGCGCGACGTGCAACGAGAGCGCATTCCCGAAGCGGTCTGGCACGACGCCATCGATACCGTTCCCGACGGCCCGATGATCCTGGTTGGCAACGAATTTCTCGATGCGCTGCCGATCCGCCAGTTCGTCCGGCGCGGCGCGGGCTGGACCGAGCGCTTTGTCGGGCCCGCGGGATTTCTCGAGACAGCGACGGACCACGATCCGGCGGTCGGCGCGACGGACGGGGATATCGTCGAACGTCGTGAGACCGCCGAAGCGATCGCGGTGACGCTCGCCGAGCGTTTCGTGCGCCACAAGGGCGCGGCGCTGTTTCTCGACTATGGTCCGGAAGCCAGTGCTCCCGGAGACAGTCTACAGGCGATCGCCCAGGGCCAGCCGGTGGATCCGCTTGCCCCGGCCGGTACGGCGGATCTGAGCTCGCATGTCGACTTTGAGCGGTTTGGCGCGGCGGCAAAAGCAGCGGGGGCTCGGGTGCACGGGCCGATCCCTCAAGGACTGTTTCTTGCGCGGCTTGGGTTGTTCCAGCGGACCAATCAATTGGCACGGCACCTGCGGCCCAGAGCGGCGGCGGCGATGACGGAAGGCGCCCGCCGCCTGGCTGAGCCAGACCGAATGGGCCGGCTGTTCAAGGCGATCGCGCTGCTGTCTCCCGGCGCCGAAACGCCGCCGGGGTTTGAATGAACGGAGCGATCAATCCTCCTCGCGATGGATATCGTGCGTCGCGATACCGGTCTCCGTGATCGGTCCTTCGAGCCAGTCCTTATGAGCCAGGGTGCGCTGTGTATCGTGAAATCCGCTATCCCAGTGTTCGCGCATCGATGTCGTGCTGAAATCATAGTCCTTGGCCTGCCCCTCATAGGCCGCCTGCTGATAAATCAGATGTAGAATGGTGAAGGCCGGCAGATGCGCGAGACGCTGCTTTTCCGCCTTCTCGTCCGGTTGAAGAATGTCCTCCGGAAGCCGGTCCAACAGGCGCTTCATCAGCAGATCCTTCGCGTATATTCGCTTGAAGTAATCGGTCACCAAACGGGTTCGGCTGGAATATTGAATGTCTTTTTGCCGCCCCATGACGTCCGGCATGTCACGCGGCAACGCGCCGATCGCGCTGAACAGGTCCACCTGGAACACAAGCTCATGCGTTCCGAGCGGGTTGTCGATAATGTGTTGCAACGGCGTATTCGAGACAAGACCGCCGTCCCAGAAGTGATCCGTTCCAATCCGAACCATTGGCAGAGCCGGCGGCAGCGCGCCGCTGGCCATGACATGCTCCGGTTCGATGGTCATTCGCGTGCTGTCGAAATACGCGAAATTTCCGGTCGTGACGTTAACCGATCCGGCCGCGTAGCGAACGTCGCCACTGTTCAACAGGTCGAAATCGATCAGGCGAAGCAACGTTTCTCGCAACGGCTGCGTATCGTAAAAAGCGGTCGCCGATCGAGCGCCGCGCGGACTGAACCAGGCGTTGTTCGATCGGGGCGCGAAAAATCCCGGCTGTCCAAACGCGATCGTCATCCAGGACGACCACATATTGTGCATTTTGCGCGCATCGTCGCCTTCCGGAAGAAACGGCCAGCCGCGCCCGGCGGTCACCGTTTCCCAGAACTCACGCAATTTCTCGAGACGATGCTCTGGCCGATTGCCGGCGATGATGGCGGCGTTGATCCCGCCGATCGAAACGCCCGCCACGCTGTCCGGCCACAAGCC
>PLSZ01000360.1 GCA_003164305.1 Acetobacteraceae bacterium
CGTCGAGCAGTTCCGCCTGACGGTCCTCCAGCCATTGAGCTCGAGCGAGACCCTGGCATTTTGGACAGTTCCGGTTCCGGCAAGAGTTGTAGGCGACACGCTGATGGCCACAGTCACCGCAACGTTCGACATGACCGCCGAGGGCCGCGGTGCGGCAACTTTCGATCGCCCTCATGGCACGCCACCGCGCGGTCGATAGCGACGCGCCGTGCCGATCACGAAACGCCGGGCCGAAGCGGCGGAACACGTCCGCCACTTCCAGCCCCTCGCGAGCCACGAAGCCCGCTCGTCAGGCGGGCACGAGGTCCGGCACGGTTGGCACGACGACGTTCAGTGATTCCAGCGGACTGGCCGTGGCGCGGACCTTGCTGGTGGCGATCATGAGATACTGCGCCGTGGTGCTCAGATTACGATGACCGGGCAGCAGTTGGATGGTGCGTATATCGGTACCGGCCTCAAGCAGATGCACCGCGAACGCGTGGCGCAGAGCGTGCGGGGCGACCGGCTTTCCGATGCCGCACCGCCGCGCGACTTCCCGGCAGGTCAGATTGATGGTGAGCGGGTGGACCGGTTGGCCTGGCGATCTGCCCGGGAACAGCCACTCCCCGGGATGAGTGCGCTTCCAATAGTTCCGCAGCATATCAAGCAGTGTGGGTGGCAGCATGACGTAGCGGTCTTTGCGGCCCTTGCCTTGCTCGACCCGGATGACCATGCGCTTGCTGTCGATCGCGGCCGGCCTGAGGCGGATGGCTTCGGAAATTCGCAGACCGGTCGCGTAACAGACGGTCAGCACCATGCGGTGCTTCAGATTGTCCACGGCGCCCAGGAAACGCGCGACTTCTTCCTTGCTCAGCACGACGGGCAGCTTCTTCGCCTGATGCCCGGCGGGAATGTCGTCCGCGACGACCCAGGGTCGTTTGAGGGTGACGGTGTAGAAGAAACGAAGCGCGGAGACCGTGACGATGATCGAACTGGCCGCGAGACGGCGCTCCCGCGTCAGGTGGAGCAGATAGGTCCGGATCTCGGGTGGCCCGAGACGGTCGGGGGATCTGCGAAAGTGGCAGGCAAACCGAAAGACATTCGCGACGTACACACGTTGCGTGTTCGGTGTCAGGTTGCGGATTCGCATGTCCTCGATCATGCGGCGGCGAAGCGGGCTCATGGACAACTCCCTTGCGAGACGAACAGCGCCACATGGCGCCGACGCGATCGTCGCGCGATTGAGTTGTCAGGCCAGGGAGAGGTGGCGCGCGGTCACCACAAACGAGCCCTCGAAAATTAAAGAACCGTAGTCTAAATCAAAGAACTACCGCGAAGCGGTTTAGTCCAACGTCCTTTATCATACGCAGGATTCTGGCCTTCCGCCCAGGTAGCGCTTTGGAATAGCCGATGACGGCCACCAATTGCGGTTCCCTACTCCCTGACCAACCGCGGCAGCAGCCGGAACGTCAGACGATCGTACAGAACCGACAACTCCACCGCACAATCGATCTCGAGGAGACGGATGACCGCTTCCAGTCCTTCCAGCAGCGCATGCCGCCATTCCCCGCCAGGCAAGCGTGACCAATGGAAAACCTGAGGCAGGTCCGGATCGATCAGCACGATGTGAGCCAGACTCGGGACAGTCTTGTATTCTTCCAGCTTGCGAAACCTGTCGAACTCGCGGGTCGATGGAGACAAAACCTCCATCACCAGAAACGGAGCGTCGGCCGTGGTCGCGTCGTCATCGAACAGCCCACAATCGATCCCCGCATCCGGGCGGCGGATGTTCCCGGCGGGGATGCGAACGGCGGTGTCGGCGGTGAAATTCCGGCATGTCTTGCCACGCAACTGGCTGAACAATGTGCCATGAATGTTGGCGACGATCTGGTCATGACGCCGTTTGGCTCCTGCCATCGCGACCGGCACGCCATCGACGAGTTCATGGCGGAGTTCCTGGTGCAAGCCCCATTCCAGGAATTCCTCAGCCGACATCGGCATCGCCGCTCGCGCACTCATACCGGTTTTCTCCGTCCGCGAGTTCGTATACCACGGCGGACGCCTGGTGTCTTTCAACAGGTCTGGACTCTCGCCCGGCATACGCGGCAAGGACAGCCACACACCAGGCACGACCGGTCGCGAAAGGCCCGCCGTCATGAAATTCGGCTATTTCACCCTCAGCGACAACGGCTATCGCGACAACACCCGCTCGGCCAACACCTTCGTCGCGGACATCATCGATGAGGCCATCGAGGCCGATCGTCTGGGCATGCACTCCGCCTGGGTCGGAGAGCATCACTTCTCCACGCTCGGCGTGCTGTCCTGTCCCGACCTCGCGCTGGCCTGGATCGCCGCCCGCACGACCCACATCCGCCTCGCGCCCGCGGTGACCGTTTTGCCGCTGCACCATCCGATCCGGGTCGCCGAGCAATGGGCCAGCCTGGACCTCATGAGCGGCGGGCGCGTCGATTTCGCCGCCGGCCGCGGCTACGACCGGCGCGAGTATGAGCCTCTGGGCGTGGATTTCGACGACAATCAGTCGATCTTCGAGGAAGGCATGGAAGTCGTGCGCCGGCTGTGGGACGCCGACGGTCCGATCTCTCACCACGGCAAGCATTATCGGTTCGAGGACATTTCGATCACGCCGAAGCCCCTGCAAAGGCCCCTGCCCGCTTATGTCGCCTCGTTCTCGAAACCGTCGATCGAACTCGCGGGCCGGTTAGGGTGCGGATTGATCGTGGCGCCCTTCGCGGCGGCGATGAGCTTCGGCGGGCTGCGCCAGGTGGCGGACCTGTATCAGGACACCCTGGCCCGCCATGGAAAGCCGCGCGGGCGGCTGATGTGCAGCTATTTCATCCATTTCGCCGACACCCCGGCCGAGGAAGCGGCGGCGCGCGCGCGGCAGATCCGTTACTACCAGGAATGCGTCATTCCGGCGTTTCCGGGCGATCCGGCGACCGCGCCGCCCAGTTACCGGTATTTTGTCGATATGGTGGCGCGGTTGAAGACTGTCGGGCCGGCGGATCTGGGCGAGAATTCGGTGCTGATCGGCTCGCCCGCGCGCATCGCCGACATTCTCGGCCGGGTGCGCGACGCGGGGATCGACGAAGTCATCCTGTATTTCAACGTCGGACTGAAACCGCACGGTCAGGTGAAGACTGAAATGGCACGCTTCATGGCGGAGATCGCGCCGGGTTTCGCGTAGCGGCTCATGGCCGCGCGCGGTATGAACACGGCATCGGATCTGACGCATCAAAGGAGGGCATGATGATCGCGCCTCGGCTGGAAGCTTTCCGCACGCAAAACAATCCGCCCGAACTGGTGCCCTGCACGCAGGAACGAGCCTGGATGGACGTGTTCACCGACCGGCACGCCTATCGCTGCCTGCCGCTGTCGATCGCCAACACGCATGGCTGGGAACTGCTGGTGCCCGGCGCGTTCGAGGTCGAGTGGAACGGCGGCCCGAACATCGCCGATGTCACCGCGCGGGCGCTGGAGCCGTTTCCCGATGGTTTCCCGTTCGAGCATTTCGCCATGTCGAACTTCGCCCGCGGCATCATCACCTTTCACACGGGGTATTTGTTTCGCACGCCGCCCGGTTGGAACATCCTGACGACCGGGGCGCTCAACGAACCGCGGCCGGGTATCTCGGCCCTGACCGGGATCATCGAGTCCGACTGGTTGCCGTATCCCTTCACCATGAACTGGCAAATGCTGAACCCGGGCGTCGTTCGTTTCGAGAAGGACGAGGTCTTCTGCACGGTCATGCCGATCCCGAAGAACTACCTCAGCCAATGGGAGGTCGCGATCCACGACCTGGGCGACGATCCCGTTCTGATGGCCGAACAGGAGCAATTCCGCGCCTCCCGCTCGGCGTTTCGCAAGCGCCTGGAAGACAGGGACCCCGCGGCGCTCACCGAGGGATGGCAGCGTCATTACTTCGTCGGGCAGTTTCCGGACGGCACCGCGGGCGTCGATCACGTCAACAAACTACGGCTCAATCCGCCGGTCGATCGGACGGGGACGCGGCCTTTGCTGGCGAAGGAGGACACCGACTCCCCCGCGGCGAAGGAATTGCTGGCAAAGGCGAAGGTTCAGACCTGGCGGCGCGGCAGCGTGTTGGAGACGCTGGACCAGACGCAAACCGACGCGAACCGCACTGGCCGGCGGCGGCTGCGGGAGGGCGTGCTGACCCGCACGCCGGCGACGATCGCGATCACGCCGGACATGGAACTCGAACCGGACACGTTCGACTTCATCTATGAGCCCAATTTCCTCACCCCGGCGGAATGCGCTTTGCTGGCCGAAACGGCCGAAGCACTGGCGGGGCGGCAACACGTCGAGGACATCGCCGACGACTTCTGGAAAGGCCGCATCCTGTACTTCCGGGATATCCTGGCGGCGCGCCCGGGCTCAGCCGCGCTGATGCGCGACGCGCAGCGCCGGGTGACCGAACGGCTGCGGAGCTTTTACCAACTGACCGTGCCGGTGTTCGCGGACACGGTGCAACTGGTGCGGTGGCGCGAAGGGATGCACATGCCGACCCATGCCGACCGTGCCAATCCGGACGGCAAACCGCACGGCATGCCGTTCCGCGATTTCGCCAGCGTCGTTTACCTCAACGACGGCTATGAAGGGGGCGAACTATATTTTCCGCGGCTCGATCTGACGGTGAAGCCGGCGGCCGGGATGCTGCTGGCCTTCACCGGCGGCTGGCACCACGAGCATGGCGTGTTGAAGGTGACCGCCGGAGAACGCCTGACCATGCCGGCGTTCTATACCTTCGACGCGACGCAACGGGAGCGGGAGTTGTACAGCCTCGGGCCTCTGGGCGACTGAACGGGCGTCGCCGGCGCCCGGCGTGGATCCCCTGTCAGGCGGCCAGCGTTGTTGGCCGCCTTTCGCCACCGGCGCGGAAGCGGCGCAGATAATCCGGCACGACCATTTCCACCGCCGTCGGGCTGATGCCGAGATCGCTGAAGCCAAGAGCGCCGGAACCAACGACGTTGTCATGTGCCAGAAGTTTCAACTGATCGCGGGTCAGCAGTTTGCCGGGCAGCATCTCCAGCAGGCAGGCCTGCAGGCGAACCAGCGGCACGGGCATGTTCACCAGCGGCAGCTTCCGTCCGGTGACCTTCAGGATATACGCCAGCAGATCGACGAACAGCCACGTTTTGGGTCCGCCCAGTTCGTAGGTTTTTCCGACCGCGGCGTCGGATTGGAGGGCGGCGAGGACCGCGTCCGCCACATCGCCCGCGTAAACCGGCTGCATCCGCGTCGCGCCCTCGATCACCGGCATGAACGGCATGATCCGGGTCATGCCGGCGAAACGGTTGAAGAAGTTGTCCTCGGGGCCGAACACGATCGAGGGGCGCAGGATGGTGGCGCCGGGGAACGCGGCGCGGACGGCTTTCTCGCCCTCCCCCTTGCTGGCGGCATAACGGCTGTCGCTGGCGGGATCGGCCCCGATGGCGGACATGTGCACCAGGCGTTTCACGCCGGCGGCGGCCGAGGCGGCGGCCACCCGGGCGGCGGCATCGACATGGATCGCCTGGAAGGTCGCCGCGCGAGATTCGGCCAGGATACCCACCAGGTCGACCACCCAATCGGCGCCGGCGACGGCTGTTTTCACGGCGGCATCGTCGGTGACGGGGGCGTGCAGCGGAACGATCTGGCCGATGCGACCGGCGGTTTTCAGGAATAACGCGCCCTCGGTATCGCGCACCGCGACCCGCACGGTCTTTCCGGCGCGCGCCAGCCGCCGCACCACGTAACGGCCGATGAAGCCCGAGCCGCCGAATACAGTCGCAACATCCGTCATCAGGGAGTCTCCCGCGTGCACCGCGCGGGGTGTTTTGTCACTGTCGCGTGGTCCACGCCAAGGGGAAATCCGCCGCCGCCGCCGGATTTCGCGGTTTCGCGCATGTGGTGTCCGGGGCCCAGGTTAACCGGATCGAAAGGTCGCGCGGATATCGAGCGAATGGATTGCCCCGTCTCACATGCTCCGCCCTTCCCGGGCCGGAGAGCGGAGGTCCCATGCCCGACTTCTCATCCTGCGACATCGTGGTCGTGGGCAGCGGCTTCTTCGGCGCCACGATCGCCGAACGCTGCGCCGCCGTACTGGGCTTGCGGGTCCGCGTGCTGGAGCGGCGGGCACATATCGGCGGCAACGCGTGGTCGGAGTTCGATCCCTCGACCGGCATCGAGGTTCACACTTATGGCTCGCATCTGTTCCACACCAGCAGCCAGGCGGTGTGGGATTACGTCAACCGGTTCACCGCGTTCTCCAATTACCGCCATCGCGTGATCGCCCGCCACCGCGACCGTTTCTTCACCATGCCGATGAACCTGGGCACCCTGTCGAGCCTGTTCGGGCGGTTCCTCAGCCCCGGGGACGCACGCGCCCTGATAGACCAGGAGGTCTCGGCGTCGGGGATCGGGGAGCCCGCGAATTTGGAGGAAAAGGCGATCTCCCTGGTGGGGCGAACGATGTATGAGGCGTTCATCCGGGGCTACACGGCGAAACAGTGGCAGACCGATCCGCGGGAGTTGCCGGCCGATATCATCACCCGGCTGCCGGTGCGGCTGACGTTCGACGATTCCTATTTCGACGACCGGTATGAGGGTTTGCCGCTGACCGGATANNTGACCGGCGTCGATTATTTCGACGTGCGGCACGGAATTCCGACGGGGGTGCCGGTGGTCTACACGGGTCCGATCGACCGGTATTTTGAATTTCGCGCCGGCGCTCTGGGCTGGCGGACGTTGGATTTTGAGCGGGAAATCGTGCCGGTGGGCGACTTCCAGGGCGCCAGCGTGGTAAACTACCCCGACGCGGACGTGGCGTTCACGCGGATCCACGAGTTCCGGCATTTGCATCCGGAGCGAGCGTATCAGCGCGAGCGGAGCGTGATCTTCCGGGAGTACTCGCGGTTCGCCCGGCGGGAGGACGAGCCGTACTATCCGATCAACCGGGCCGCGGATAAGGTGGGCTATGACGCGTACCGGGCGATGGCGGAGGCGGAGCCGGACGTGATATTTGGCGGTCGGCTGGGGACGTACCGGTATCTGGACATGCATCAGGCGATCGGGGCGGCGTTGCGGGTGTTCGAGGGGCAGGTGGCGCCGTATTTTCGGGGTGGGAGGGCGCTGAAGGGGTGGCGGGCTTGCGGAATGGCAGACTTCAGGTGACGGAAGCTGCTCGAATGACTTTGAAGAGCAAGGAACGAATGTGAATATCCTAATCATTGGCGGCACGGGATATGTCGGTAGCGCGGTCTACCGCCATCTGATCGAGGCCGGGATCACCGTCGACACGGTAGACCAGGAACTACGGGGCAACCGGATCAACGGCCGGAACCTCCGCTGCGACTTCCAGCATCTGACGGCGTCTTTTCTGGCCAACTACCCGACGATCGTGCTTCTCGCAGGCCATTCAAACGTCCGGCAGGCGGTGACCGATCCGTATGGTGCGTTCGATAACAACCTTGTCTCATTCAAGAACTTGCTGTCGAAATTGCGGGACCAGCGGCTAATCTACGCGAGCTCGTCAAGCATCTATACCGGCGTTGGCGGTCAGGTCGTGGATGAGAGTTGGAAGACCTTCAACTTCATGAACATGTACGATTTCAGCAAATACGCCTGCGATGCCGTCTCGAGCCTGCTGTATCGTAACTTCTACGCATTGCGTTTCGGCACCGTGAACGGCCCGTCGGAAAACCTGCGTCTCGATCTCATGATCAACCGGATGGTTTGGTCCGGCCTCACGCGCGGCAAAGTGCAGATGTCCAACCCACACGTTCGCCGGCCCATTCTGGGCATTACTGATCTTTGCCGCACCGTGGAGGCGATCACCAAGGGGCCCGATGCTCCCGGTATCTACAACGTGGGGAGCTTCAACACCACGGTTGAGGATGCCGCCAAGGCGGTCGCCGCCGCGATCGGTTGCCCGATCGAGCATCTGCCGGACTCGCCGNNTATGACTTCACCATGCAGGTGAAGAAACTCACAGACGTATTTGGCGTCGAACCCAAACAGACACTGAATTCCCTCATTCAGGACCTCATCGCGTATCACCGCGACCACGACCTCAGGAACTTCGAATGACTGATTACACACGGCTCGATACTTGTCTCGCCTGCGGCGGTTCCCGGCTGACGCCCTATCTCGATCTTGGAGCGCAACCGCTCGCCAATTCGTATCACGACGGCAAGACTCCGTTGGAAGCCTACCCGTTGGGCGTGAACCTGTGCGAGGATTGTTTCCATACCCAACTGACGGTCGCGGTGAATCCCGATCTGATGTTCAAGAATTATCTTTACGTCAGCGGCACGACCACCACGCTGTCCCGGTATTTCGAGGATTTCGCGGTGCGCGTGGAACGCGATCTCGGCACCGGCCGGAAGCTCCGGGTGCTCGATATCGCCAGCAATGACGGCTCCCTTTTGGAGAAATTCAAGGTCCGGGGCCATGCGGTTCAGGGCGTCGATCCGGCGGAAAATCTACGGGCGCTGTCAGAGGCCAAGGGCGTGCCGACGCTGGTGTCCTACTGGAACGAAGACGCACTGACCCGCTCCGGCGGAAATTTCGACGTTATCGTGGCGATGAACGTGCTGGCGCATATCACGTATCCAGCGGAATTNNTTTACATTCAGACGTCCCAGGCGATGATGGTGAAGAACGGGGAATTTGATACGATATATCATGAACATCATTCATTCTTCACCGTTCGCTCATTTCTGGCACTGGCGGCGCGCGCGGGGCTTTCTATCGTCGATATCGAGCATGCTCCGGTGCATGGCATGTCCTATCTCGTGCAGTTGACCGCGGTGGAGGGAGGCAACGCCTCGAGCGTATCGGACCTCGCGGTCGGACGGATGGAAGCTGAGGCCGGCTATTATGATCCGCGAACATACGAGCGGTTCGCCAGGCGCGCCCTCGCGACGCGGGACAAAGTGTCCGAACTGGTCGCGTGGAGCCGGGCGGCCGGATACACGGTGGGCGGCTATGGCGCCGCGGCGAAAGG
>PLSZ01000047.1 GCA_003164305.1 Acetobacteraceae bacterium
AACATGCGGCTGCGCAGCCTGCGCCGGCTGGAGGAAATGGAAATCCGCCGCGAGCACGACAAACTCACCAAGGAGCGGAAAGGGTTGTTGTCATTGCTGGACAGCGACAAGGCTCGCTGGAAGCGGATCTCGGTCGAAATCGATGATATTCGCAAGAAGTTCGGCTCCGGTCCGTTGGGTGATCGCCGCACCGAACTCGGTGCCGCGCCGGCCGCCGTCGATTTCTCGTTCGAGGCGTTGGTCGAGCGCGAGGCCATCACCGTGATCCTGTCGGACAAAGGCTGGATCCGCGCGGTGAAAGGCGCGGTCGCCGATCCGGCGGAACTGAAGTTCAAGGAAGGCGACAAGTCGCGGCTGCTGTTGCCGTGCCACACCACCGATCGCCTGGTGTTGTTCGCCACCAACGGCAAATCGTACACGTTGAAAGCCGCCGATGTCCCGCGCGGCCGAGGCGATGGCCAGGCGTTGCGACTGATGGCCGATCTGGGAAATGAGGACGACGCCGTCGCGTTGTTCGTTCCGGTGGAGGGGATGCGTTACCTCGTCGCCTCGTCGTCGGGCCGCGGTTTCCTGGTGCCCGCCGCGGAACTTGGCGCCGAGAAACGCACCGGCAAGCAGATCCTGAACTTAAAGCCTGGCGAGGAGGCCGCGTTTTGTATTCCGGCCGCCGGCGATCACATCGCGTTGATCGGCGAGAACCGCAGACTGTTGATCTTCCCGCTGGACCAGATCCCTGAGATGGTACGCGGCGCCGGCGTCATTCTGCAGCGCTACAAGGACGGGGGCATGTCCGATGCCAAGGTATTTCGTCTCGCCGACGGACTGACCTGGCGATTGGGAGAGCGTGTCCGGACCGAAATGGATTTACGGGAGTGGCTGGGGGAGAGAGCCCAGGCGGGGAGGATGCCGCCGAACGGGTTTCCGAGGGGGTTGAAGTTTTAGTGTGCCTCGCGATGCGTGCCGGGGCGTGGCAAATCAATCGGACACGAAGTTTCACGGAGTGAACACGGAGTTTCACGAAGCTAATGATATTCAGTCGGACGGCCGTCCGAATCCCGGCGGCGAGTGGCCATAAGCTTATTTCAAACGTCGTTTACATCAGCTATCGGACGCGGCATTCGTCATAGCCCGGCTCGACCGGGCCATCCGCATCAACCTGCTCGTTGCGCGAGATGACCCGCCCGTGCCGGGTCAGGACGAACTGACGGGCGAAGGTCGTTGTTTTGTTCGACTGGTATGACACTCCGTGCAACTTCGTGCGCGCTCCGTGGAACTCCGTGTCCAATGATTTCTCCGACTACTCCTTCCCCCGAAAGTTGACCCCTCCGCCTCCCAATGGTCTGATCCCGCCTCACACGTCCGAAAAAGCACAATAGCATGGATCTGCAGCCAACGGGTTGGGAGCCCGAACTTGAAGAACTCCGCGAACGGCAACGCATCGCCCGTCAGATGGGCGGCCCGGAACGCATCAAGCGCCAGCACGACGCCGGCAAACTCACAGTCCGCGAGCGTATCGACCGCCTGACCGACCCCGGCTCCTTTCTCGAACTGGGCTCCATCGCCGGCAAAGCGACCTACGACGCCAGCGCCAAAATCATGACCGATTTCATGCCGGCCAATGGCGTGTTCGGCCGAGCCACCATCGACGGCCGTCCTGTCGTGGTCTTTGGCGACGACTTCACCGTCCGCGGCGGCTCCGCCGACGCCTCGATCAAAGGCAAGTACCAAATGCCGGAGCACATGGCCGGCGAATATCGTCTGCCGTTGATCCGCATGATCGAAGGCTCCGGCGGCGGCGGATCGGTGAAAACCATCGAAACCACCGGCCACGCCAACCTTCCCGGCGGCGTCGGTCAAAGCTCCGGACTTTGGTTGTGCGCTTTGAACATGGGCCGCGTTCCCGTCGTCGCCCTTGGCCTCGGTTCCGTCGCGGGCCTCGGCGCCGCGCGCCTCGCCGCGAGCCACTATTCGCTGATGGTCAAGGACACGTCAGCGATCTTCGTCGCCGGCCCCCCCGTCGTCGAACGCCTCGGCGAAGCCCGCACCCGCATGCAACTGGGCGGTCACGAGGTTCAGATCGAAGCGGGAACGGTCGACGACGCGGTCGATACGGAAGAAGAAGCATTCGATCGCACGCGACGGTTTCTGTCCTATCTCCCATCCTCCGTGTGGGACCTGCCGCCACGCGCGCCCAACCCCGACCCCGTGGACCGGCGCGACGATCAGCTGATCTCGATCGTACCGAAGGATCCGAAGCAGGCCTACAGCATGCGGCGGATCGTCGATTCACTGATGGACAAAGGCAGCTTCTTCGAAATGAGCCGCGGCTTCGGCCGTCAGATCATCACCGGGTTTGCCCGCCTGGACGGCTGGCCCGTCGCGATCCTGGCCGGCGATCCGCTGTTCGGCGGTGGCGCCTGGGGCGCGGCGGCATCGCGGAAAATCACCCGCTTCGTCGATCTGGCGCAAACGTTCCATCTTCCGATCGTTCACCTCGTCGATTGTTTCGGTTTCGCCGTCGGCCTGCACGCCGAGTCCACCGGCACCATGCGCGCCGCCGTCGCCGCCGTCAGCGCGATCCATCAATCCACCGTGCCCTGGTGCGCCATCATCATCCGCAACGTCTTCGGCGTCGGCGGCGGCGCGCACGTGCCGCACACGCAACAAACCATCCGTTACGCCTGGCCGTCGGGAAGCTGGGGCTCCCTGCCATTGGAAGGCGGCGTCGAAGCCGCCTACCGCGCCGAAATCGCCGCCGCCGAAGACCCCGCGGCCAAGCTGGCGGAGATCGACGAACGCCTGCAACGCATGCGCTCGCCATTTCGCTCCGCCGAGGCATTCCTCATAGAGGAAATCATCGACCCGCGCGAAACCCGCCCGCTGCTGTGCGAGTTCGCCAACATGGCGGCGCCGCTACGCACCCCGGGCCAGTCGTTCTTCACCATGCGTCCCTGAGAGCCCCGCCGATGCCGTTGTCCGCCTTTCGCGTCTTGCAGATCGGTTCCGGGATCCCACTGGATTACTGCGGCAGGTTGTTCGCCGATTTCGGTGCCGACGTGATCAGGCTGGAACCACAAGGCGGCGATCCGTTGCGCACCATGCCGCCGCTGCTCCCCGATGGGCAAAGCGGCTTGTTCGCCTGGCTCAATACCAACAAACGCTCGGTGACCGAAACGCCCGACATTCGCACGGCTCTGCTGGCGGGCGCTGACGTCGTGCTCGACGGCCGCTCGCCCGCGGAAATCGGGTCGTCCCACGACGAATGGCGCGCGCGTCATCCCGGCCTTGCGATCACCGCCATCTCCTGGTTCGGCGAAACCGGCCCGTATCGAGACTTCGCCGCCACCGACGCGATCTGCCGCGCGCTCGCCGGCCTGGTCGTGCTGACCGGCGCCGCCGACGGGCCGCCAACGTTGGCGACTGAGGGCCAGTCCGGCATTCTCGCGGGTCTGACAGCGTTTATTCCCACCGTCGCCGGATTGTATGGCCGTTCCGCCGGCGCCCGCCGCTTCGCCACCAGCGTCCACGAAGCCTCGCTCGGCGTGTCCGAATACGAATGGGCGATCGCCTGGGACGTGGGAGAATCCCGGCGCCGGCCAGGGGTCAATCGTTTCGGGCGCAACTATCCGGTCGGCATCTATCCAACTAAACAGGGTTTGATCGGCGTCACCATCGTCACGCCAGGCCAATGGCGCGGCATTTGTGAGATGATGGGCCTGCCGGACCTCGCGCGGCGTCCGCATCTGTCGTTGAACACCGACCGGTTGAAGAACAGCGCCGAAATCGACGCCGCGTTCGGTCCCGTCTGGCTGACCAAAACCGCCGAGGAATGGTTCGAACTCGGTCTGACCTACAAACTTCCGCTCGCCGTCGTCCCGACCATGGCGGAATTGCTGAAACAAAAAGTCCATCGCGACCGTGGCGCCTTCGTCCCCGTACGAATGGGCGACGTATCGTTTGAAGGCCCGGTCGCGCCGCTGCGTCTGGAACTCACGCCACCGAAACGCGGTGGGGAGGCGCCGCGCCCCGGTGCCCATGAGCCTGTTTGGACCGCGCCCGCCAGCCAGCGCCCGGAGCATCCAGCACCGGCCGGCACGCTGCCGCTGACCGGCGTGCGCATCATCGACCTGACCATGGGGTGGGCCGGTCCCACCGGCGCCCGCCACCTCTGCGATCTCGGCGCCGAGGTGATCAAGGTCGAGGCGTGCCAATACCCCGATTGGTGGCGTGGCACCGATCTGCGTGCCTCCTTCATCGCGGAACAGCGCTACGAGAAAATCCCCTGGTTCCAACTGATGAACCGCAACAAGCTGGACGTCACGCTGGACCTCACGCATCCCGAAGGCGTCGCATTGTTGAAGCGCCTGGTCAGCGGCGCCAACGCGGTCATCGAGAATTACTCCAGCGAGGTGCTGCGAAAGTTGCAACTCGACTATTCGGTATTGAAGGACGTCCGGCCCGGCCTGGTGATGCTCTCGATGCCCGCGTTCGGCTCCTTCAACGCCTGGAGCGAATGCCGCGCTTACGGTTCGACCCTCGAACAGGCCTCAGGCCTGCCAACGATCACCGGCTTTCCGCACGACCCGCCGACGATGAATCAGACCGCTTACGGCGACCCGGTGGGAGGCTTCAACGCCGCCGCCGCGCTGATGGTCGCGCTGATGCATCAGCAACGAACCGGTGAAGGCCAGAACATCGATCTCTCCCAGGTCGAGTGCATGTTGCCG
>PLSZ01000673.1:0-147 GCA_003164305.1 Acetobacteraceae bacterium
GGTGGTCGCCGCGCTGATGACCCACGTGACCTCCCGCATCGGCATCGTGCCGACCTTCGCCACGTTTGCGTATCCGCCATACCTGCTCGCCCGCCTCGTCGCGACATTGGATCAGGTGTCGAACGGCCGCATCGGCTGGAACCTCGT
>PLSZ01000673.1:170-4835 GCA_003164305.1 Acetobacteraceae bacterium
GCTCGTGGGAGCCGGGCGCGATCGTCGCCGACCGAAAGTCCGGCGTTCTGGTCGATCCGTCCAAGGTCCACGCCGTCAACCATGAAGGCCGCTTCTACAACACCCGCGGCCCGTTGAACTGCGGCCCGGCGCCGCAGGGCAGGCCGGTAATCGCCCAGGCGGGCGGCTCGCCGAGGGGGAGAAGCTTCGCGGGGCATTATGCCGACACCATCGTCGCGCACCCCAAGGGCATCGACGGCATGAANNGCGCCGATCATCGGCGAGACCGAGGCGGACGCTCAGGAACGCAAGCGCCTCCGCCAGGCGCGGGCGGCGGCGCAGATCCCGCAGCGGCTGGCGTTTCTGGGCAAGCTGATGAACATCGATTTCGGCCGAATGGACCTCGACCGCCCGATCCCCGCCGACCTCACCACCAACGGCCACCAGCAAACCCTCGACCAATTCAAGAAGATGGCCGCCGGCCGCACGCTGCGCGAGGCGATGGGCGAGCACAACGTCACTGCTCTTTCAGTCGAACTGATCGGCACCCCGGATTCCGTCGCGGCCCAGATGGGCGAGGTGATGCAGGAAGTCGGCGGCGACGGATTTTTGTTCTCCATGCCCAACGTCAGCCGCCGCCTGCTGGCCGAAATCGAGGACGGCCTGGTCCCCGCGCTACAGGATCGCGGCCTCGTTCGTTCCGCTTACGCGCACAAACAATTCCGAGACAACCTGCTGGAGTTTTAGCCATGCCGAAACACCACCTGAGCCGACGGGCCGCCCTGGCGATCGGGTTGTCCATGCCGTTCCTCTCGACCCGCGCGAAGGCCGATCTGCCGGACATTCCGCCGATCCCGGAAAAGCTCAAAGGCACCGGCGAACTGCGCATCGCGACCTTCGGCGGCCTGATGCAGGAAGTGCAAAAGAAGGCCTATTTCGAACCGTTCGAGCAACTCAGCGGCATCAAGGTGAAAGACTTCGCCGGCTCCGACTTCACCAAGATCAAGGCAATGGTCGACACCAACACGGTCGAGTGGGACCTGGCGCAGGTGAGCCGGGGATCGGTGCTGAATTTGCAGAAGAAGGGCGATTACTTCGAACTCATCGACTACGACCTCGTTGATCCCAACGTCGGCGAAGAATATCGTTTCGACCGAGGCTTGGAAATGCTGGTCTGGGCTCAGGTGATGGCCTACCGCACCGACGCCTTCAAAGGTGAAAAGCCCAATGGCTGGGCCGATTTTTGGGACACCAAGAAATTCCCCGGCGATCGCACGCTGGTCGGCGCCGGCAGCGGCAACAATCCGGAGCTGGAGTTCGCCTTGCTCGCCGCCGGCGTCGCGCCGGATAAACTGTATCCGCTCGATCTCGACAAAGCCTTCGCCAGTTACGACAAAATTAAAGGCGACGTGGTTAAATGGTGGGAAACCGGAGCGGTCCCGCCGCAGATGCTGACCGACAAGGAAGTCGTCATGGCCAGCGTCTGGAACGGCCGCATGGCGGCGCTGGAGAAAGCTGGCGTCCCCGCCGCCATCAGTTGGAAACAAGGACTTTCCAAGCGCGACTGCTGGGCTGTCCCGAAAGGCGCCGCCAACAAGGCCAACGCCATGAAGTTCATCGCGTTCTCCACCATGGCCGTTCCGCAGGCGCGTTTGTCGTCGTTGATCCCGTATGGCTTCGTCAACGACAAGTCGGTCAACTACATGACCGCCGAGCAAATGAAAGTGCTGCCGAGCGCGCCGGACATTCGCTCGCAACTCGTGCCGTACAATTACCAGTGGTGGGTGGATAATCGCGATACCGTCGTCGCCCGCTTCAACAAATGGCTGCTGGGATGAACGGACACCCCCGTCGTCAGGCTCGGGCTCGACCCGAGCATCTGTGCAAGCACCCCGAGGGTCGAAATCGCCCTCGGTGCCTGATGCGAGCGATCCTCGGGTCGAGCCCGAGGATGACGATAATCGGACGGCGGTTATCCCAATGCCAATTGGGATAAACGGCGCCGTTGTTTCGTTGTGGCAATTGAAGAAAGATTTCGGCCAGGTCGGCGCCGTGCGGGATGTCTCGCTGGAGATCGGCGCCGGAGAGTTCCTGACTCTTCTGGGCCCGAGCGGCTCCGGAAAAAGCACGACCTTGATGATGGTCGCCGGCTTCGAAACGCCGACTGGCGGCGACATCGCGATCGATGGAAAATCGGTGATCGGCGTGTCGCCGCACCGGCGCAACATCGGCATGGTATTTCAGAACTACGCGCTGTTCCCGCATCTGACGGTCGCCGCCAACATCGGCTTTCCGTTGAAGCAACGCGGCATCGGCCGCGCCGAGCGTGACCGCATGATCAAGAACACCTTGGATCTGGTGCGCCTGCCCGGCTACGGCGACCGCTACCCGAGGCAACTCTCCGGCGGGCAGCAGCAACGCGTGGCGCTGGCCCGCGCGATCGTGTTCAACCCGAGACTTTTGCTGATGGACGAGCCGCTCGGCGCCCTGGACAAGCAACTTCGGGAGAGCCTGCAACTGGAAATGCGCCGGCTGCACGCCGATCTGAGCATCACCTTCATCTACGTCACGCACGACCAGGAAGAAGCGCTGACGATGTCCGACCGCATCGCGGTCATGAACGAAGGCCACATCGTCCAACTCGGCCGCCCCGAGGACCTTTACGACCGCCCGTGCAGCCGCTTCGTCGCGTCGTTTCTGGGCGAGTCGAACTTCCTGCCCGGCATCGTGCACGGCTTCCAGGATGACAGCCTCGTCATCGCCGACTGCGCCGGCACCATGCTGCGCGCCGTCACCCCGACCGGAGACGGGCCAGAAGTCGGCCAGAAGGTGGTCCTGACCATGCGCCCGGAGCGGATGAAGTTCGCCAATGGCGTCGACTCGCCGAACTGCAACCGGATGCGGGCGAGGGTGACCGAAGCGATCTTCGCCGGCGAACGCTGCCGGTATTTGCTCGCCGCGCCGGACGGCACCGCGATGGTGCTGAAGGAACCGTCCGGCGCCGCCGTCCGCCGCCGCGCCGTGGGAGAGATGGCCGAGATCACCTGGTCCGCCGCGGANNTTGGTGCTGTTCCTGCTGGTGTTCTACGCGTTCCCCGTCATGGCGATGCTGCTGCGGAGCGTGGCCGAACCGACCTGGACCTTGAGCAATTACGTGGCGCTGTCCGGCGACTCGGTTTTCCTGCACGTGTTCTGGACGACCCTGCGCACCGCCATCGCGGTCACCGCCGGCTGCCTGCTTCTGGGCTTCCCCGTCGCGCTGACACTCGCAAGACCCGGCCGGACGGCGTCGATCGCGCTGATCGTCGTGTTGTTGCCGTTCTGGACCAGCATCCTGGTGCGCAGTTACGCCTGGATGGTGCTTTTGGGCCGCCACGGCCTGCTGAACGAGGCCTTGCTGACCGCCGGCGCGATCGATCGCCCGCTGCGCATCCTCAACACGTCGATCGCCGTGCACATCGCCATGATCCATATCCTGCTGCCCTACATGATCCTGCCGATCGCCAATGTGCTGCGCCAGATCGATCCCTCTCTTGCGCGAGCCGCCCTCGGCCTTGGCGCCACCCCGTTTCGCGTGTTTCGAGAGATCGTCCTGCCGCTGTCGATGCCCGGCGTCGCGGCCGGCGTGCTGCTGGTATTCGTGTTGTCTTTGGGTTTCTACATCACGCCCGCGCTGGTCGGCGGCCCGCGCGACATGACCGTGTCGATGCTGATCGCGCAGCAGGTCGATCAACTGAACTGGCCTTACGCCGCCTGCCTGTCCACCGCGTTGCTGGTCGTGACCCTGGCGATCATGGCGCTGTTCCAGTTCGCCTTCGGCGTCGGCCGCGCGCTGCGGGTGGCGGAACGGTGAATCCCGGTCAGCGCCTGATGCGCCTGGTCGTTCCGCTGATCCTGCTGGTGATGATCGCGCCGATCGTCGTGGTGATCGTGCTGTCGTTTTCCTCCGCCGGGTATCTGACGTTCCCGCCGCCGGCGTTCGGCGTGCGGTGGTACCAGGCGTATCTGGGCAGCCGCGACTGGCTCGCCGCCACCGCGCTGAGCATCGAGGTCGCCATCGCGGTGGTCGTGCTGGCAACCGTCCTCGGCACCCTGGCCGCGATGGGCCTCGCGCGGCTGCCCGCCATGGCGAGGCTGCTGGCCGCCGGCCTGATCCTGTCGCCTCTGATCATGCCGGTGATCATCGTTGCCATCGGGCTGTATTACGCGTTCGCCCGCTTCGGCCTGGTCGGCACGCCGTTGGGCCTCGTGTTGGCGCACACCTGTCTCGCGGTGCCGTTCGTGGTGACCAGCGTCGGCGCCAGCCTGGCGAGGCTCGACCGGCGGCTGGAAATGGCTTCCCTCGGGCTGGGAGCGACCCCGTTGGGCACGTTCCGCCAGGTGACCTTGCCGCTGATCCTGCCCGGCGTTCTGGTCGGGGCGCTGTTCGCGTTCATCACCTCGTTCGATGAACTGGTCGTCGCGCTGTTCCTGTCCGGCGCCGACGCGGTCACGCTGCCGCGGCGGATGTGGGAGGATTTGCGTTACGCGCTCGATCCGACGATCGCCGCGGTGTCCACGCTGACGATTGCCGTGACAGTTCCGCCGCTGCTGTGGGCACATTGGAGCCGGCGGCGGAGCGGTTAGTCACTATGGCGACGCCCAGCCATTATCGCGTCAGGTCGTCGTTCCACTCTCGTCATCCCC
>PLSZ01000221.1 GCA_003164305.1 Acetobacteraceae bacterium
AAATGACCTGGTCGTCCTCCGCCAGCAAGCCGAACAACACGAGCACCCAGTATTTGTTCGGCGTCGGAGTGAACTACACGCAACGATTTTACGCCATGTCGCTGGAGATGCTGGTTCCGGGCAACCGGCAAACCGGCTCCCATCTCGGCGTCGTCGCTGAGTTTCACTTGTACTTCGACGATTTGTTCCCCAACGGCCTCGGCAAACCTATGGTGTCGCTGTGACCGGCGCGACTGCCTTCGGCGCGCGCCGCGCCATCCTGGGCTTGCTGCTCGCGGCCGGCGCGAAACCCGTCTGGGCGCACGCGTTCCTGGAGAAGGCATCGCCCCCGGTGGGAAGCCAGAGTCCGGTCTCGCCCGCGGACCTGACGCTGCGCTTCACCGAACCGGTGGAGCCGTTGTTCTGCACCATTCAACTGCTGGGTCCATCCGGCGCGGCGATCGGCGTCGCCGCGCCGAAGCCGATCGACAACGCCCAGGCGCTGGTGGTGGCGCTGCCAAAGTTGCAGGCGGGGACTTATACGGTCGTGTGGCACGTCACCTCGGTCGATACGCACAAGACCGAGGGACGGTTTCAGTTTTCGATCGGACCCTGACGCATGGACCGGTTTGAGATCGCCACCGCTGTGCTGCGCGGCACGCATCTTATCGCGGCTCTGTCGTTGTTTGGTTGTCTGGTGTTCCGGTGTTTTGTGATGCCCAAACCGGAACCACGGCTGGTCGCGAGCGTCCATCGGATCGCGCTGGTCAGCGGCGCGCTGGCTTTGCTACTGGGCTTCGCGTGGCTCATCGCCGTCTCCGGAACGATCGCCGGAGCAAATGACTTCGCCACGCTGCTCGACGCCGTGCCGGTGGTGGCGCGCCATACCGTTTTCGGCGAATTCGTTTGCCTGCGTCTGCTGTTATTGGCCGCTGCCCTCGGCTTGCTGGCGACCCGCTTTCGGTTGGTGGCGCTGCTCGCGGCGGGCGCCGCGCTCGCGCTGCAACCGCTGCTCGGCCATATCGGCGCGTCGGACGTCACGGTGTTGATCCTGCTCGAAATGGCCCATCTCCTCGCCGCCGGAGCCTGGCTCGGATGTCTGTTGCCCTTGCTTCTGGGCGTGATCCGCGCGCCAGTGCCGCAAGCCGTTATTTTGTGCGAACGATTTACTCCGGTCGGGCTGGTCGCGGTCGGCACCATCGCGGTGACCGCCATCCCGCAGGCCGGAGAATTGATTGGCGGTCTCGGCGGATTGTTCGGCACGGCGTACGGGCACTTCGCGCTGATCAAGATCGGCTTGTTTGTCCTGGCGCTCGGCCTCGCGTGCTTCAATCGTCTGGTGTTCACGGCCAGGCTTGGTACCGTGGCCGGCCGCCGCGGGCTGATCGCCTCCATCGCGATCGAGGCGGTCGCGGTTTGCTGCGTGGTGCTCGCCGCGTCCGCGATGGCCTCCTCCACGCCGGCGGCGCACGAGCAACCGGCCTGGCCGTTCGCCTGGCGGCCGAGTTTGGACGCGTGGGACGAGCCGGATCTGCGCTGGGAATTTTTGCGATTGCTGATCGCCGTGGCCACGGGTGTGGCGTTGGTCGGAGTCAGCCTGGCGTTGCGGCGGTACCGGTTGGTGGCGCTCGGCCTGGCGGTGTTCGTGATCGCGCCATTCACGCCGGCGTTGAATCTGTTGTTTGTCGAGGCTTATCCGACCAGCTACTTCCGTTCCACTACCGGGTTTTCAGTCGATTCGATCGTGCATGGAAAGCTGCTGTTCGCCGCGCGCTGCGCCATGTGCCACGACCCTCAGAACGGCACCGGCGGCGACGCCGACCTGACCGCGCCGCACGTCTGGGGCCATCTGGATGGCGAGTTGTACTGGTGGATCTCCAACGGCGTCCTCGACCCCGAGGGTAACGCGCTGATGCCCGGCTTCGGCTCGGTGCTGTCCGAAGACGACCGCTGGGGATTGATCGATTTCATCCGCGCGCGAAACATTGGTGCGCAGGCGGCGGATACCGGTGTATGGACCCCTCCGGTGGCCGCGCCGACCACGCCGCTGAGTTGCGCCGGGCGTGACGCGGACGAGTTGGCTGACCTGGCAGCGCGGGTTTTGCTGGTCGTCGCCGGCGACGCGGCCGAGCCGCGAAACCTTCCGGATAGCGTAACGATCCATTTGGCGCGCGGGACCGTCGAGCGGCCCCAGGAAGGCGAATGTGTCGCCGCAGCGCCGACAGCGTGGGATGCATGGCGCGTGCTCGCGGGCGTCGAGCCCGGGCAGTTTCCCGGCTACCGGGCGGTGGTCGATGGGCAGGGGTGGTTGCGGATTTGGTTGCCGCCCGACGCCCCACCCGGCCGCGTGCTGGAGGCGGTACGCGAGGCCCGCGATCACCCGATCGCGGCTGGCGCGCGGCCGGCCGGCGGGCATCATCACTGATCACGCGCCCGTGATGACGCCCATGGGGCCCGCGCGCCGCCGGGGATCGCGGGCCGCCGGCATAACCCGCGGCTAAAGGCGGAAAAGATCGCGACCATGATCGCTCCATCGCGATAACCGACGCGTTCACCGGATCTTAACTTCGCCTTCTTAAAACACCGTGGACCATCGCCGCGGCTGGTTTGTCGACCATCGCATTCCGGTGCCCACACAAGGACTTCGCGCATGAGTTCCTACAACGCCGTCGCGTCTCTCTTCGCCGATCGTAAAATCAATACCAAGATCGCTTTGGGCTTCGCCTGCGTTCTGGCGATCCTCGCCGCCGTTTCCGGTACCGCCTGGTTCGCGTTCCGATCGTCCGCCGACGGGCTTGCCACCTATGCGCAAAGGGTGGCGGTGGTCGGCATCGCGCATGATATCGATCTGACCTTTCTCAATCTGCGCCGTTTCGTGCGCGAATACGCTTTCACCGGCATGGAGGCCAACGTCGCCTCCGCCAAGCAGCAACAAGCGACGCTGCATGATCTTATGAAACAGGGGCTGGACATCGTGCACAGCCCGGATCGACGAAGCAGACTGGAGAATATCGCGCGTTTGACCGACTCCTATCTCGTTGACTTCGACAAGCTGGTGGTGGCGACCCGTGAACAGGCGAGGCTGCGGCAAGCCAGTCTGGACCCGACCGGAACCGCGCAACGCCAGAAATTCGAAGTGCTGATCAACGCGTTGGCGGCGGACGACAGCGTCATTCCGGTTCTCGCTAACCGAGGCATGGAACAGTTCATGCTCATCCGTCTCGACGTCAACAAGTTCATTGGCCGGCATGACGCATCGGCTGCTCAGGAGGCGGAGAAAACCCTCACGGATCTGGCCGCGACCTTCCAGGCGCTCGACACCGCCACCAAGGGCACCGCGGCGCATACCGCGCTCGAGGACGTGCGGACCGGCGTCGCCACCTACGCGGAGACCTTCCACAAGATCAGCGCGCTCGAGAACGAGATCAGCGGCATGATCAACGGCACGATGCGCGATATGGGCCAGCAGGTGCAGACCGACGCTCAGGCGATCAAGGACAGCGGCATCGCCGAGGAACAGCAAACTGAAAAGCTGACCCTCTCGACGATGGATCAAACCAGCACACTGATTCTGAGCTTCTCGGTGGGCGGATTGCTGCTTGGGGCAACGCTGGCGTGGCTGATCGGCCGCGGCATCGGCGGTCCGGTGGTCCGCATGAGCGACGCGATGCGCGCGCTGGCCGGCGGTGACACCTCGGTGACGATCCCGGCGGCCGGCCGGAAAGACGAGGTCGGCGAAATGGCGGCCACCCTTCAGGTGTTCAAGGACACCATGATCGAGACCGAGCGGCTGCGCGCTGACCAGGAAGCACTCAAGCAGCGCGCCGCCGAGGAACGCCGCGCGACCATGATCGACCTCGCGGCGAAGTTCGAGGCCACCGCTGGCGGAATTGTCACCGACGTCACCGCGCGGGCGACCGAGTTGCAAACCACGGCGCAGTCGATGGCGGCGATCGCCGAAGAAACCTCGCGTCAGTCGAGCGCGGTCGCGGCGGCCTCGGAGCAGGCCATGCAGAACGTCAATACGGTCGCTGCCTCGACCGAGGAGCTTTCGGCGTCGGTGCGGGAAATCCTGGAGCAGGTCAATAAATCGACCCAGCTCACCAACGAAACCGTGACCGAGGCGAAAGCCGCGGATCACGGGATGCAGGCGCTGGCGACCGCGATGGACCGCATCGGCCAGGTGGTCGGCCTGATCAACGGGATCGCCAGCCAAACAAACTTGTTGGCGTTGAACGCCACGATCGAGGCGGCACGCGCGGGGCAGGCCGGCAAGGGTTTCGCCGTGGTGGCCAGCGAGGTGAAGTCTCTCGCCGGCCGNNACGCCGGCCGCGGCTTCGCGGTCGTGGCCAGCGAGGTCAAGGCGCTGGCCAATCAGACCGCCAAGGCAACGGAAGAAATCTCCTCGCAGATCGCCGCGATCCAGGAGGCGACCCGCGGGTCGGTACACTCGATCCAGGGCATCGTCGCGCGCATCGCCAAGGTGAGCGAGGTGGCGACCGCGATCGCCTCCGCGGTCGAGCAGCAGGGCGCCGCGACGGCGGAGATCGCCCGCAATGTCACGGAAGCGGCGAGGGGCACCGGGGAAGTCACCACCAACATCACGGGCGTCGATACGGCGGCGCGAAGCGCCGGCGCCGCGGCCGGTCAGGTTCTCGCCTCCGCCAACAGCCTGAGCCAGAACAGCGAGGCGTTAAAGCGACAGGTCGATACCTTCCTGTCGGAAGTCCGGGCGGCGTGAGTGTTGGTTGAAGCGACAATCGTCATGGGCCGGCTCGACCGGCCCATCGGCAACAACCCCGGTACTTCGACAGAAGGTTCAGTCGATCCGGCCCATGACGTTTGGAGACGGCTCGACCCCCCGCTACGCCGCCGGGCCACTCGCGCCAGCGGCCGGTTGCGCCGGGTGTCGCGCCTTCACGTTGGCGATTTCCGTCAGCATCCCGCGCAGATCGCGGATTGCCTTTTCCTCGGGTTCCGTCAGAGTACGTTCCGGGTGGAAATGCGCCAACAGCACCAGCATCACGTCGCCGATCCGGCCCAGTTGCTTGCCGTAACTCGCGACATCCGACAGCACCTGCGCTTCGACGGGCGGATTGGATGACGAACCCATGTTGACCGTGAACAGACTGCTGCCACTGAACAATGACGTCCACGGATTGATGGTTTGCGTGACATTCCCCGACAAGGGCATCTGAAAGTCCGGCATGCGCGCGCTCCTGCTTCCTCGATCGCGCTATCCGAGCAGTCCGGCGCCGGAAAATCCACCAAATACGCCCAGGGCGCAGGTCAAAGCGGAAACCACCAGCACCACCCACAAGTAGCCGCCGCGCAGCCGGTGCTCGGGCGGCAGCGCCTTCACCACCAGAGCGATCAGGAACCCCAACACCAGCGGCAACATCAGCGCGTTCATCACCTGCACGCCGACGTTCAGCGCCACCAGATCGGGCCACGCGGCGACGACGATTGCTCCCCCCACCACGCAGACGGTGTAAACGCCATAGAACCAGCGCGCCTCCAGCGGGTGATATTCCAGCGAACGGCGATAGCCGGTAACCTCGCCCAACCCCCAGGCGAACGCCAGCGAGCAAACGATCGCCGCCACCATTCCCGCGCCGAGCACGCCCGCGCCGAATACCAAATTCCCCATCGTGGCGCCCAGGAATGGGGTCAGCGCCTGCGCCATGTCGCCAACGCTGGTGAGAGACGCCTCCGGATGCCGGACACCGATGGTCGCGGCGCAGGCGATCAGAACCGCGGCCATGACACATTGGGTCAGCAGGGCGCCGGCCGCCGTGTCCCAGCGCGCGGCCGCGTAATGCTCGGGATGCAGGCGCTTATCGGCGATGGCGGATTGCTGATAGAAAATCATCCACGGCATCACCACGGCGCCGATATTGGCCGCCGCCAGATACAAATAATCCTTGTTGGCGTATGGAATGTTCACGCTCCCCGCCAGCAGGGCCGCCGGATCCGGATGCGCCGCCCAGGCGACGAAGAAGAACGAAAGCTCGAACAGGCCGAGGATGATCGCGGCACGCTCGACCCGGCGGTAGGAGCCGGTCAGCACCACGGCCAACAGAGCCACCGCGGCGATCGGCAGAGTGACGAAGCGAGGCAGTCCGTAAAGCTCGCCCACACCCGCGACGCCGGAGAATTCGGTCAGCAGCGCGCCGATGGTCGCGACGCCCAGACCGGTGGCGGACACCCAGCCCCAGAACGGTCCGAACGTGTCGCGGATCAGCTCGCCATGGCCGCGGCCGGTAAAGATGCCCAACCGGACGGTCAGTTCCTGAACCATGTAGAGGATGGGCACCAGAACCAGTTGCAAGGCCAACAGTTGGTAACCCCACTGCACCCCACTCTGACCCGCCGTGATCACGCTCCCCACATCCGTATCGGCCAGCATCACCACCAGTCCTGGGCCGAACACCGCGAGCGCGTGCGCCAGCCGTTTGGGGCGAGCGCGTTGGAAAGCCTTGTCACTCATCGTGCGCCGGTCCACCGGTTGCTCGTGATTCCGCGCCCGGATGCCGGCGCCGTTCTGTTGCGAGTCAGTCGCAAGTAGCGCGTTCCGGGTAGTCCCGGGCCGTCCCCCTGTCAATCATTTCGCAGGGACTTCGCCAGCGGCGGTCTCCAATTGGAAGCGCCGATGCCGGTTTGGGTTGTCGGGACGCGCCATTGGCCCCACATGGCAACGCGATGAACGCACTCTGTGTGATCCGCGATGTCGGATGATATTGACTGTCCGGGAAACCTTCCAGCGATGACCGAACCGGTCCCCGCCGCCCATCCGGATCCGCGCGACGTGGAGGCGGCGGATCGGGCGGCCCGGCAATGGCTCTGGCCAGTCCCGGGCCCGTTGCCCATCGGTGGCGACGCGCATCGCGACGCGGCGTGCCGCATGTTCATGGAAACGTTCAATCCGTACCGGCCCTCGATCATCGACTGGCCGAAATTGTCGGACGACGCACTGGGCCGCCTGACCAGCCTACCGATCTGGGACATCGCCGTGCAAACCGAGGGCAAAGCGCGTCTGCGCATGGCCGCGTATGCGCGGACTCTGACCGATCCCGCGTGGCGCGAGGCGATCGGCCGCAACGCCTGGGAGGAGAACCGGCACAAGGAAGTGCTCTCGAACCTCGTCGCCACCTACGGCATCGCTCTGGCGCCCGAACCCGTTTACCGGGAACCGCGCGACGCCGAATGGGCGTACTTGGTTACCGGTTTCTCCGAGTGCATCGATAGTTTCTTCGCCTTCGGACTGTTCGAGGTGGCGAAACGGTCCGGTTTCTTTCCCGCCGAGCTGGTCGATACGTTCGAACCGGTGATCCAGGAAGAGGCCCGCCACATCCTGCTGTTCGCCAACTGGCTGGCGTGGCACCGGCGAAGGCAACCGTGGTGGCGCCGCGTCTGGTTCGAGCTGCGGGTCGCCGCGGTCTGGGCATTCCTGGGATGGGAGCGGATCGGCATCGCGCGCGGCATGGACACCGGCGGCGGTCAGCCAGCGGACAATAATTTCACCCTGACCGGCGGCAAATCGGTCAGCGATGAGTCGCCAGGGGTGATCTCGCTGATGGGGGTGTGTCTCGTGGAGAATGATCGGCGATTCGCTTTGTATGACCACCGGCTGCTACGGCCGACGACCACCCCTTCGATCGCCCGCGTGGTGCGTTGGCTGGGATCGTGGCGCGAGCGGATCGGCCGAGGCTCCGCCGCGCGCGGCAACGGTCTCGGCTCGTCGCGGTAATGGACGAGCGTCGGAACGCCTGTAATCACCGCGACCGCATGACGTCGCGGTCGCCCGAGCGATAGGCAACCGTCACGGCCAGGTAATAAGCCCCGCCGGTCGATCCTACCGCTGTTCGACCGCGTACAGCAGCCGGTAACTCGGATAGGCGCGCACCTCCGCCGCGCCATGCGCTGCCAGGTCCCGCACCAGGATCGCCGCGCTCATGGCTTCAGCTCCCGCGGCTTCCATCGTTTCGACGACAATGATCCACGCCAACGGATGCTCGGGTTCGGCGTTTTGGCTCAGCGCCGTCGTCGGACTGGCGGGCTCTCCGGGCGCCAATGTCCACAAATGCGCGGCCGCGACGTTTGGCAAAGCGACAAGGTCCGGCAGGAGAAAGTCGGCGATCCACGCGCGTAATCGGGGCGCATCCTCGGGATCGTCCCCCGGCGTCACATGCACCACTGCCGCGGCACCGCCGATTCCATCGCCCAACGAAACGGCGACATCGCACAACCCGCGTTGAGCGAAACGAAACCGCGGCATGATCCGTCGCGTCCACGCGGTGGGATTGGCCAGTTGATCGCGGTAGGCGCCCTGGGTCAGAACGTCCATCGTCTCGGCTTCGTAGAACGCCATGTAGCGCGGCGACCCCGTCTCGGCGCGATACCGGCGGCCGCGAAAAAGCCCGGGAACGGAGGTGCGCTCGATGATGTGCTCGCGGAGGTACCAGTCGTTGAAGTCGTCCTCGAATTCCGGATCGACTTCGTTCCAAACGGCCAGGATCGCTTTGCCGGGCAGAGACATGAACTGAGCTTTCAGGTTATCGGACGGGTTCTGGGATGATTGTCATGCCGCGCGCGTATCCAATCCGTGTGACGAGGCTCACTCGGGCCGTTCGACAGCGCGCCCCGTCGCGCCATGGCGGATCGCGCCAGGCGCACGAGATTATTCCGGTTCATCCTCGGCCGGCGCCGACAGGCTTTCGTCTTCGGAATAATTCGCCGCCATTTCCTCAACCACCGTCCGTGTCACGTCGCCGGTCAACCGACGCATGTCCCACTCGGTGATCCAGCCCTTGATGTATTGCCGCATCGTTCGCGTCGCGGTCCGTTCCGGCGGATCGGTGGCCGGCGGTTCCCAGCCATAGGCCTCTTGATAAATCTTGCTCAGGCGCGTGTTGGCGCGCACCAGTTCGTCGAGGCCCGGCGCGCGCAACCGCCGCGACCGCACGGTGTCCGCGATATGCCGCATCGCGGTCGCCGCGAGGCGCGCCTCGTGATGCCGCTCCTTCAGGCGCAGCCGCTCGGTCAGCCGAAGTTCGTCCTGCCGTTCCTCGATCACGGCGGTGACGAAATCGTCCGTGATGGCATAGCCGGCGACGATCCCCGGCCAGCTCCGCGCGCCGTCCAGCCCGAGCCAGGTGGCCAGCCACGCGTAAGCCAGCGCGCGGCGCAGTGGGGTATAGCGGCCGATTAACTCGACCTCGTCGAACAGCAGGCACCACCCCGTGTATCCGGCGGCGTGCAGCAACGCGGTCACGAACTGGATCCGCTGCTCCATCAACGGACCGGCGGTTGGCAGCCGAAGGTCGTATTTGCGCGCCCCGCCTACAGCGTCCAAAGCCTGCCGCACATCGGCCGGCCGGATTTTGCCGCCCGCCAGAAACCGTTCCAACTGCCGTCCAAACCCGGTCGGCAACGTGTCCCGCCGCACCAGAAACAACAGCGCGGAGAACATTGGCGCCAGAGAGTCCCCCGCCTGCTCCACCGCGCTGTCCAGCGCCGCCATCTTGTCGCGAGATTGGCGCAGGATCGTCAGCGCCCCGGTGATCGCGTCGTCGTGCCGGTCGGGCAACGTCGCCGCGCGCATCGCCGCCTCGAACACGCGCGCGGGATCGGACAAGGGGGTCTCCTTGCTGACCACCACGCGGCTGACAACGAAATGCTGTGCCCAGGCGACTTCCGCGAGATACCCCAGGAAATGCGACTTTCCGGATCCAAATCCCCCCGCGATCCCCAGGCCCGGTCTGGGCTTTTCCGCCCATGCGTCATGCAGTTGTTCGTCGAATTGCTGTTCCAGACCGGGTTCTTCGGTGCCCATCAACCGCACCGCGGCGCGGTTCGGCACCCCCGCGCGCAACGCCTCGATCGCGATGCGGGCTTCCAGGGTCACAGGCTCACCGTCACCAGAGGCGCCAGTGGATTTTGGCGGTCCCCTGGCCGCACGTCCGGCCAGATCCGCATCTCCAGGGCCTTGTAGGTATCCAATGTGCGCCGCCGGTCGCCCGAAATCAGCCCCTGATCCGCGAGGCCCAGAATGAACAACCCCGGCAGATGCTCCAGATCGTCGATCAACTCGCGCAGCACTTCATACAAATCCATCACCGCCGAGGGAGAATAGCGAACGCCGGTGTCCGTCTTGCGAGTCGCGGCACGCAAATCCAATGTCAGCAGCAGCCCCGACGCACCGGCCTTGCGCAAGAAGTGGCACAGTGAAATCAGCATCGCCCGCGCGTTCATGCGGGTGATTTGCGCCGTGATGTCGAACGGCCGCAACGCGGACAACGGTGGTTTCTCGCCCCGCAGCCATTGATGCACCGGCGTGTTCGACTCGCCGCCTTCCTGAGGATCCAGCCGCGACAGGCACAACGCGATCATCGCCGCGCGAAAATCGCGCGCCAGTCTGGGATCGTCCCACAAATCGCGGCTGAGCCACTGATCGCGATGCCGCGTCATGATCCCCGGTGCGATGCCGAACGCATCCGCCAGTTCGGCGGTGCCAAGCGCGGTGCCGGGCTGAGGCCACGGATGCTCATGCCGGCCGAACAGTTCCTCCAAATAACGTTGGAGCAGTCCATCCCAGGGCAGCACGCGAACCAGCGCGAAAAACATCTCCTGCGCCATGTGCAATTTCGTCTCGGCGGCGGACAGATGCGCGTGCAGCAATCCGTGCCGGCGCGCCAGCAAGGCGCACTCGGTCTGGAGTTCCTCCTGCACCGCCTCATCGCCGATCACGAACTTCGCCGCCGCCCCGCCGGCGCGCAGGAAATCCTGGAAATACTCGCGCTCGATCACGCCGAGCCAGTAATGCGGGTTCAATGGCTCGGTGCGGATTTCAAGCATCGGAAGCGTCCGCGATGAAGCGTACCGCGTAGTAATCGTGTTGCACGCCCGATTCATCATAAACGGTCAGGCGTTTGTCGCCCTTGGTGCCGGTGGAACCGCCGAGTTCGAACCGATGGCCGCGCCCCGACCGTGCGTCAGGCTCCCTGTCGAGCCGCAGCAGGTCGACCAGGAACTCCTCCATCGGATAGTCCGCCGCCGCCGCGGGCAACAACGTCAGCACGTCGTGCAGCGCGGCGAGCGCGGTCAACGGCCCCTCGCCGGAGCGCCAGCCTGGCGCCAGCACCGTGTATGCGCGCAGCAACCGGTCCAGGAACAATCTGGCGTTGAACCGGTTGGGTCGTTGCTGAAGTGCCTTCAATTGGCGTGCGATCACACTCGGCCGCAACCGCCGCTCCAGCTTGCGGCCAATGCGAACCCCCGCGGTTCGCGGCTCCAACCGCAGCACGACCGGGTAGGCGGTGACGCGTCCGTCCCGCTGCACCAACGTAACCCCCGCCGCGGCCGCCGCCGCTGACAACTCGGTGAGAAACGAACCGCTTTCGAATGCGGCCGGGATGTCGATGGCGGGGACTTCGGCGTCGCGCGCGATCGTCTCCGTCAGCTTCGCCGCGCTGTCCCGCAACGCGCTTTGCGCCGCCCCGGCGGTCGCCAGAGCCCCATCTTGCGCGGCCTTCCGTAACTGCTTCGCGGCGCGCAACACCTGCGCCGCCTGCTGCTCCAGGCGGGCGATGCTGGCTTCCCACGCGTCGAGCGTCGCTTCCAGGGAGGCCGCGGCGCCAGAGTCTGAATCAGCTGTATCCATGAAGTTACTATGAGACGGGAGAACAGCCTCTCGTCAATGCCCGGGAACCGCTTGCGGGACTCCTGACGGCTCGCGCAGAACGGTGACGCGCGCGGTAGCGCCGGCGAAGGGGACCATGACGATCGCATCGGGGACACGCATCCTGACCGCGCGCGGGGAGATCCCGGTGGAGGCGCTGTGCGAGGGCGACGCTGTCGAGACAGTCCGCGGCGATTTTGTCCCTATCGTATTTCTGGGCCGTCGACTTGTGGATTGCACGAGGCATCCGCGTCCAATGGAAATGTGGCCGGTGCGCATACGGGCGGACGCGATCGCCGACAGCGTACCGGCGCGCGATCTGCTGCTGTCACCCGATCATGCCGTGCTGATCGGCGATGTCCTGATCGCGGCCGGCATGCTGGTCAATGGCGTGACGATCACTCAGGAACCGGCCGATGAAATCGCTTACCGGCATGTCGAACTGTCGCGCCACGACATCATTTTCGCCGAGGGACTGGCTTGCGCCAGTTGCGCCGACGAACACGGTGGCGCGCCGTTCGAGAATGGCGGCAAAGTGATGCAACTGCATCCTCGGTTCGCCGCGCTGGCCTCGGCGGTAGCGGGTTTCACCCGGGTCTCGCCGTCCGGCGAAGCGCTTTCCGCCATTCAGCGGTACCTGGTTGACCGTGGCCTCGTCCTGGCGCACTGGCGTGGACCCGCGACGGACCGAGGCAGCATCGTTCCGGGGTGAGTCGCCCCGTGGGTCCGCCCCCATCGTGCGTACCAACGGCAAATAAATCCGCACCCGTACTTAGTTTTTCGCCATTTCCGATATCGAAACAATGATTCGATACCGCTTCATTATTGGTGATGCCGCCCTCGGACCTGGCGCCGGTACATCACTTTTTTACACCTGCTGGTCGGCGTTCATCGGCGTTTATCCGCGGTTCCATTTTCCTTGGCGAGGCTCGCGCCAAAAGAAAGATTGCCACCGCGGATGAACGCCGATGTTTCCATACCGAGCTCCGCTGTTGGAAACCCTCAGCGCGGGCCGCCGCTGACGATCAATGCCATGGTCCTGGACGGATACACCGGCGGCATTGACGATCATTATGGTATTGTACTCACTTAACGTGAGGTGAATTTTAACTCGTCAATGCCGGCGGCGCGGGTCGAACACGCATGGTAAACCGATCTGCCAAGGGAACATTTCGGCGCGCCGCTTTACCCCCGGACGAATGTGGGCGTAGGCTTCGTTCAAAGCACATGAGGAGACCAGCCAATGCCGCTCGACCTCGCGACCTTGCGCAACGACAAAGCCTTCGACGCGCTCACCGCCGCCATCCTGGACCGCGACCAACCGCGCACGGCGGACATCTTTCATAAGATGGTGACCGACGAGGGCCGCTCGGTCGGCGAAGCGCTGAGTGTCGTCACCGCGGCCGAGGCGCCCTATGTCCAGGTGCCCAACCACATCAACATCAAAGACGGCCAGATCGTTCTGGTGAACAACGACCATACCATCCTCGGCCTGCGCACTTCCGCCGATCTGGCGCCCTATCTGCCCGAGGAATACCGCCTTCTGCCGATGCTGCAGAGCGTTTGGTACATCCCCGCCGGTCTCGACATCTGGAACCAGCTTCTGGGCAAGTACCCCGGCCGCTACGCCACCATGAAGGGCATGAACGTGCCGCCGCCGGACTACGGGCCCGTGGTGTGGAACCAGGACGTCGCGCCGTTGCGTGAGGGTGGCACGCTGGACGAACGCCTCAACGCGCACATGCTGGCCACCATGGGCGGCGAAGTCGAGCGGTCGTACGGCATGTTCCTCGATCTCGCGGCGGACGAAACCGCGCGGGACAGGCTGCGCGACCAGTTGCTCTTCCTCGGACTGATAGACGTGCAGGACACCATCGTCGGCCGCAAGGCGCGTAATACCGGCCACAAGGCGTTGCGGGCGAGGGCCATCGTCGGTCTCGCGGATTACGTGGGGTGGGAGAGAGCGCACGGCGTGTTCTACACCGGCGTGCCGGACATGGCGGTCGGGCCGCTGTACTACTCGCTGTATGACTACATTTGCGTGCAGTTGACCAACGCATTCCCCGACATGGGACGCAGCCTGGTCCAGTCCAATCAAACGCCGCTGTCGCCGACGGAAATCGAAGCGTTCATCGACATGCTGATGACCGGCGACCAGGACACCGTGTTCGGCCAGATCACCGAGCACCTGAAGAACGGAAAGTCCATCCGTTCGCTCGGCGATACGATCCAGATCGGCGCCGGGGAGCTGATCCTGCGCAACACCGTGCCGCGCGCGTTCACCGACGGGCAGCATCCGTTCGACTACTGCAACACCGGCAATTTCTGGCTGCGCACCAGCCAGAGCCCGTATCAGCCGCGCATCCTTTATATGATGGCCAACTTCGTCAACGATTCGGCACGCTCCAACAAGTGGAGCAAGTCGATAATCGAGAGCGAGCTCGCCGGTTACGACTTCGCCAACCGCGATCCCGAATCCCTGCTGACCGAGTTGGGCGAGGCGATCCTGGCCTTCGATATCGCGCGCTCCACCGCATTGGCTGCCGCGTATCTGGAGTCAGGCGCGGACCGGTCGAAATACATGGCGACGGTGGCGCTCACGGCCTGCAAGTTCCAGGACGATCCGCACAACCAGAAGATCACCCACTCGGCGTTCCAGGAATACGAGAACAACTCGACCCATCTGAAGGATCGGCTGCTGCTGGTGGCGGTGCGGCAACTCGCCGGCTGGCCGAAGATGCCGGGGGAGCGGGATTGCTACGCGCGATTCCTGAAGGAGTGGATGCCGCATTAGAGCGGTTTCCGATCTGGTCGGAATGCCACCAATCGTCCTGGTCCGGCTCGACCGGACGCAGGATCTTCGCCTGACCATCATCCTCGCCCTTGAGGCGAGGATCGATCGAATCAGGTAACGTGGCCAGTTTTCCACGCAGGGACGTTTCCACGGATGCTCGGGTCGGGCCCGAGCATAACGACGGGAGTTCAGTTCGAACTACCTGATTGGAACCCGCTCTGAGCAGCCTCCACGCGGTTGCCGTTCTACAATCGGGCGGCGGCCAGACCGGGATGGATCGGCGCGGTGCCAAGGCGCGACAACAGCGCGGACACGCCTTCAACCACGGTAAACAACCGCCGCACGTCCGGTCCGGTGAACCCCTGCGCGATCATGCCATCGACCGCGGTAACGAACGGCGCCGCCGAGCCGGCGATGTCGCAGACATAGATCGGCTTGTCGTGCAGGCCCAGTTGCCGCCAGGTCACGATCTCGACCGTCTCGTCCATCGTGCCGATGCCGCCGGGTAACGTGACGAAGGCGTCCGCCGCCTCGGCCATGTGGCGTTTGCGGCTATGCATGCTGTCGGTGACTATCATCTCGGTCACGCCGGGATGCGCGACCTCCGACTTCGTCAGGAAATCCGGAATGACCCCAAGCACCGTGCCGCCGGCCTCCAGTACGGCATCGGCCAGCACGCCCATCATGCCGTTCTTGCCGCCGCCGTAGACGAGGCGGATGCCCGCATGGGCCAACCCCACGCCGAGTTCCCGCGCCGCCACCGCGAATGCCGGGTCATGGCCGAGACGGGAGCCGCAAAATACCGCTACCGATGCGATGTGGTGCATGAACGTCAACCTTATGGTGGTCTCCGCCAAATACGGCGGCTAAGCTATCTTCGAGCGAACCTCGTGCCGCGGCTGCACGCGGCGTCACGGGTTCGCTCGATGACCGATGGTACCGTGATTGGGCCTGGGTGCAACGAAGTTCAAGGGAAGGTTTCAGTATGACGAGAAGACTCGTGTTGGTAACGGCCTTGGTTGTGGCCGTGAGTGGGTTTGCCCCGGGACTCGCCGGCTTTGGGGGCACGGGTTTCGGCGGATCGGCGCTGGCGCAAGGGATCGATCCGATCGCCACCCGTCAGGTCGGGCTCGATCTGCTGAACGGCACGTTCGCCGGCGTGAAGGCGGTGATCACGACGAAGGGCGACGTCAAGACCTTGGAAGCGCCGGGCAAGGCGATTCAGCGTTGGGGCACCGTGTTCCCCACGTTGTTCCCCGAGGGCAGCGACAAGGGTAACACCAAAGCGGCCCCGGCGATCTGGACCGATATGGAGGGCTTCAAGAAGGATGCCACGGCTCTGTCGGTCGCTGGAGAAGCGCTCGCGACAGCCGCCAAAGCCGGCGATGAAGCCGCCGCCGCCGCCGCGTTCAAGCAAATCGGCGACGCGTGCGGTGCCTGCCATAAAGAGTATCGTTTGAAGTGACGCCGGACGGTGCCGCGGGATCTCTCGCGGCACCACCGCCGGACATGCTCAGGGGCTGTACCGGAGAAACACCAGGAACAGCCCGACGGCCAGCGCGCACACCGCCAGCACGATCAGCGCCACGATCGGGTGCATCATTCTGGGCGCCGGCGTCGCGCCGGGAAGCCGCTTCTTGCCGGTGATCATCGGCAGCAGCAGATTATGCCCTTTCAAAACACGATACGTGACGATCGCCAGCACGTGCAGAGCCACCGCGATCTCGATCACGATGAAGTTCAAATGATGGATATGCGTCAGCCAATCGCTGTCGTCCTTACCGACGATCCGCGCCAGCGGTCCTTCCGTCATCACGTCGTCGTTCGCGCACAACCCGGTGCCGACCTGGAGGAATAAAATCGCCAGCAGAACGATCACCATCCAGCCGCCGGCCGCGTTATGACCGGCCTCGGTATCCGGCTCCCGACGCGGCAAATGCATCAGGTGGCGAACCGCCTCGAGTGGATTCTTCAGAAACCACGAGAAGCGCGCGGTGTCGCTGCCAATAAAACCCCAGATGACGCGGAACAGCAGCAACGTCAGCACCGTCAGTCCGCACCAGACATGCAATCGCATCCAGTCTTCCCGCTCGCTGAGCCACGACGTGAACAGCAGCACCACGAGCACCCAATGGAACAGACGCGTTGGCAGGTCCCAGATACGCATCGGCAAATAAAGTTGTCGCATTCAGGCGCAATCCCCAGGTCGCGCCGGGACCGCCGGTCGCCCGCGAACGCTCATTGTCCGCCCGCGGAGTGACCGCGGTCCGAGCGCGCTGAATCGGTTCGGCGGCGATGAAGTCTTTGTGCCCGTCGCATGATCACCATTTCAAAAAAAGCCCAGTACCTCAGGTGTTCCGAACGTCGGGCATCGGTCTCTCCAAGACTGGCGACGGCTTCTAACGATACTTCGATCCCGGGTCCATATGCTTCCTGCCTGGTGTCATGCGGTCGCCGCGCGGACGGCTTACATACCGCGGAGGCCACCTCGAAGCGAACGATCAGGGAACTTTCCGTCAGTCAAAAGAGCTTAACGATCGGGAAACCGCGCGTCCTGGCCTTTTCGCGAACCGTTTCGAACAACACTTGAAAATCCACGATCTGCTCAGAGACCACGATTGGTCCCGACGGCCAGAAATAAGGAAGTTTCCTGTCGGAGGAACAGATTTGAACGCTCAGAAACGGTACAGACACGTTGCCGTCAATATATGCCGTGCGGGCCCATCGGACCGATTCCACTTCCCTCCACGCGATGGTCCGCCAGGCACGTCCGAACGCGAGCGCGGTGATGCTCTGGTCGTCTACCAGGATCGTCGAATACGCAAGCTTCCCCACGATATAGATCAGGCCAAAAGGACCATCGAACATCGGAACGATCAGCAGGCCACTTACATCGCCACGGTGAAGAACGACCCATGCGCTCAGAGCGGCGCTCATTATGATGACCGCCAGACAAGCGTATTCACGACACCTCCACGAGAGGGCGTACTTGAACCTGTGCTGGCTCAACGCCGATCGTTCTCTCTGGCGCTCTTCGGGGGACGAGAAGGACGTAACATACGGAGCCTTGGTCCTGATGTTCTGGCGCGCCGGTGACACCGAATGGGCCGCCACGGCCTCGCCACCACAGGTGCCCGGCGAGCATGGACCGTCATACGAGGTGTCCAGCCTCTCCGGATCGAGCTCGCCCCACATCGGTGCCGATTCATCAGGAACTGAAGCGCCGGGTCCGGACAATATCGCCTGTCCTTTGAATGGCGCGGCCGGAAGGCATCGCCGAGTTCATGAGCCGTGCCATGAAACGCGTTACCAGCCGGTTGCCAAACAAATTCGCGCGAGGGTATTCAGATACGGTACCGACACGAAATGGCTGGCCGTCGCCCCGCCGGCCACGCCTGGTTTCGCGCCAGGCCCCCGTTGTGGCAGGCTCCCGCCATCGACCTGACAGGGGACCAAAGAATGGCACGCATGACCGGTGGGGAAGCCATCGTCGACGGACTGATCCGGCACGGCATCGATACGATCTTCGGCCTGCCCGGCGTGCAGACCTACGGGTTGTTCGACGCCCTCGCCCGCAACGCCAACCGGATCCGCCTGATCAACGCGCGGCATGAGCAAACCACCGCCTACATGGCCCTCGGCTATTCCTGCGCCACCGGCAAACCCTCCGCCTACTCCGTCGTTCCCGGGCCTGGCGTGATGAACACGGCGGCCGCGCTGGTCACCGCATGGGGCGTGAACGCGCCGGTGCTGTGCGTCACCGGCCAGGTGCCCGGCGCGATGATCGGCCGGCAGCGCGGGCAATTGCACGAGATGAAGGACCAACTCACGACGATGCGCACGCTGGTCAAACATGCCGACCGCATCGACCATCCGACCGAGGCGCCGGTCAAGGTCGCGCGGGCGTTTCAGGAAATGCTGTCGGGCCGCCACGGGCCGGCTTCGATCGAGATGCCGTGGGAACAATTCGCCGCGGCCGCCGAAGTCACGCCGTTGGACCCGTTGCCGCTGTTCCCCAACCCGACGCCCGATCCCGAGCGCATCGCGGCGCTGGCGAAACTGGTGGACGCGGCGAAGGCGCCAATGATCTGGGTCGGCGGCGGCGCGGTGGACGCGGGCGCGGAGATCCTCGCGCTGGCCGAGAAAATCGGCGCGCCCGTCGTCTCGTTCCGCGGCGGCCGCGGCATCGTCGATGATCATCACGCGCTGGGTTTGACAGTGCCGGCCGCGCTGAAGCTGTGGCCGGGCACGGATCTGCTGATCGGCATCGGCACGCGGCTTGATGTGCCGATCGGCCGCTGGGGCGGCATCCCGGCCGGAATGAAAGTCGCCCGCATCGACATAGACGCGTCGGAGATGCATCGCGTGCGGGTCGATATTCCGATCGTCGCCGACTCCGCCGATGCCGCGCGCGCGTTGACGGACGCCATTCAGCGGCGCTCCGACCCGGCCCGTGCCGAGGTCATCGCGAAAGCCAAAGCCGATGCCTGGGCGTCGCTGAAAACTTTGCAGCCGCAGATGTCGTACCTGGACGTCATCCGCGACGTGCTGCCGGCGAACGGCATACTGTGCGACGAAATGACCCAGGTCGGCTATGTCTCCTGGTTCGGCTTTCCGATCCACGAGCCAAGAACGCTGATTACGTCAGGCTTTTCCGGCACCCTCGGCGCCGGCTTCCCAACCGCCCTGGGCGTCAAGGTCGGTCAGCCGGACCGGCCGGTCGTCGCGGTGACCGGCGATGGAGGCTTCCTGTTCGGCGGCTCCGATCTGGCGACCGCCGTGCGTTATGGCATCAATCTGGTAACGATCCTGTTCAACAACGAAGCCTACGGCAACGTGTTGCGCGATCAGCGGCGTCTGTTCGAAGGCCGCGAGTCTGGCTCGGCGTTGAGCAATCCGGACTTCCAGGTCTACGCGAAAGCTTTCGGCGTGCGCTCCTGGCGGGTCACCGACGCGGACGGTCTGCGCGGCGCGCTGACCGAAGCGCTGACGGAAAACGCTCCGACGCTCATCGAGGTGATGACCGACATCACCAAGGAAGCCTCGCCGTGGGAGGTCATTTTCCCCGGCAGAGGGTAGCGGTTTCCGGGCACGATCCCCCGGTCGAGCCGGGGAGACCTGCCGGGGGTGGATGACCGCGGCGTGCGACCGTTACCCGGCCGACTGATCCACTGTCACGCCGACGAACGCGGTCGTTCCGTCGCGCATCACGCGCAGCGCTACCGCGTGGTCCTTGCCATCCAGCGCCGACCGGATCGCCTTGTTCGCATCTGTGGCCGTGGTCACGTTCAGGCTACCGACGCCCACGATGATATCGCCGGGACGCAGCCCCGCGGCCTCGGCCGGTGAGCCAGGCCGCACGGAGCGAACCAGCGCGCCCTCCTGCCCGTTTGGCACCTGCAACTGGTCACGCGCGTCCGGCGTCAGCGGCGCCAGCGCCAAGCCCAGTTGACCGTGCGATTGGGGCTCCTCGGTCTTGGCGCGGGCAGTTTTTTCGGCGGGTTGCTCCCCCACCTTCACGGCGACGTCGCGGTCCTGGCCGTCACGCAGGATGTGGAATTGTGCTTCCTGCCCCGGCGCCACCGTCGCCACCGTCAGAGCCAGATCGCGCGGCGACGCGATCTTTTGCCCGTTCACCGCCTGGATCACATCGCCGGGTTCGAGCCCTGCTTTCGCCGCGGGCGAATTGTTCTCCACGCTCGCCAGCAACGCACCGGAGCTTTCAGGCAAATGCAGCGCCTTCGCCATCGGCCCGGTGACCGCCTGGGTGCCCACGCCGACATAGCCTCGGGTGACATGGCCGGACGCGACCAGCTGGTTCGACACGGTGCGGATCATGTCGGACGGAATGGCGAACCCGATGCCGACCGAGCCGCCGGAGGGCGAGAAGATCGCCGTGTTCATGCCGATGACCTTGCCATCCTGGGTGAACAGCGGCCCGCCGGAATTGCCCTGATTGATCGGCGCGTCGACCTGGATGAACGAATCATAGGGGCCGGAGCCGATGTCCCGGCTGACCGCCGAGACGATCCCCGCGGTCACCGAGCCCCCAAGCCCAAACGGATTGCCCATGGCGACCACCCACTCGCCCGGCCGCACGTCGCGGGAATTGCCGAGCTGAATGAAGGGCAGCGGTTTTCCGGCATCGACCTTCAGCAGCGCGATGTCGGTGCGCGTGTCGGTGCCGAGCACCTTGGCCTTCAGTTCGGTGCCATCATCAAGAGTGACGCTGACCGAACTGCCGTCCTTGACGACGTGGTTGTTGGTAACGATCAGCCCATCCTGCCGAATGAGAAACCCCGACCCACGCGCCTCATGCACGCCTTCCTCGCCATGCGGGATCATCTGGTTGAATGGGAATGGCAGCGGGTTCGGCGTCTTCGTCCCGGAGTCCCGCGTCGCGTCGATCGTCGTGGTGATCGAAACGACCGCCGGCTTCACCTGCGCCACGAGATCGGAGAAGTCCGGTAAAACCGCCCGCGGCTGCGTCGTCGCCGGTGGATTGACCGGCCCCGGCTGGGCGATCGCGAAACCTGAAAGAGCGGTGGTCGCGAGCAACGCGGCGGCCAGCGCGGTACGGCGCCAGGGCTTTAGAATCTGCATCCGGTTCTCCATGGGGTGACGGGCCTGTCATGGGGACATGGGAAGCAAGGCGGATTCGATCTACTTGCGGTACGGTTAAAGCTTCGTCATGCGGCTGTTACGAGATGACGGCGATCGGCAATGGGGGCCAGGCCGGTACTGGGCGTCATCTCCGGATCAGGTGGGTGGTGACGGCTGGCCGCTCGGTGCGTTATAGGGGCGTGACCAGAGCCGTTTGGTGCGCCGGGTTAGCACAGTGGTAGTGCAGCGGTTNNGGTTCAAATCCCTCACCCGGCACCATTTAAGCCCTGAACGGCACGCTCCGGCCGCACGCGGCGGGTCGCGAAAACTTCGCCGCCGCGTGAACGTCCCGGAACCTTCGCGATTGCACGCCGTTCCTTCGTTTGGTCGTCAGTATATCCTGGAGGAGCGGCGTCGATGAAAATGGACCGAATCCTGGCCCCAAATCCGGCAGCCGAATGCTCGACGGCAACGCGATTTCCGGAGCGGGTCCCATCCTCGGAATGGGAGCAAGCGGTCTCGAGCGCGGCGAATTGCCTCAGCGAGGGTTGGATACTCCCTGACACAAAATGCCATCCCGCGGTGGAAGCCGAATTGGCGGCGTTCTTATCAGCCTACGGAATGCTTCCCGACGCAATCGATCTGGCGGTGCTCGCCCAAATGCGCGCCGCCTGAAAAGCGCCGGCTGTCGCGGCGCCTGGTCGAAGGGGCGTTTGGCTGACGGTCGCGCCGCGGCAGCGATGTCCTGCGAAACCTCGCTTTCAGGCCGCCATCGTATCCGGCGCCTCGCGGGTGATAATCGCCCTGCCGGGCCGCCGCGCGACAGGTTCTGGCCGCCGTGCCGCTCGAACCGGGCCGATCAGGTTGCCGTAAAGCCCGCGATAGTGCGCCGCCGCCTCCGACCAGGAGAAATTGCGCGCCATCGCGGCCTGGCGCATTTCCTCGAGCCGGTCTTCCTCCGCGAATGCCTCGAACGCGCGGCCGCAGGCGTCCCATAGCGCGTCGTTGGAGAATTCGGAAAACAAGAACCCGGTTCGCCCGTCTTCGATCGTATCGGCCAACCCGCCAGTCGCATGCGCGATTGGTAGTGCACCGTAACGTTGTGCGTGCATCTGGGTCAGGCCGCATGGCTCATACCGCGAGGGCATCAGGCAGAAGTCGCTGCCGCCCAGAATGCGATGCTCCATCGCCGCGTTGTAACCGATCAGGACACCGATGTTTTTACGGTTGCGGCGGCCCATGCGGCTGACCATCCGCTCCACATCCGGATCGCCCATGCCCAACAGCGCGATTTGGCCGCCGGACTCAACGATATGATCGGCGCTTTCCGCCACCAGATCCAAACCCTTCTGGTGCACGAGTCGAGAAACGACGCCAAATAATGGCCCCTCGGACGGCTCCAGGCACAGCACCTCCCGCACGCTGCTGGCCAGCGCCCGCTTGCCGTCCAGATTCGCCGCGTGGAAGTGGCGCGACAGGTTGGGATTGCTGGCGGGATCCCAGCTTTCGTCGATGCCGTTGGCGATGCCGGACAACTCGCCGCGCGACGACCTCGTCCGCATCAAACCGTGCAGACCGGCGCCGAACGCCTCTGTGGTGATTTCCCGCGCGTAGCCCGGGCTGACAGTTGTCACGTGATCGGAATAAAACAGCCCGGCCTTGAGAAATGAAATGGCGCCGTGAAATTCAACGCCGTCGATGCCAAACGCGTAATCCGGAATTCCGAGCATGTCGCGCTGCCCGGAGTCGCAAAGTCCCTGGTACCCGATGTTGTGCAGCGTCATCACGGTGGGAACGCCCGCGCCATCCCAATTTAAATATGCGGCGGTCAGCCCGCCCGGCCAGTCATTGGCGTGCACCAGGTCGGGAACCCAGCCAAGCCCGCCGCGGCCCTGAGCAATCTCCGCCGCCGCCAGCGAGAGCCGTCCAAACCGCAAATGGTTATCCGGCCAATCGCCGCCCTCCGGCCGAGAATACGGCGAGCCAGGCCGGTCGAATAACTCCGCCGCGGCGATAAGATAAAGCGGCGTGCCCATGGGGGTAACAGTTTCGCCGATATGACAAGCGGCGATCCCGGCCCGGGCCGGCAATCGCCCTTTCCAAACGATCTGCTGTCCATGGCCACGCAACCGGTCGAGAACTTCGGGATAGGCGGGCATGATGACCCTGATATCAACCCCGGCTTTTTGCAGAGCGCGGGGCAGGTCGGCCGACACCTCTCCCAATCCGCCCGCTTTCGCCAGACCGGCATATTCACTTGTTACAAATAGCACCCGCATCGCGCACCCCTCCGCGAAGAACGCCGATGCACTCTCCGAGTTCCCTCATCCGACCGGTTTCGATTTATCCCGCTTTCCCTGCCGCGGCCTTCACCATCGCTTCGTGATGCCGCGACGTGGAAAGAGTCTTCTTCGCGAGCGCCTTTAAGTCCGTATCGGTGCCTCGGCTGGCCTCTTCCTGGAACAGCGCGATCATCGCCTCATGATCGTTCGTTTGACCATTGAGGTAAGCTGAGCCGAACGCCTTGCCTGTTTCACCGCGCGAAGAGTTGATCGCGTCCATTGCTGAATCACCGCCGATGGATCGACCTGCCCAACACGAATGTCGCCCCGGCTTCGGCTGCTATCCGCGCTTCTGTGCCTGACACTCCATAAGTGCGAACACCGCCCCTGGTTCCTCAAGGTGCGAGCCCGGGCATGACGTTCATGTAATCTTCCTATCCGGCTCCGCAACGACCTTTTATCCACGTTCCCACATTGAACATTTAACCAGAATTCCGATGCAACAGATCGGGCCCGGCCCCGTTAAAGTGGGATGAGCCAGGCCGCGCACACCACCCTTCGTCGCACTGAACCGGGGGCGACCCGGGACGCGCGACAGGCGCCGCGACACGGCCTGAGCCGCGTGTATATGGTGCAGCTGACACGGTCCTGTCAGGCGCCGCCTCGAAGATTGCTGGACTGGCTTACCGAGACCGGATTTGACACGCTGCTGCTGGCATTGCCGCGGTTTCTCGGTACCGCCGATGTCCCGGTGTTGCCGCCGATCGTCGATGCGGCAGCGGCCGTCGGATTGAGGGTCCATCTCGATCTGACGCTCGATCTCGCGAGAGAAGGAACGGCCGTTGTACGGCGTTATCCTGAATGGTTTACCGCGATCACGCGGCGGGTAGCCGACCCGCGAGAGTCGCCCGGTCCGCCTGGCCTGCATGTCCTGGCTCTCCAGGACAGTGCCGCCGAACCGTTCTCCGAGTACTGGGCCGCACAGCTCCATCGACTGAACCAGCAAGGCATCTCCGGTTTCCGGTGCAAGCCAAATGCAGCGGTCCCGTCAACCGTGTGGCGAGATCTGATCGCCTCCTGCCCGGACTTCGAGTTTTCGCTTTGGACCCCGGGTCTCGCCAACATCGCGGCGCTGCCCAGTGGTTGCTTTAAGTCAACCTACAGCAGTTTGGCATGGTGGGACTTCGGCGCGGGTTGGTTGCGCGAGGAATCCGCGCGTTTAACTCCGCTCGCGCCCGTGGCCAACACGGTCTCGCTGCCGGCAACGCAGGCGTCAGGTCAGACGGCGCGGCGCACCGCCCATCGTCTCTTGCGTGTCGCCGCCGCCAACGGCAACGGAATGTTGTTGCCAATGGGCTTCGAATTTGGTGTGCCGTCCGACCTCGCGTACCCCGCCTTTGGCGCGGATGATTGGCGGCGATTGCACGACAACGCGTTGCTCGACCTGACCGGCGATCTGCGGGACGCGAATGCCCGACTCGCTTCTCGTTCCGCGTCCGGTGCCGCGCTCAATATCCTCAGCGGCGAAGACGCGCCCGTCGCCGTGCTGTTCGAAGAGCCCGCGCAACTCACCCTCGCCAATCGTTATCTGGAACGGTCAGCCGCATTCGACCCGGCCGGTGCTCTGCCCATGGTAGCTGGACATCTGGCTGGGTTCACCGACGCGACATCGGGCGAGCGGTTATCCGCGGAGCCGGTGCTGTTGGCGCCAGGCGAAGTGCGGGTCCTGACCGGCACTCCCGCTCGGTCCGTCGTGCCGTCGAGAGAGCGTGATCCCGCCTCGGCCTGTCGCGCCACCGCCGCCGCGGCGCTGTCCCGTGTCACAATCGAATCAATCGAACCCGCTGTCGATGCCGGCCGCTTCCCGGTGAAGCGCGTTGCCGGCGAACGTGTATCCGTCACCGCCGATATCTTCGCCGACGGCCACGGCAAAATTTCCGCGGCCCTGCAATGGCGCGCGAAGGACGAGACCGAATGGCGAGAGACCGTCATGCGCCCATTGGGCAACGACCGCTGGCGCGCCGCCTTTTTGTTGGAGCGCGTGGGCCCTTACGTGTTCCGTATCGTTGCCTGGCCAGACCGTTTCGCCACATGGCGTGACGAGGTGACCAAAAAACACGCCGCCGGGCTCGACGTCACGTTGGAACTGGAAGAAGGACGGCTACTTATCGAGTCAATCGCCGAATATCCACCGGGCGTGCTGGATACGCCGCTATCGGCCTTCAAAAGCGGCGAGCCGGCCGATCGGATCACGTTGCTGACCGGAGACGCCGCCGCCGCTCGCGTCGCGCGGGCCGACAAGCGCCCAGGGATAAATCTCAGCGTGGAAATGCCTGTCTACGCGGACCGGCGGGCGGCGGAATTCGCCTCCTGGTATGAGCTATTTCCTCGCAATCAAAGCGGCGATCCATCGCGACACGGAACGTTCCGCGATGTCATCCAGCGCCTGCCGGCCATTCGCGGCATGGGCTTCGACGTACTTTACTTTCCCCCCATTCATCCGATCGGCCGCGCAAATCGCAAAGGCCGCGACAACACGATGACGCCCGCCGAGGACGATCCCGGCAGCCCCTACGCGATTGGCTCCGCCGAGGGAGGTCACGATGCGATCCTTCCGGCGCTTGGCTCGCTCGACGATTTTCGGGCGTTGCGCGACGCGGCGGCGGACCAGGGATTGGAACTCGCGCTCGATTTCGCCATCCAGTGCAGCCCGGACCATCCATGGCTGCGTGAGCATCCGGAATGGTTCGATTGGCGCCCCGATGGCGGCCTACGCTACGCCGAAAATCCGCCGAAGAAATACGAAGACATCGTCAACGTCGACTTCTATCGGCCCGAAGCGATCCCAGGCTTGTGGTTGGCGTTGCGTGACTCCGTCGCGTTTTGGGCCGCGGAGGGCGTGCGGACCTTTCGCGTTGATAATCCGCACACCAAGCCTTTCGCTTTCTGGGAATGGCTGATCGCCGACATTCGCGCGACCTGGCCCGACGCGTTGTTCCTGGCTGAGGCCTTCACCCGCCCAAAGGTGATGTACCGTCTCGCGAAGCTTGGATTTACCCAGTCTTACACTTACTTTACATGGCGCAACGAAAAATCGGAGATCGAAGCATATCTGCGCGAACTCACCACCGGCGCGCCGGAAGGGGTAACTGAAGTCGCCGATCCGCGGCCGGTCAACGTCGCGGACTTCTTCCGTCCCAATTTTTTCGTCAATACACCGGACATCAACCCGGTGTTCCTTCAACGCGCCGGACGTGCCGGTTTCCTGATCCGCGCGGCGCTCGCGGCCACGCTGTCCGGCCTCTGGGGTATGCTGCAAGGCTTCGAGTTCTGCGAGGCCCAGTCGCTTCCCGGACGTGAGGAATACGCCCACTCCGATAAGTACGAAATCCGCCCGAGGCCGGAGCGCGCACCAGGCGACATCATCGATGAGATCACACGCCTGAACGCGATCCGCCGCGCCAATCCCGCTTTGCAATCGCATCGCGGACTCGCCTTCCATCAGGCCGACAACAATCGCGTGCTTTGGTATCGCAAAGCGAACGTCGATCGGAGCAACGTCTTGTTGATCGCGGTGAGCCTCGATCCGTTCACGCCACAATCCGCCAACGTTGAAGTCCCGCTATGGGAATGGGGACTGCCCGATCGCGAGGCGCTGATCGTTGATGATCTTGTGGCCGGCGGGCGGGATGTCTGGGTGGGAAAATACCGCGTCGTCACGCTCGATCCGCGTGCACTTCCGTTCGCCATCTGGCGTGCCCGCCCGCGAGGACTCGCCTGATGAACCAGCAGTCCAGAACGCGCCGCGCGCCGTCCAACCTGTCCACCATCGCGACCGTCAAGGATATCCACACCGGTAACGATCCGGAATGGTACCGCGACGCCGTCATCTATCAACTCCATGTCAAAAGTTTTTTCGACAGCAACGACGACGGCACGGGAGATTTCGCCGGCCTCCTCCGCAAGCTTGATTACATCGTCGATCTGGGCGTCAACGTCGTATGGCTCCTGCCATTCTACCCCAGCCCGTTGCGGGACGACGGCTACGACATCGCCGAGTATCGTGGAGTCCATCCCGACTACGGAACATTACGCGACACGAAGCGGTTCATCCGTGAAGCCCACAACCGCGGGCTGCGCGTAATCACAGAGCTGGTGATCAATCACACCAGCGACCAGCACCCGTGGTTCCAACGCGCGCGGCAAGCAAAACCAGGATCGTGGGCGCGCGACTTCTACGTCTGGTCGGACACCGATCAACGGTATCTCGATACCCGCATCATTTTCCTCGACACTGAAAAGTCCAATTGGACCTGGGACCCGATCGCGCAAGCGTATTTCTGGCACCGGTTCTACAGCCATCAGCCGGATTTGAACTTCGACAATCCGAGGGTGATGGCCGCCCTACTTGGCGTGATGAAATTCTGGCTCGACCTGGGCGTCGATGGATTGCGCCTGGACGCGGTGCCCTATCTCATCGAACGCGAAGGCACCAACAACGAGAACCTGCCGGAGACGCACGCGATCCTGCGTCGCATCCGCGCCCGTTTGGATCAGGATTACCCCGATCGCATGTTGCTGGCGGAGGCCAACATGTGGCCGGAAGACACGCAACAATATTTTGGCGACGGCGACGAATGCCATATGGCGTTTCACTTTCCACTGATGCCCAGAATGTATATGGCGATCGCGCAGGAGGACCGGTTCCCGATTACCGACATACTGCGTCAGACACCCGACATTCCCGCTGGCTGCCAATGGGCGATCTTCCTGCGCAACCATGACGAGCTCACGCTTGAAATGGTAACGGATAAGGAACGGGATTATCTCTGGTCTACCTATGCCGCCGATCGTCGCGCGCGGCTGAACCTTGGCATTCGCCGCCGCCTGGCGCCGCTGTTGCAACATGATCGGCGTCGCGTCGAATTGATGAATGGATTGTTGCTGTCGATGCCCGGCACGCCGGTTATTTATTACGGCGACGAAATCGGCANNGCAACGGCGGGTTCAGCCGCGCCGATCCCGCCAGCCTGGTGCTGCCGCCGTTGCAGGACCCGCTCTACGGCTTTCAGGCGGTGAACGTGGAAGCGCAGATCCGCGATCCGCATTCGTTGCTGCACTGGATGCGCCGGATTTTGTCCGTCCGTAGCCGCGGCAGCTTCTTTGGCCGGGCCGGCATGCGCCTGCTGTATCCCGGCAATCGAAAGATTCTCGCATACGTGCGGGAGCTGGATGCCAAGGCGGTGCTCTGCGTGTTTAACTTGTCCCGTTCCGCGCAGGCCGTCGAACTCGACCTGTCCGCCTGTGCCGGCCGCGTCCCGGTGGAGATGCTTGGCGACAGCATCTTCCCACCCATCGGCCAACTTCCCTATTTGCTCACGCTGCCTCCGTACGGATTCTACTGGTTTGAGCTGTCCGGAGAGGGCGCCTTGCCGGCGTGGCACACGCCGGCGCCCGAACCGATGCCGGAACTCCGCACCCGTGTCTTCAAGGCGCCGCTCGCCGAAATGCTGGAGGGCCCGTTACGCGCGGACCTCGAGCAAAACGAGTTAAAGGATTACCTGCTCAAGCGCCGATGGTTCTCCGCCAAGGACCGCAAGATATCCGCCGCGCGCTTCGCCAATCTGGCGCCGTTGCCGAATACCGCGGGCGGCGTGGTGATGGCGGAGGTCGCGGTCAGCGTTGGCGACGCCACCGAATACTTCAGTCTCCCACTCGCGACCGTCGATGAAACAGACGCGATTACGGCCTTGCCGGCGCAACTCGCGTTGGGTCGATTTCGTCGCGGCCGGCGCGCCGGATTCATTACGGATGCGTTCGCGTCGGACGCGTTCGCGAACGCCGTTCTGGCGGCCCTGCGCTCCGGTACGACGATCTCCACCGTCGATGAAACCAAGGGTGAACTTCGCTTTATTCCCGCCTCGCCTCTGAACGAGGTCACACTGCCCGCCGACGCCGGAATCCGCCGCTTCTCCGCCGAACAATCCAATTCCAGCCTGGTCATCGGCGACACCGTCGTCATCAAAATTCTCCGCCATATGACGTCCGGAATCCACCCCGAAGTCGAAATGACGAGGTTTCTGACCAACGCGGGAGTTACCGCCATCGCATCCCTTCTGGGCTATGCGGAGCGCGCGTCCCCGAATGGAGAACCGGTAACCGTTCTGATCGCGCAATCCTTCGTTCGGAACCAGGGCGATGCCTGGGGCTGGACGCTGGAATGGCTGCGCCGGGCATTGAGCGAGGTCGCCACCGGCCGCCCCGAAGAGGGCGATCCCTTTGCCGGTTATCTCGGCTTTGCCACCGCGGTCGGCCGCCGCCTGGCGGAGGTTCACGCCGCTCTCGCCATGCCGAACAACGATCCAGCCTTCGCGCCGGAACCGGCGACCGCGCGCGACCACACCGCATGGGCCGCCTCCGCCGCGCGACAATTGGAAGCCGTCCTTGACACGCTGGCCAACCGCGGTGGCTGTGACGACCTGGAAACGGAAAAAACCGTGGCCTTCCTGGTTGAACAGCGTCGGCCACTGTTGCAGGCGGTACGGCGCCTGGGAACGGCGCACGGCGCCATCCTCAGGACTCGCGTGCACGGCGATTTCCATCTCGGTCAGGTTCTTGTCGCGCAAGGCGACGCGGTGATCATCGACTTTGAAGGTGAGCCCGCGCGTAGCCTCGCCGAGCGCCGCGCCAAAACCTCGCCGATGAAGGATGTCGCTGGGTTGTTGCGCAGTTTCGACTACGCCGCGGCAATGCTACCGATGGAGAGCGCGATGACGGATATGCCTTCAGCCGAACGGCGCCATGCCGCCCTCAATGTTTGGCAACAGGCGACGACCGAGGCGTTTCTCGGCGCTTATCGCGCGGTTGCCGAGTCGCAACCGCATCCCTGGCTGCGCCCATCGGGGGAGCAAGAGATCATGGACATTTTTCTGATCGAGAAAGTCGCATATGAAATTGCCTATGAGATCGCGAACCGGCCCGGTTGGATCCATGTGCCGCTGGGGGGTCTCGATCGGTTGGCACGCCGGTTGCTCGCGTGATGGACGCCGCCGTCTCCATAACGCCTGAGGTGAGCGACGCCGAGATCGAGGCGCTTGTGCATGGCCACCATGGCGACCCGTTTTCGGTACTAGGCCGTCACGGATCCGAATTGCGCTGCCTGGCGCCCGGAGCGGAAGGCGTGGACGTGCTGTCCGAGAACGCAACGGTCGTCGCGCGGCTCGAACGCCGCCACGCCGCGGGTTTCTTCACCGGCATCATCCCCGCCCGCCAACCATATCTACTCCGTATCAACTGGGCCGGCGGCCCCGAGGAAACCGAAGACCCTTATTCCTTCGGTCCAACCCTGGGTTCCCTCGATCTTCACTTGTTCTCCGAGGGCCGCCATTTCGAACTGGGACGCGTTTTCGGCGCGCGTTGCGTGACCGTGAACGGAGTCGCTGGGGTGCGCTTCGCGGTCTGGGCGCCAAACGCGAGTCGCGTTTCGGTCGTTGGGGATTTCAACACCTGGGATGGCCGCCGCCATCCGATGCGTAAACGTGCCGAAGCCGGGCTGTGGGAAATCTTCATTCCACGCATCGGTCCGGGCACGCTCTATAAATACGAATTACTCGACGCGTATGGGTATTTGCTGCCGCAAAAGGCGGATCCGTTGGCCCAGGAAACCGAGTTGCCGCCGGGCACCGCCTCCCGCGTGACGCATCCGATGCCGCATGCATGGGAGGATGCAGATTGGATGGCCTCCCGCGGCGCGCGTCAGGACGTCGCCGCGCCGATCTCCATTTATGAGGTGCAGGCGGGGTCATGGTGGCGCGACGGAAGCGGTGACGCGCCAGATTGGGACGGCCTGGCCGATCGGCTGATCCCCTATGTGAGCGATCTCGGCTTCACGCATATTGAGTTCATGCCGGTTGCCGAATATCCCTTCGGCGGCTCCTGGGGTTATCAACCCTTGGGCTTGTTCGCGCCGACCGCGCGGTTCGGATCGCCGGACGGGTTTGCCCGCTTTGTCGATCGCGCGCATCAGGCGGGCATCGGCATCGTCCTGGACTGGGTTCCGGCGCATTTCCCAACCGACGCACACGGCCTGTATCGCTTCGACGGCACCGCGCTTTACGAACATGCCGATCCAAGGGAGGGATTTCATAAGGACTGGAATACCGCGATCTATAATTTCGGCCGCTACGAAGTTCGCGGGTTTCTGATCGCCAGCGCGGTCCATTGGCTGGAGAAGTACCACATCGACGGCCTCCGTGTCGATGCCGTCGCATCGATGCTATACCGAGATTACTCGCGGGAGGCGGGTCAATGGATTCCCAACCGTTACGGCGGTCGGGAAAATCTGGAGGCGGTGGACTTCCTGCGTGAGGTCAACGCCGTCGTCGCGGAGCGTTGCCCGGGCACGATGATGATCGCCGAAGAAAGCACCGCGTGGCCTGGCGTGACCGCGCCTATCAGCAGCGGAGGGCTCGGCTTCACTTTCAAGTGGAACATGGGGTGGATGCACGATACCCTCCACTACATGAAAGAAGATCCGATCAATCGAGGGTGGCACCACGACAGCATGACCTTCGGCTTGGTCTATGCGTGGTCAGAACGTTTCATTTTGCCTCTGTCGCACGATGAAGTGGTCTATGGCAAAGGCTCGTTGCTCGACCGGATGCCTGGAGATCCCTGGCGTCGCTTCGCCAATCTCCGGGCGTATCTCGCCTTCATGTGGGCGCATCCGGGGAAGAAGTTGCTGTTCATGGGCGGCGAGTTCGCGCAGCCAGCCGAGTGGAATCACGACACGGCGCTGGCGTGGCATCTCCTGGATGACGCGGCCCACCGCGGTGTGCAAAGCCTGGTTACCGATTTGAACACCCTGTTGCGCACGCGGCCCGCGTTGCATCGATGGGACGCACGACCGGAGGGATTTCGTTGGGTCGTCGGCAACGACCGCGCGCAAAGCGTGTTCGCGTGGCTGCGTCTGGCGGATAACGCGCCGCCGGTTCTGGCGGTCTCCAACATGACGCCGGTGCCGCGGTTCGGTTACCGGATTGGTGTTCCATCGGACGGATGGTGGCGGGAAATTCTCAACACCGACGCGGTATCGTATGGCGGCGGCGGCATCGGCAACGCGGGGCGCGTTCACGCCGACGCGAACCCATCGCACGGCCAACCCGCTTCGGTCTCGCTGACCTTGCCTCCGCTCGCCACGCTTTTACTGACCCCGGAATGACCTCCCCGCGAGGGAGACGCCGGGCTTTGTGCCGCAGCTTTCAACGAAATGGTGCCATCGGTGGATCAACTTTTGAGCGCGCATCTTTTAACCGACCGCCTGCTGACAGGCCGGGCGTACCCCCTCGGCGCGACCTGGGACGGGCTTGGCGTGAACTTCGCCGTGTTTTCCGCGCACGCCTCTCGCGTCGAACTTTGTTTGTTCGATCCATCGGGGCGGCGGGAAATTGCCCGCCTCGATCTACCGGAGTGCACGGATGAAGTGTGGCATGGCTACCTTCCCGACTCCAAACCGGGTCAGCTTTACGGCTATCGCGCGCACGGTCCTTATGAGCCACGTGCTGGCCATCGCTTCAATCCATATAAATTGCTGCTTGATCCCTGCGCCAGGGAGTTACACGGCGATCTGATCTGGTCGGACGCGCTGTTCGGGTATCGTGTCGGCAGCCAACGCGGCGACCTGACCTTCGACCGCCGCGACAGCGCCCGAGCGATGCCGAAAGGCGTTGTCGTGGACGACAGCTTTAACTGGGGCGACGATCGTCCGCCGATGGTGCCTTGGGAACGCACCGTCATTTATGAAGCGCACGTGCGCGGCCTCACCGCGCTGCACGAACTTGTGCCCCCGCGCGAACGCGGCACCTTCGCGGCTCTGGCCAATCCGCATGTGATCGAGCATTTGCAACGCCTCGGCATCACCGCGATCGAATTGCTGCCGGTTCACGCTTTCATGCAGGATCGCTTTCTGGTGGAACGCCGTCTGCGCAACTACTGGGGGTATTCCACGCTCGCCTTTTTCGCGCCGGAACCGCGCTATCTGGTCGAGCCCTGGATGCGCAATCAGGTAAAGGTCGCGGTGAGGCGGCTGCACGCGGCCGGCATCGAAGTCATTCTCGACGTCGTTTACAACCACACTTGTGAAGGCAGTGAGATGGGGCCGACGCTGTCGTGGCGCGGCCTGGACAATGCCTCCTATTATCGGCTCGTCCCGGGTCAGGAACGGCATCACATCAACGACACCGGTACCGGCAACACGCTCAACGTCTCTCATCCGCGGGTATTGCAGATGGTGACGGACAGCTTGCGCTATTGGGTGGAGTGTTATCACGTCGATGGATTCCGTTTCGACCTGGGGACCATTCTTGGGCGTGAGCCGAACGGCTTCGATCCGGGCTCGGGATTTTTCGACGCGGTTCGTCAGGATCCGGTGCTGTCGCGTGTGAAGTTAATTTCGGAACCCTGGGATATTGGGCCAGGCGGCTACCAGGTCGGCAATCATCCGCCGGGGTTCAGCGAGTGGAACGACAAATTTCGCGACGGCGTTCGCCAGTTCTGGGCTGGAGCGTCCGATCAGCGGGGCGACCTCGCCGCGCGGTTGTCCGGCTCCGCGGAATTGTTCGACCATCTGCGGCGCAGGCCGTCCGCCAGCATAAACTTCCTCGCCAGCCACGACGGATTCACGCTGCACGATCTGGTTACCTATGAGCAGCGCCATAATGAAGCCAACGGCGAAAACAATAACGACGGTCACGGCAACAATCACTCGGGTAACTGGGGTGAAGAAGGCGAGACGGAAAACGAGGAGATCAATGCGACTCGCGCCGCGATCAAGCGAGCGATGCTTGCGACATTATTCGTCTCCGCCGGTACGCCGATGCTGATGGCGGGCGATGAGATGGATCGCACACAAGGCGGCAACAACAACGCGTATTGCCAGGACAACGAGATCAGTTATGTCGATTGGCAGCGTGCCGAGACAGACAGCGCGCGTTCGCTGCTGGATTTTACCGCGCGCCTTATCGCCCTGCGGCACCGCTACGAAACGCTGCGGCCATCGCATTTCCTGCATGGAGACGAAGTACGCGAGGGCATCCATGACGCCGATTGGTTCGATCAGCACGGTCAGCCAATGACGCCGGAGGCCTGGGGTGAGCCGGAAGCGCGGACGCTCTCGTTGCGCCGTTCTTTGAAAAGCCCAGGAGGCCGGGTGGAAGTGATGCTGGTGTTGTTCAACGCCGATTGCGCGGGGCAGGAGTTCGTGCTGCCGGAACCTGATTTACCCTGGACGATGCTGTTGGACAGCGCGTATCCCGAAATCCCCGCCACACCGCTGAACGCCGGGCGCACTCAGGTCGCGGCTTACTCCGTCAGGCTTTTGGTCGGATGGTTGAAGTAAGCGTCACCGCCGAATTCATCCCGAGGTTAAGGAACCGCCCAGGGTGAATCGTGGTTTCCCAGGACATCCGAACAGTCCGCGGGTCCTCCATGCCATCATCAACACGACGTTCTCGCTTCAAGGGAATACCTCGCACCGAGCGCGGCCACCACATGCCCTTTGGCGCCGAGGTCCAGCCGGATGGTGCCGTCCGTTTCCGGCTTTGGGCACCCACGCACGAGCGGATTAATCTTGAACTGGACGATCGGTCCGAGCCTCTGCCAATGCGCCAAACTGACGACGGATGGCATGAACTAACCACGGACCGCGCCCGGCCGGGAACGCGATACGGGTTCGTGTTGCCGGACGGTTTGCGAGTGCCCGACCCCGCCTCGCGGCATCAACCTAAAGATGTCCACGGGCAAAGCGAGGTGGTCGATCCCACCGCGTACAACTGGGCCGATGCGGGTTGGCGGGGCCGCCCCTGGGAAGAAGCTGTCGTCTACGAACTTCACGTCGGTGCGTTTACGCCGGAGGGCACGTTTCAGGCCGCCATCGGCAAATTGGATCACCTGGTCGCGCTCGGCGTGACGGCGATCGAACTGATGCCGATCGGCGATTTTCCGGGCAAGCGGAACTGGGGCTATGACGGTGTGCTGCCTTATGCGCCGGATAGCGAATACGGCCGTCCAGAGGACTTGAAGGTATTGGTGGACGCCGCTCATGCCAGGCGATTGATGGTGTTGTTGGACGTCGTGTACAACCACTTCGGGCCGGAGGGCGCCTACCTCCATGCTATCGCGCCGAATACGTTCACCGACCGTCACAAAACCCCGTGGGGCGCGGCCATCAACATGGACGGATCGGACAGTGGGCCGGTGCGCAATTACTTCATACACAACGCGCTCTACTGGATCGAGGAATTTAATCTCGACGGACTGCGGCTGGATGCGGTGCATGCGATCCTTGATGAAAGTCCCCGGCATTTGCTGGATGAACTGGCGGAGCGCGTGCACGCCGCGGCACCGGACCGGCACGTGCACCTGATTCTGGAGAACGAGGAAAACGCGGCCCATCGCCTGGAACGTCGCGAAGGCGGTCCTGAGGGGATCACTCAAGGTGATAGCGTGCCGAAATCGTTCACCGCGCAGTGGAATGACGACGTGCACCATGTCCTGCACGTCGCCGCGACTGGCGATGATCAGGGCTACTACGCGGATTACAAGGGCGATACCGCGAAGTTGGGGCGCGCCTTGGCCGAGGGGTTCGCCTTCCAGGGCGACCACATGCCTTATCGCGGGCGGCCTCGCGGCGAACACAGCGCGCATTTGCCGCCCACCGCTTTTATCGGATTTATTCAGAACCATGACCAAATCGGCAATCGTCCGTTCGGCGATCGGCTCACCGCCATCGCGTCGCCGGAAGCAGTGCGCGCCGTGGCCGCGATATACCTGTTGCTGCCGCAAATACCGATGTTGTTCATGGGCGAGGAATGGGGCGCCGCGCAACCCTTTCCGTTCTTCTGTGACTTCGAACCTGCCCTGGCGGAAGCAGTCCGCCAAGGCCGCCGTGAAGAATTTGCCCGTTTCCCCGAATTCCACGATCCGGTGACACGAGATCGCATCCCTGACCCAACGGCTGAAGAAACCTTCGCATCCGCTAAATTGGCATGGGACGACGTGTTGCGCGCGCCACACGCGGGATGGCTGGATTGGTATTGCCGCGTTCTGGCCACGCGACATGAAGCCATCATACCTCGACTGCCGGAAATACGCTCGGGCGGACGGTTTGACGTGGTCGGCGAAGGCGCTGTCGTGGTGCGCTGGCCTCTGAGCGACTCCAGCGCCGAACTAATGCTGGCGACGAACCTTTCCGGCGTCCCTGTCTCGGGCTTTCCACCGGCCGAAGGCGACGTGTTGTGGCGCGAAGGCGAGCAGGACGACGAAGGTTGGTTCGGTCCCTGGGCGGTTCGATGGTCGATCCCGACCTCGGCGCGAACCCTCGCCATCGACACCGCATTGCATCGTCTCGCGGAACGAATGGGCATCGAACCTGAATTCCGCGATGTCAGAGGCCAGATGGTGCGCGCGAGCACCGAAGCGAAGCACGCGTTGCTCGCCGCCATGGGCCATGCGGTGCGGGATGAGGCCGCGGCGGCCGAGGCTCTCACCGCATTGGACCGCGCGGATTGGCTTAGCCCGCTCCCGCCGGTTCTGGTCGTCCGGGAAGGCGCGCACGTTGAGGTGGAGCTTGTGCTCCCCGCGGAAACCACCACCATGATCGCGTGGCGGCTGGACCTGGAAGAAGGCGGTCGCCGCTCTGGCAGGGTCGCGTTCAAGCAGCTTGAGTGGATAGCCGCGCGCGATCTTGGTGGCCAACGAATCGAACGCCGCGAGCTGTTGCTGGGTGACGATCTTCCTTGTGGTTATCACCATCTGACCGTGGCCCCCGGTGGTGCCTCGATGACTTTGGTGGTCACGCCCGGCCAATGCTGGCTGCCCGCGGGGGCGCCGAGGCTATGGGGGATCGCGACGCAACTTTACTTGCTGCGTTCGGGGAATAACTGGGGCATCGGCGACTACACCGATCTCCGGAATTTGGTAGATCTCGCGGCATCGCACGGCGCCGCTGTGATCGGCCTCAATCCATTGCACGCGATGTTCATCGACAATCCCGGTCACGCGAGTCCATATTCACCCGCCAGTCGCCTGTTGTTGAATGTGCTGAACATCGACGTCGCGGCGATACCGGAGTTGCGCGATCGGTCCGAATTGCTTGCCGCACGCACGTACCAGGAACAGATCGAGACCTGTCGCGCCACGCGTCTGGTCGATTACGCCGCGGTGACTCGATTGAAAATGTCGGTGCAGGAAAAGCTGTTCGATATTTGCCGATCCGCGCCCGAAGAGCCGCGTTGGCGTGTGTTTCAGACGTTCCGATCCGAACGTGGGGCGGTGCTGGAGCAAAACTGCCTGTTCCTGGCATTGCGCGAGCATTTCGCACGGAAGGACGCCGCTCGCGCCGACTGGCATAACTGGCCGGACGAATACACTGACCCAGCCTCACCGGCGGTCGCCGAATTTAAGCGGCGGAACCAAGGCCGCATCGACTTCCTCGCCTGGACGCAGTGGCTGGCGGATTCACAATTGAGTGAAGCCGCGTCGGCGGCGTCCAGGCGTGGCATGGCCGTGGGGCTGTATCGCGACCTCGCGATCGGCGCGGATCGTTCCGGTTCGGAGACATGGGTGAACCCTTCGGCGGTGGTGTCCGGCGCGCAGGTTGGCGCGCCGCCCGACATTGGGAATCCCGTCGGTCAAGACTGGGGTTTGCCTCCATTCCTCCCACGCGCTTTGCGCCAGCAAGGGTATCGCGGCTTTATCGACCTGATCCGCGCCAATATGCGGCATGCGGGAGGCTTGCGGATCGATCACGTCATGGGATTGCAGCACCTCTGGTGGGTGCCGGCGGGGAAAACGCCCGCCGACGGCGCTTACGTGCGCTATCCAATGGACGATCTGATCGGGATTCTGGCTCTGGAAAGCCATAGGCACCATTGCCTCGTGGTCGGCGAGGATCTGGGCACCGTGCCCGAAGGCTTTCGCGAAGCGATGACGGCCGCGAATATCCTGTCATATCGCGTGTTGTTCTTCGAACAAGACGGCGCGAGTGGTGAGTTCCTGCCTTCCGAAGGTTACCCGAAGCTGGCGCTCGCCGTCGTTGGAAATCACGACCTACCGACATTGCGCGGATGGTGGGAGGGCCGCGATCTGGAGCTGAAAGCGCACCTCGACCTGTTCCCCGGCGGGTCCGAGGAAGCCGCGGGGCAATGTGAGGTGCGATCGCGCGATCGCTCGCTGCTTCTGAAGGCACTGAAGCGAGAGGGGTTGCTGCCATCCGGCGAACAGCCTGATGCCGCGACACTGGCTCGGGCGGTGCACGCGTATCTGGCACGCACACCATCCATCCTGGCGATGGCGCAAATCGACGACCTGACCGGGGAAGCCGATCCGGTGAACATGCCAACCACATCGAACGAACATCCGAACTGGCGGCGCCGGCTTCGCATGACATTGGAAGAGTTGGCCGACAGCCCGGACTTCAATGAGATTGCTCGAATGTTCAACGCCGAACGTGGAGCGGTGGCAAAGGCACACGGCCATGTCTGACCCGATCCCGCGCGCGACCTATCGGCTGCAATTTCATAAAGGCTTTGGGTTCGCCGACGCCGCCGCGCTGGCGCCGTACCTGGAGAAGCTGGGTATCAGTCATGTCTACGCCTCGCCCTGGTTGAAAGCACGGCCAGGCAGCACGCATGGTTACGACATCGTCGATCATCGCCAACTGAATCCCGAGCTGGGGGATTTGAATTCATTCCGCTCCATGGTGGTATCGTTCCGCGAGTCTGGCCTTGGGCAGATACTGGATTTCGTGCCGAACCACATGGGCGTTGGAGGCGCGGACAATCTATGGTGGCAGGATGTCCTGGAATGGGGTCCTGATTCGGACTACGCAGGCTGGTTCGATATCGATTGGGATCCCGATCCGCGCTCGCCTCGCAGGCGGTTGTTGGTGCCGTTTCTTGGCGATCAATACGGCGCGGTCCTGGAAGCCGGACAACTCGTCCTGCGTTTCCAGCCAGAGACCGGAGATTTCGCCGTCTGGGCTTACGATACCCACAAATTGCCGATCTGCCCGCTGCATTATGACCGCGTGCTCGGCGACGCCCACCCGCTGCTGGAGCGTATGGGCGATGCATTTTCCGGACTGCCAAGGTGGCACCCGCATGTTCCAAGAAGGGCGCGGGATCTCCGAGCGGAATTGGCCGCGCTGGTGCGCGAGCGTGACGACGTCCGCCGGGCCCTCGATGACGCCGTCGCTCGTCTGAACGGCCAACCCGGGAAGTTGGACACGTGGCGGGGTTTGGACGCGCTGATCCGCGATCAGTATTGGCGCGCCGCGCATTTCCGTGTCGCGGCCGACGCGATCAACTACCGGCGCTTCTTCAATATCAATGAACTCGCCGGCCTGCGCATGGAGTTGCCGGAATTGTTCGATCACGCGCATGGTCTGGTGTTCGATTTGCTGCGCGACGGCGCGTTGGACGGCTTGCGGATCGATCATATCGATGGCCTGTTGGATCCAAAAGCCTATCTGACAAGGCTGCGGGAGTGCGCGCCCCGGCCATTCTATCTCGTGATCGAAAAGATCCTGGCACGCCATGAGAACCTGCCCGTCGACTGGCCGGTTGAAGGCACGACCGGATACGAATTCGCTAACCTGGTGCTGGGATTTCTGGTCGATCCGTCGGGCGAAACGGGGTTCGATGGGCTTTACGCGGAATTCACCGGCCTGCGTCAATCCTTCGAGGACATCGTCCGCGACTGCAAGATCCGCATCATGATGAATGAGATGGCGGGCGAACTGAACGTGCTGGCGCGGGATGCCGCCCGGATCGCGCGGCAGAATCCGCGCACGGCGGATTTTACCCGCAATATCCTGCAGCGAGGCTTGAAGGAGATCGTCGCCCGCTTCCCGGTGTATCGGACCTATGTGGACAGCGACGCGACGATGTCGGACGCGGATCGGCGCGACCTCGATTGGGCCGTGGCGCAGGCGCGCCGGCAGCACGCGACGGAGTTGGATCCCAGCGTATTCGACTTCCTCTATCGCCTGTTAAGTACGGATTTGGTGGCCGAGTGGAGAAGTGGTTTCAGCAGGCAGGCGGTGACGAATTTCGCGATGCGGGTGCAACAATACAGCGGCCCGGTGATGGCGAAGGGGTTGGAGGATACGGCTTTCTATCGTTATAACCGATTTGTCGCCCTGAATGAGGTCGGTGGGCGCCCGGATCATTTCGGCGTTTCACTGTCTGCGTTTCATAAAGCGAACGCGCAAAGGGCCAGCCGTTCGCCGCATGCCATGCTCGGTACCTCGACCCACGACACCAAGCGCGGGGAGGACGTGCGCGCGCGGTTGGCCGTATTATCGGAAATACCGGAAGAATGGCGGCGACAGGTTCACATTTGGAATCGCATTCTGCGGGCGCGTC
>PLSZ01000342.1 GCA_003164305.1 Acetobacteraceae bacterium
TCGACGATGCGGCCGGCATACATCACCGCAATGTCGTCGGCGAGGCCGGATACCACCGACAGATCGTGGGTGATCCATAGCAGCGCGGTGCCCTGGGTGGTGCAGAGCGACTGCACCTCAGCGAGGATCTGCGCCTGGATGGTGACGTCGAGCGCGGTGGTGGGCTCGTCGGCGATCAGCAGGTCGGGCTCGCAGGACAGCGCCATGGCGATCATCACGCGCTGGCGCATACCGCCGGACATTTGATGCGGATACTCATCGAACCGGCGGGCGGCGGCGGGGATGCGGACTCGATCGAGCGCGGCGATGGCCCGGGCGCGGAGGGCTTGCGCGGAGGCGGAGCGGTCGTGCGCGCGCATCGCCTCGATGATCTGGTCGCCGATGGTGAAGGCGGGGTTCAGGCTGGTCATCGGCTCCTGAAAGATCATGGCGATGCGCCTGCCGCGGAGGGCGCGCATCTCGGCGGGCGGCAGGGTGGCGAGGTCGCGGCCGGCGAACAGGATGCGGCCGGCGGCGATGCGGCCGGGCGGGGGGACGAGGCGCATGATGGACAGCGAGAGGACGGACTTGCCGCAGCCGGACTCGCCGACGATGCCGAGGGTGCGGCCGGGCGCGATGGAAAGATCGACGCCATCGACGGCGGCGACCTCCCCGGAGCGGGTGGCGAAGGTGGTGCGGAGGGCTTCTATGGTGAGGAGGTCGGGCAAGGACTGGAGCTCCGGCGGTCGCGCCGGTGTTGTACCATGATCGATCGCGGGGTTCGACCCAGGGGAACGCCTACTTCTTTTTCAACTCAACGGCTACACCGGTGAAGATATAGCAGTAGGTGCCACCGTTCAGTCCCTGCAACGTTTTCCAGTCGGGCGGGTTCTTCACCCAGGCCGGTGTGGCCTCATTTGGATTGTAATAATACAAAGCCCCACTGTCGCTGGTGATCAGGATATTGTGCAATCCTTCGAACTTCGCGGACGAGGCAGTGGCGCCTTTCAGCATCACATAGCTACAGTTATAGAAAATGCCATCCTTCGGAATGATCATCGACGATTGCGTCGGTCCCTTGAGCAGGTTGAACAATCCGGGAAGCGCCTGTTGCATCATTGGGTCCGAAACGAATGTCAGCGCCGTCGTTTTCTCGGTATCGTCGAACAGCATGGTCGAAGTCACGCTCCCGCCCCAACGCGAGGCGACCTCCGACACGATCAACCGCGGGTCGGAGTTGTGATCGGCCTTGAGCTTTTGCGAGACCGGGCCGTCGTTGCCGGTGAACTGGATCGCCGGCCAGAGAGTCCCTTCGGCGAACACGGTGGTCAGGATCGACTGGCTGGCGGTGATCTCCACGACCGCGACGACAGTACAGTGCGCCGCGCATGAATTTCCGGTCTGCTGTGGTAGTGTGATTGTTGGCATCCTCGCACCCCCCGAGTGAAATGGAAGCCTTTCCCAGGGACCCCCAGGCGTTCCATTACGCGAGACATTTAGGATGTCTTTGATCCCGCGTCAAAGTTTTTCGTACGTTGTCCCACAGGACGTGGGACCGGATCCCGACCGTGACGCATGCCAAAGCGCGCGCCGGACCTCAGTCGATCGGCTCCAGATGCTCCGACTTCGCCACCGGCCGCGACCGCCGCATCAGCAACAGCAACAACAGCATCGGCGCCGTGGTGAAAATCATCATCCGGTAATCATCGACATAAGCGATGATCTGCGACTGCCGATTGACCACGCTGTCCAGCAGCGCCGCGCCATGCCGGGTCGCCGGGTCCCAGAAATGCTCGACCGCGCCGCCGTCCATCAGCGCGCGATTGAACGGCGTGACCCCGCCGCCGATCTCCTCGTGCAAAATCTGCGTATTATGCACCAGCATGGACGACGTCACCGATACGCCGATCGCCGCGCCGATGTTGCGGAACAGGCTGAACAGCGACGCGCCATCGGTGCGGTATTGGCTCGGCAGCGTCGCGAACGCCAGCACCTGCAACGGAATGAACAGGAACCCCAGGCCCGCGCCCTGCACCGTGATCGTCAGCATGATGCGCCATTGCGCGACATCGGGCGTCCATGACGTCATGTCCCAGATCGACCACACCAGCATGAGAATGCCCAACGCCATCAGCTTGCGGGCGTCGATCCGGGACGTCAGCCGCCCGCCGATCAACATCGCCGCCATGGTGCCGACGCCACGCGGGGCCATGATCAGGCCGGCGGTCTCGACCGGATAATTCGCCAGGGTTTGCAGCCAGGGCGCCATCAGAGACGAACTCGACACCAGGATCGTTCCGGCGGCGAACATCACCACCACGCCGGTGGAAAAATTACGATCTCGAAAAATCGCCGGCGGAATGAACGGTTTCTTCCCCGTCAGCATGTGCACGACGAACAGATAGACACCCAGGCAGCCGAGCACCAGTTCCGCGATGATCTCGTACGACGAAAACCAATCCTGGTTCTGGCCGCGGTCGAGCATCATTTGCAGGCCGCCAATGCCCAGGGACAGCACGCCGAAACCGATCCAGTCGAACTTCATGTTGAAGTTGGGATGACTGCGCGGCATGAAGAAGATCAGGCCCACCGTCGCCAGCACGCCGAACGGCAGGTTGATGTAAAACACGTAACGCCAGTTGTACAGTTCGGTCAGGTAACCACCCAATGTCGGTCCCAGGATGGGTCCGACCATGACTCCCATGCCCCAGATCGCCATCGCCTGGCCGCGTTTCTCGATCGGATAGATGTCCATCATGGTGGATTGCGACAGCGGCACCAAGGCGGCGCCGAACACGCCCTGCGACACCCGGAACGCGACCATCTGCGGCAGCGACTGCGCGGCGCCACACATCATCGAGGTGATGGTAAACCCGACCAGGCACGTAATGAACAGATACTTGCGCCCGAATCGCGCCGCCAGCCAGCCGACCGGCGCCGTCATGATCGCCGCCGCGGTGATATACGAGGTCAGCACCCAGGTGATCTCGT
>PLSZ01000012.1 GCA_003164305.1 Acetobacteraceae bacterium
GCAAATTCAGCCGGACAAACTGAACGGCGCGCTGACCGCGCTCGCCGAGGCGTTGCAGGGGCAGGGTTCGCGGATCGGTCAAGCCATCACCGATGCCGACGAGGTGCTGGGGGCGGTGAATCCGCGGGCCGATGCGATCACCGCGGACTGGCGATCGTTCAAGGGATTCAGCGACGCTTACGGTGATGCGGCGCAAAACATCCTCAAAGTTCTCAACAGCGGTTCGACGACCGCCGCCACCATCACCGCGAACGCGCGCGCGCTGGATTCGCTGCTGCTGTCCGTTACCGGTTTCGCCGAGAGCGGGACGAACCTGATCGCGCCCAATAGGGACAACTTTGTCAATTCGGTCAACGTGTTGGCGCCGACGGCCGATCTACTGTTCAAGTACAACCCCGTGTACACCTGCCTGTTCCTGGGATCGAAGTGGTTGATCGACAACAACATTAAGTACTCGTTAGGCGGTAACGGGAAGTCGGCCATCCTGGATGCTGGGCTGGCGTTTGGTGACGATAAATACAACTATCCGCAGCACCTGCCGATTGTCGGAGCCAAAGGCGGACCCGGCGGCAAGCCTGGTTGCGGATCGCTACCAGACCCCACCAAGCAGTATCCAATGCGGGCCCTCGTCACCAACACCGGTTGGGGCGGCGGCAACGACATCCGGGTGAATCCGGGAATTGGGTTCCCGGGTTGGGCGAACTACTTGCCCGTCACCCGTGGCACACCCGAACCGCCGGTGGTGCGCAACCAGGGCGACTCGGCACCGCCGCCCTCGGGTCTCCCACCGTTCGGGGCTCTGCTCTACGCACCCGACGGGACACCGCTTTACCCGGGTCTGCCACCGGCGCCTCCGCCGGGGGCGCCGCGCGAGGGTGAGCCTGCCCCGGGGTCAGAACCGTTCACCCCCTTCGCGCCGGCGCAGGTACAGCCCACACCGGCATCGCCGGCCCCGCCACCGCCACCGCCACCGGACGCAAGACCACCCGCTGAGCCGTCGCCATGATCGTCGACCTGAACAGACAAGGACACAGTCACCCGTGAGAGACAATCTGGCAGGTGCGGTGCTGCGCCTGGCCGTATTTGTTGCGGTGTGTCTTATGGCGTTTTTTGCCCTACTCGCGGTTTTCGCGCAATTGCGATTCGGAAAAGAGCGCTCATACAACGCGATCTTCACCAATGTCAGCAGCCTGAAGAACGGTGACTTCGTCCGCATCGCCGGAGTCGAGGTGGGCAAGGTGAAGAGCATGACGCTGCAGCCCGACACCACCGTGCGCGTCGAGTTCACCGCCGACGACTCCGTCGTGCTGACGCAGGGTAACAGGGCGAGCATTCGATACAACAACCTCATCGGCGACCGTTACCTCGCCCTGGAGGAGGGAGCCGGCTCACCCGCCAAACTGCTGGTCGGCGGCACGATTCCGGCGACCCGAACCTCTCCCGCGCTGGATCTCGATGCCCTCGTCGGCGGTTTCCGCCCGTTGTTCCAAGCGTTGAACCCCGACCAGATCAACGCCCTCTCCGGACAATTGATTCAGGCCTTTCAAGGCGAGGGAGCGACCATCGGTTCGGTACTTAGCCAGACCGCGGTGTTCACCTCCACACTGGCGGACCGCGATCAGCTGATCGGACAGGTGATCACGAACCTGAATGTCCTGCTCGGAACGCTGGGTGACCAGGGCGGCAAATTGGGCAAGGCGGTTGACTCGTTGGCTCAACTGATCCATGGCCTGTCCGAACGCAAAGTCGATATCAGCAACTCGGTGGCATACAGCAACGCCGCTTCACGCTCTGTCGCCGACCTGCTTTCGGCAGCGCGTCAGCCGCTGCAGAAAGTGGTTCACGAGACCGACAGAACCGCTGCCCTCGTCATGGCCGACCACGACTACGTGGACAACGTGCTCGCCACGATGCCCGACGACTACAGGGCGCTGTCGCGCCTGGGACTCTACGGCGACTACTTCTCCTTCTACCTCTGCGATCTCATCCTGAAAGTCAACGGCAAGGGTGGTCAGCCGGTCTACATCAAGGTCGCCGGCCAGTCGTCGGGGAGGTGCACGCCAAAATGAGACCGCTGTTCGAGCGTGACCCGCTGATACTCGGCGGTATCGGCCTCGGCTTGACCGCCGCTGTGGTCTTCGGGGCGCTGAACTACAACAAACTGCCATTCCTCAACAGCGGCAAGACCTACAGCGCCTATTTCGCCGAGGCCGGTGGTTTGAATCCGGAAGAGCCGGTACAGGTGTCGGGCATGAGAGTGGGTCAAGTTTCCAGCGTCGACCTCGACGGACCGCGCGTACTGGTCACGTTCAAAGTGAACGGCGAGGTCCATCTCGGCGAGCGGACCGAAGCCGCGATCAAAACCAAAACCCTGCTNNCACACCGCGTGGTAACGGCAACCTTTCGGGCACCATCCCCGAAGACAGAACGACATCGCCCTACCAGTTGCCGGACGCCCTTGGCGACCTCACGACGACGATCAGCGGACTCGACACCGCGCAATTATCCAATTCACTTGCCACCCTTGCCGATACGTTCTCGCAAACACCTCCGGATCTCAAAGTCGCGGTGCAGGGCTTGGCGCGGTTCTCGCAGACGCTCAATGAGCGCGACCAACAGCTGCGATCGTTGCTGGAACACGCC
>PLSZ01000557.1 GCA_003164305.1 Acetobacteraceae bacterium
GTGACGTTCGACATCGACGCCAACGGCATCGTCTCGGTGCAGGCGAAGGACAAAGCCACCGGCAAGGAGCAACAGATCCGCATCCAGGCCAGCGGCGGTCTGAACGAGGGCGACATCGAGCGCATGGTGAAGGAAGCCGAGGCCAACGCCGAAGCCGACAAGAAGCGGCGTGAGACGGTCGAGGCGCGCAACCACGCCGAAGGTCTGGTGCACCAGGTCGAGAAGAACCTTTCCGAGTATGGCGATAAGGTCGGCGCCCAGGAGAAGGGCGAGGCTGAAAGCGCGATCGCGGCGGTGAAGTCGGCGATGGAAGGGACGGATGTGGAGGCGTTGAAGAGCGCCACCGACCGGCTCAGCCAGGCGGCGATGAAGATCGGCGAGGCGATGTACAAGGCCGAGCAGGCGCAGGCGCAACAGCCGCCTCCGGGTGGTCCAGGGGCCGGTGACGGTGGACCGCACGCCGGTGGGCCGAAGGACGACAAAGTCGTCGACGCCGAGTTCGAGGAAGTTGACGACAAGAAGAAGAAATCGGCCTGACGTTCGGGCCGATGTGTGAAACGGATCGCGCCCGACCTTCACGAGAAGGCGGGCGCGGTTTGATTTGGTAGCGTGTCAGCGCGTGCGATCTTTGCTGTCCATCGTTACGATCTGGGCTCGACATCACCGGATCGGCTCGTTGGCGCGGGGATGCGGAATTTCGCGTCGGTGGTGTGGCGTCTCGCCTCGCCGATGTGGCTTCTTCGGCATCGCCGGGCCCCCACCTCGTCATCCCCGGGCTTGACCCCGGGACCAATCGAGGCAGGGTGGTTCGCTTCGAGAGTCGCGGTCCAGCCTGAGGGAGACTCGAACCGGCACGGCAAACGACCCGCGGGATCGGGCGAACGAGAAAAAGCGACGGCGGCGAATCAAGGGATGGCGCGTCATTCTATCGGCGGGATCGGCGAAAGCGCCTGGGGATAAAGGGCTGAGATGGCGAAACAAGACTACTATGCCACCCTGGGCGTGGCGAAGGACGCGAGTGGCGACGACCTGAAACGCGCCTACCGCAAACTCGCGATGCAGTACCACCCGGACCGCAACCCGGGCGACGCCGCGGCCGAAGCCAAATTCAAGGAATTGAATGAGGCGTACGACGTCCTGAAGGACGACCAAAAGCGCGGCGCCTACGATCGTTACGGCCACGCGGCGTTCGAGCAAGGCAACGGTGGCGGCGGTTTCTCGCAAGGCTTCAATTTCGCCGAGGGCGATCTGGGCGGCATCTTCGACCAGGTGTTCGGCGACATCATGGGTGGGCGGCGCGGTGGCGGGCGCACCCGGACCGGCGCCGACATCCGTCAGGCGGTGGAAATCGACCTCGCGCAGGCGTTCGCCGGTAGCAAGGTGGATATTCGCGTGCCGACCCGCGTGACGTGCGAGGCCTGCGCCGGCACCGGCTCGGAAGACAAAACCAAGCCGGCCGAAACCTGCACGATGTGCAAGGGCGCCGGAAAAGTCCGCCGGCAACAGGGCTTCTTCCTGATCGAAACCACGTGCCCGACCTGCAACGGCGCCGGCAAGACGATCCGCACGCCTTGCCGCGTCTGCCGCGGTGCCGGCACCGTGCAGCGTGAGCGCTCGCTGCAGGTCGCGATCCCGGCCGGTGTCGAGGACGGCACCCGCATCCGCCNNCGGCGACCTCTACGTTCACGTCGCGGTCCGGCCGCATCAGTTCTTCCAGCGCGAGCAGGCCAATATCCTGATGCGCGTGCCGCTGCGGATGACGCAGGCCGCTTTGGGCGGCGATATCGAGGTCCCGGTGATCGATGGCACCAAAGCCAAGGTGAAGATCCCGCCCGGCACTCAGACCGGCGACAATTTCCGGCTGCGTGGCAAGGGGTTCTCGGTCCTGCGCAGCACCCAGCGCGGCGACATGTTCATTCAGGTCGCGGTCGAAACGCCGCAACACCTCAGTCCGAAGCAGCGCGAGTTGCTGGAGCAGTTCGAGGCGGAAGCCGAGAAGAGCACCAAACACAGCCCAGACCATGAGGGCTTCTTCGCCAAGGTGCGCGACTTCTTCGAGGGCGGGCGGGCGTAGCCCGTTCGGATGGTGTCCAGTGGGACGCGCACTGGTCCCTCCGCGATTGGCCGACCCCCGACCCGCGCGCTAAGCTGGTGCCGAGCCGCCAAACGCCGGCGGTCAAGCGGGGGAAACAGCGATGCGCCGCGTCATCATGGTCGTCCTGGATGGCCTCCGCCGCGACTTCGTGACCGAGGCCACGACGCCTCGCCTCACCGCCTTCCAACGTCAGGCTGAATACTTCCCGGCCTTCCGCAGCGCGTTTCCCTCGGCGACACGTGGCGTATCCGCGACCTTCGCCACCGGCTGTTTCCCCGCGCGCCACACCCTGCAAGGCAACGCCGTGGCGCTGCTGGAGAACGGAGTCCTGGTGCCGCACGACGTCGGCCGCCCCGACTTCCTGCTCCACAAGAAGCAGGTCACCGGGCAATCGCTCGCCGTCCCCACCCTCGCCGAGCGCCTGGCGCCGCATGGCGGCGCGATCCTGTTCAACAACGTCTCACCGGGCGCCGCGCGCGCCCATGACCCGGACGGCTTCGGCCACGTCTACCATCGCGCCTTCTCGGTCGGCCCAGGGTCGCGGCCGGTGGATGATCCGTTGCGAGTGGCGCTGGACTGGCAAGGCGACCGCGCCATGACCGAACGTTTCGTCGCCGAAGTCATCCAACAACGCCGGCCCGCCCCCCGGGCCCCTCTGGGCGTGCTGTGGTGCGGCGAGCCCGACCATATCCAGCACAACGTGCCCCTCGGCTCACCCGAACACCTCGCCGTGCTGCGGGAGGCCGATCGTAACGCCGGCATGGTCATGGACGCGGTCGCCCGTCAGCGGGACGCGGGGGAGGACGACATCATGCTGATCATCGCCTCCGATCACGGTCACGAGACCGTCAGCGGCGTCATCGACGTCGAGGCGGACCTGATCGAGGCCGGCCTGAAACATGGCCCGGACTCGACCGACGTCGTGGCCATGGCGAACGGCACCGCGACGCTGATCTATCTGCACCCGGACGCCGCCTCCCGCCGCGCCGCGCTCGACGCCCATCTGCGCGCCGCCTCCTGGGCTGGCGCCGTCTTCGCCGAGGATCAACTCGGCGAGG
>PLSZ01000219.1 GCA_003164305.1 Acetobacteraceae bacterium
GTCTCGCAAATGAAAATGGGGGCCGTGGCCCCCATGATCGTAGCACGCGGGAGGCCGCGCGGTTTACTCGGCTGCCAGCGCCGGTGGCGGGACAACGGAAACGTGAACCTTGTCGCCCGACTTGCGGCGGAACTCGACGGTGCCGTCGCACAGGGCGAAGATCGTGTGATCGCGGCCCAGACCGACGTTCGTCCCGGGATACCACTGGGTGCCGCGCTGACGGATCAGGATGTTGCCGGCGACGACGCTCTGGCCGCCCGACTTCTTGANNGCGGCGGCTGTTCTGCCGGCGGCGCTTCTTGAAGATAATGACCTTGTCGAGCCGGTCCTGGGCGATGACGGTCGCCGTGACGGACGCACCGGGGACGGTGGGGCCGCCAATGGTCAGGCCGGCATCGCCGCCGACGCACAGAACGTCATTGAAGGTCACGGTTTCACCGGCCTCGGCTTCCAGCTTTTCGACTTTCAGCACCATGTCGGGAGAGACGCGGTACTGTTTTCCGCCGGTGCGGATGACAGCGAACATGTGAACGACTTTCGACTTTACAAGGCGTTGAGCCAAGGAGCTAAGGGCCGACGGGCGAGCCCGGCGGCCTGAGAAGCGCGGGTTATAGCGATGGACGGCGCGGAGTCAACAACGACCGCTCAACTTCGCTGCGACGGCCCGCCAATCAGCCGCAACCGTAGCCACCGCGAGATCGAGTCAATGACAGCCACCGTGATCAAAATCAGCACGATGACGTAGGCCACCTGATCCCAGGCGTTGATCTGAATGCGCTCGGAAAGCCGCAATCCGATACCGCCAGCCCCGACCAACCCCAGGATGGTCGCCTCGCGGGAGTTGGACTCGATCGAATAGAGCGCCTGACTGATCAGCACCGGCAGGATTTGCGGCACCACGCCATAGCGCAGTTCCGCGATCCGGCTGGCGCCCGTGGAGCGAATGCCGTCCACCTGTTTGGTGTCGATATTCTCGATCGCCTCGGCGAACAGTTTCGCCAGGACGCCGGTCTCCGCCACCATGATCGCCAGGATGCCGGCGATCGGCCCCAGCCCCACCGCGCGGACAAACACCAAGGCCCATATGAACTGATCCAGCCCCCGGCACCCATCGAAAATACGCCGCGTCAGAAACCGGAACAGCCCGCTGGGAACGATATTCCGGGCGCCCAGAAAGCTGAGCGGCAGCGCGATGATCACCGCCAGAAACGTGCCCAGGAACGCCATCGCCACGGTCTCGACCATCGACCGGATCAGTTCGGCGTGGTCCCACTCCGCGAAGCGGCTCCAATCGATCATCAGCCGGACGATCACCCACAACTTCGGCAGCCCGGTGAAGATCCGATCGAAGTCGAACAGCCAAAGCAGATAGACAAAATATGCGAACGCCCCAAGACCGAGCACCCAGCGCATGGCGAGGCTAAAAGCGGACCGACGCGGCAGCAGATGCGCGACCGAAGCGCTCATACCAGTGCTCCGATCAACCGGTGACGCACCCGTTCCGACAACAGATCGATCGCCACGACGATCAGCAGGATGAGGATACAGATCGCGCTGACTTCCTCATAAATATTGAAGCCGATCACGCGTTTCAATTCCTGCCCGATGCCGCCCGCGCCGACAAAGCCGATAATGGTCGATGACCGGACATTGATCTCGAATCGCAACAATCCATAACTGAGAAACCCCGGCAGCAACTGAGGTACGACGCCATAGCGCATTTGTGCCAGCCAACTTCCACCCGCCGCGCGAATCCCCTCGACCGGCCGGAGATCGGCGTTTTCATTCAGCTCGGAAAACAGCTTTCCCAATGAACCCGTGGTGTGGATGGCGATCGCCAATATCCCCGCGAGCGGACCGATGCCGAACGGCCAGACCAGAATGAACGCCAGCACCACCTGCGGGATTGTGCGCATCAATTCCAGCATCCGCCGCGTGACGAAAACCACGCCGCGGTTCGCGGTGAGGGTCCGCGCGGCCGAGAACGATAAAGCGAACGCGGCGCAATATCCCAGTACGGTCGCGAGGATCGCCATTTGAATGGTCTGCCAAAGCAACGTCGCGTAAACGTTGAACCGATAAAACCAATACGCGATCGATTGAGGCTCTTTCACTCCGCCAAACAGATGCGACCATGCCAGCACCGCGACAGGCGGCGCACTTTGACTCGGCTGGATCGAAAACAGTTTTTCGAAGTACTCGCCGATCCTGGGCATGCCTTCCAGGACCCGGTTGGGTGAAAAACCGGTCCAAACCGCGGAAACGGCGAACAACAGTCCCAGGATGACGAAAATCAGGATGGTCTCGGTACGCCGCGCCCGCCGCAGCGCACCGAAGCGCTGCTCGAACAATTGCCAGGCGGGATCGGCGGACGTCATGACAGGGACCTCGGGAGCCTCAGGCATGACGATACCGCGACCGGCGACGTGACGGCTATGGGCGTGATCCGGTCAGGAACGATTGCCGCGCCGTTCGGCCTCGCGCAGTTCGATGATGTCCTTATAGAGATCCATCGTGGCCGGCACGTAGCCGACACCGGCCCCCGCCTCCACGGCGTCGTAGACGTCGCGATGGGATTTCGGCAGGTCCAGCAGAAAATCGGCGAATTCCTTCTTGAGGCTGGCCGGCAGCGCGCTTCGCATGGCCCAGGGTCCATTGGGTATCTTGCCGGATTGCCAGATGATGTTGACGTCGGACATTTTCAGCATGCCACGATCGACCATCGAACGCAGGTTGCCGCGGCTGTAACCCTCGGATTTCTCGCCCTGGCCCGAGGTCCACGTCACGCAGGCATCGTATTGTTTATTCAGCATCGCGACGACACCCTGTTCATGCCCACCCGCGAAGCCGGTGCGGGAAAAGTACTTTCCATCGGCGAGATCGATCCCATGCGTCTTCAGGGTCGCGCTGGGGATCAGATAACCGGAGGTTGAGTTCGGGTCAGCCCAGGCCAGCGAATGACCCTTCATTTGCTCGACCGAGGTGATGCCGGAATCTTTCCGTGTCACCATCACCGAATAATAAAATGTGGAGCCGTCTTTCTCCTGCGGCACGATCACCGGCTCGACGCAATGACAATCGAGCCAGGTGCCGGCGAAACCGGACGCGCCGAACTCCGCTGCCTCCAACTGGCCCGCGGCGATCCCCTGCATGACGCCGGCATAGTCAGCGGAGGGAAACAACTTCACCGGAACGCCAAGCCGGGCCTCGAGCAATTTCTGGAACCCGTCGTAGCTCTTCAGCCGGTCCTGGGTGTTTTCGCCGCCAAGAATGCCAACCCGGAACTCCTTGATCGTGGCTTTCCAATCTTGTGCGTTGGCTTGCTGGCAAAGGCCCAGACCCAATGCGGCAACGAGCGCCAGACCCGTGAGCGTGCGGCGAAGCATGGTGATATCCCCCTGTTTTGAACTACGTGCGTGCCATCGCCGGCATCGCGGCGGACGGCAGACTGGTCGAGGTCAAGCGCTCATCGAAAACACCGTCGCCGTGGTTCCCGTAAATGTCGCGCAGCACCGGATCGGTCAGTTGCTCCGGCGCGCCGTCGAACACGATGCGGCCCGCCGACATGCCAATGATCCGGCCGCAATAGGCACGGGCCGTGTCCAACGTGTGCAGGTTGCAAAGGACCGTGATGCGGTCGTGGCGATTGATGTACGCGAGAGCGTCCATCACGACCTTGGCGTTCATCGGATCGAGCGAAGCGATTGGTTCGTCGGCCAGAATGATGTCCGGCTTCTGCATCAACGCCCGCGCGATGGCGACCCGTTGCTGTTGGCCGCCGGATAAGGCATCCGCGCGATTGATGGCGAACTCAGCCAGCCCCATGCGATCCAGCGCGTTGATCGCCTCCACCCGCTCCGACTCGGTGAACAGTTTCAACAACATGCGGGGGCCGCCAATGTCGTGCAGACGGCCGCAAAGCACGTTGGTCAACACGTCCAACCGGTGCACGAGATTGAACTGCTGGAAAATCATCGCCGTGCGCCCGCGCCAGCCACGCAACGCCTTGCCGCGCAACGCCGTGATGTCGTGGCCGTCCGCGCGAATCACGCCCTCGGTCGGTTCGATCATCCGGTTGATCAACCGCAGAAGCGTGGACTTTCCGGCACCGGAACGACCGATGATGCCGATCATCTCGCCCGATTCAATGCGAAGATTGGCATTGGCGACCGCCATGGTCGAGCCAAAGCGGCGGCTGAGATGCGCGAGTTCCAGCACGGTCGTTCTGCTATCCATTCCCATTGGCGCCGGCCCGCGACCCGGCGCGACACGCGAGCGAGATCGCCACCGCGACCGGCGGGCACGAGCCATCGGATAGCAGTGGCCCGGCGCGGGCGGTGTTACACTTTCATGACTTGTCCAGCAATTCCCATTTTGCCGCGACCCACCAGCTTTCCCGTCATCCTCCGGCTCGACCGGAGGATCGGTCGCAGCACACCCGTCAGAAAACGTGTGACCATTCAATGTTGTGCGGGGTTCGACTGATCCTCCGGTCGAGCCGGAGGATGACGAATTGGGGAGGCCGGCCGGCAAAATGAAAACCGCTGTGACTTGTGGCGCGTTCGCGCCGTGACGATATTTACCGGCGATTCGCGCCGCGCTCCGCTTCCCGCATCGCGATCATGTCCTTGTACGTATCGAGCGTCGCGTCTTCATAGCCGACGCCAGTGCCTTGCTCGATCGCGTCATAAATATCTTTATGCGACACCGGCAGATCGCGCATGAAATCGTGGAACACCTGCTTCAGGCCGGCCGGTAGATTCGAGCGCACCGTCCATGGCCCATTAGGCACTTTCCCGGAGCGCCAGATGATGGAGACATCCGCCATCTTCAACATGCCTTTATCCACCATCGACCGCAGCACGCCACGCGTGAATCCGGTTGCCTCATCGCCCTGGCCGGAGGTCCAGACCACGCAGGCATCATATTGCCGATTCAGAACGGCCACGACCCCCTGCTCATGCCCGCCGGAGAATCCGACGCGGCTAAAGTATTTGCCGTCGGTAAGGTCGATGCCCTTCGCCCGCAAAGTGGCGCTCGGAATGAGGTAGCCGGATGCGGAATTAGGATCGGTAAACGCCAGAGAGTGGCCCTTCATGTCATCGATCGACGTAATTCCGGAATCTTTCCGCACGACCATCGCGGCGATATAAAAGATCGAGCCATCCTTTTCCTGGGGCACCACCACCGGTTCGACGCAATGGCAATCCAGCCACGTGCCCGCGAACGCTGAAGGGCTGAACTCGGTCGCGTCAATTTGCCCGGCCGCGAAGCCTTGCATGACGCCCGCGTAATCCGCCGCCGGAAACAACTTCACCGGAATACCCAACGTCTTTTGCAACAGGCTTTGGAATGCATCGTAACGCTTCAATCGGTCTTGCGTATTCTCGCCACCCAGCAGCCCGATACGGAATTCCTTCGTCTGGGCTTTCCAGTCCTGACCCCGGGCAAGGACCGGAACGGCGATCGAACTTAAAACCAACCGGGCTAAATGGCGCCGCCTCATGATGGGATCCTTTTCGTTGCTCAGAGCCGCGCGAGAATCGGCCGCGTGGCGGAGGGAAGACTGACGCTCGTGATGCGCTCATCCACCGGGCCATCCGTTTCGCCGTAAATGATCCGCAGTGTCGCTTCTGTCAGCGCATCAGGGGAGCCATCGAAGACGATGCGGCCCGCCGCCATGCCAACAATCCGGCGGCAATAGGCGCGCGCCGTGTCCAGCGTGTGCAGATTGCAGACCACCGTTATGCCGTCATGGTGATTCAAGTCGGCCAGAGCATCCATCACCAGTTTCGCGTTCAAGGGATCGAGCGAAGCGATTGGTTCGTCCGCCAGCACTGTCGTCGGATTCTGCATCAACGCGCGCGCGATCGCGACGCGTTGCTGCTGACCGCCGGAGAGCGTGTCGGCGCGGTTCATCGCCACCTCAAACAATCCCAGGCGATCCAGCAGAGCCACCGCCCGCGCGCGCTCCACTTCATTAAATAACCGCAACAGCATGCGTGGCGCCGGTACCCGGATTAGTGCCCCAATCAGCACATTGCTCAGCACATCCAACCTGGGCACCAAATTGAACTGCTGAAAGATCATCGCGGTCCGCGCCCGCCACGCCCGCAGCGCGCGCCCGCGCAAACGAGTGACATCGACGCCATCGGCCAGAACCGAGCCCTCGGACGGCTCAATCAGCCGGTTGATCATCCGCAACAAAGTTGACTTACCGGCGCCTGAACGGCCAATGACGCCAATCATCTCGCCCGGTTCAATCCGCAGATTGGCGTCGTTGACCGCCAGCGTATCGCCAAACCGCCGGCTCAGGTGCACGAGTTCCAGCACGATCGGTTCGCGGCCCGTCAAAGTACCGGCCGGAAAACCCGGAAGTGGGCGCGGCGGTATCATCAAACGGTAACAATTCAGCGCGAAGTGAGCAATGGCGCGACGAGAGCATGCCCTCGGACTTGACCCGAAGGAACGATTGGATATCGGCGTCCAGTATCCAGTTCACCTTGGTGCTGGTGATCCCGACCACCAGCGCGTCCAGCGCATCGTGCTGGCCGCGAGAGCCTGCCCCGGCGAAGGCGGGGGGGCCGGAACCCGTACGAGAACCCGAGGAAGTCTTCCTCATGGATCGCGTTCAGCACCATGGCGGTCGCCGTCCATCCGCCTTCGGAATGCAGACCGGGCCTGACGGCAGTGGCCGGTAAGCTCCCCGATGGACCCGTCCGAGCAGGTCCGCGAGCCTCGGCTCGAGGTTTGCCTCGTCGTCCGCGCATGTCACCCCATCCACGCCAGGAGCGGCCTCACGCCTGAGCGCGTGGAATGCCATTCGCAGCGTATCTTGGTTGACGTGGTGAAGGAGCGCGGTGAACCGTTCCTTCTTCTTTTGCCTCGCGGCGTGCCCACCGGCTTCCTTCTTTTGCCTCGCGGCTTGCCCACCAGATCAAGTCCGGTGGCTGGCTGGCTCCCGCGCTCCAGCGTCCGGGTCACGCGATCCCGGTCCTGTGCCCGGTGCGTGCGTTGCTGGTCCGCGTTCCCCTCGGCCCCCGCCCATCGCTCCCTCGACACCGCGACCGGTCTCCCGGCTTTGTTCATCGGCTCACTGGCTCACCCCACACGATCGCTGTGTACGCTTCGCGGCCGCCGTCGCCGACGGACTCGCGCAACACTCATTACCTGGCGGGCGCTACCCCTTACCTGGGCCGGACTTCCACCGGCTGGAACATGCCAGCTTCCTGGCGCACCAGTTCTCATTTTGAGGGAACCCCTTGCATTTCCAGTTATCCTCCGGCTTGAGGGGAGGATCGGTAGCCGCGCACCCGTCAGAAAATGCGGGACTATTCAAGGTTGTGCGGGACTTGAATGATCCTCCGGCCAGGCCGGAGGATGACCAATTGGGGAGGCCGATCGGCAAAATGAGAACTGCTGGACGGGGATCCATGGGGCCTGATCGGGTTCTGATCACCCGGCCCGAGCCAGGCGCCTCCGAAACCGCCGCGCGTGTCGCGGACCTGGGTTGTTTTCCGATCCTGGCGCCGTTCCTGGAAATCCGTCCGACGCGGGTTCGATTGCCTTCGGTGAGCCAAATCGCCGCGATCCTGCTGGCCAGCGGCAGCGCCGTCGCGCCGTTGCCAGCCGCTTATCATGCGGTTCCGGCGCTGACGGTCGGCGACGCCACCACGCGGCGAGCGGAGCACGCGGGGTTCGCCGACGTGACCAGCGCGGGCGGTGACGCGGTGGCGTTGGCCGCGCTGGTCCGATCGCGAGTCGCGCCAGGGTCGGGAACGCTGCTGCTGGCCGCGGCACAAGGGCAGAGTCTAGCCCTCGCCGCCGATTTGCGCGCGTCGGGGTATCGCGTAATGCGGCGCGTGGTCTACGCCGCCGCGCCGGTCGCCGCGTTACCTGAAGCCGCGCGCCTGTCGCTTGCCGACGATCGCCCCGTGACCGTGCTGTTCTTCTCGGCGGAAACCGCGCGGCACTTCATGCGGTTGGTGCGCGCGGCCGGTCTGACGGACCATCTACGAAACCATGCAGCCGTCACTATCGGGGCCCCCTCCGCCATGGCATTAAAGGGCGTGCCGTGGGCGCGGATCCGCGTGGCCGGCAAACCGACGCAGGATGAGATGCTGGCGTTATTGCGATGACCCCCGATCAGACAAATGACGAGCCGCCGAAAGGCACCCCGGTTCCGCGCCCTGCCGGCCAATCCGGCCCGGCCCAATCTGGCCCGGTTCAGCCCGCGGCAGGACAATCTGGACTGGTGCGGCCTGGCCCGGTTGAGTCTGGCTCGGTTCAGTCCGGTCCCGTCCGGTCGGGCCCAATTCCATCGCCCCCCCCACCCTCGCCCCCCCCGCCGGCGAAAGCTTCACCGTCGAATGCTCCACCTTGGAGGCAACCGGGCACGACTCCGCTTGCCGCCGCGCAATCGGGGCCGGCGCAACCGTCTCCGGCGGGATCTGCCTCTGCTCCGGCCGGGCCGGTCCCGAGTCCTTCCATGACACCTCGGCCGGGCGTCGCCGGTGCCGCGGCCTCGGCGACACCGCTCCCGCCGGAATCCCGGGCCGCGCGCTCCCTGACCGACCGGTCCAAAGGGGAGGACCACACGGTGGACGAAGCCCGCGAGGGCGCTCCCCATGATCACCGCCCACGCGTTTGGCCGCGCGTCGTCGGCGTGCTCGTCCTGCTTTTGGGCGTTGGCGGCGCCTGGCTCTACCAAAACCCCGGCTTCGTCCAAACCACCTGGACGTCGCTGTTCCCCGGCTCCGCGACACCGGCCAATGACGCGGCGATGATCAAGGCGCTCGACACCAGGGTCGCCCAATTGGAGCAACGGCCAGTTCCACCAGATCTGACGTCCCGTGTGGAAGCGCTGGAGCGGCGCGTCACGACACCAGCCCAGACCCAGGCCTCCGCGGCCACGGCGCCGGCCGATCTTCGTCCGTTGCTGGCTCGGCTGGACGCGCTGGAGGCGCGCGCCCGTGAAACCCCAACCCAGCAAACTGTCTCGCAAGGACCGGCCGATCTGTACCCGGTGCCGGCGCGCCTGGACGCGCTGGAGAAGAACGCGGCCCAGAATTCGCTGGATGCCGGCAAGGTGGAGGCGCTGGCGGCGCAGATCGCGGCGTTGTCCGAACGCGATCCCGCCGCGGGTTTTCGCGGCAAATTGGATGAGGTGGATCAGCAACTCCACGACCTGAGCGCCAGTCAGACGCAACTGGCCGAGAATGCGGCGCATGCCGTGCGGCTGGCTCGGCTGGACGCGGCGGGGATCGCTTTGGGGATCGGCCATCCGCTTGGCACGATCCCGAATGCGCCGCCGGCGCTGACCCGCTTCGCCACCGCGGCGCCGCCAACGATCGCGGACCTGCGGCTATCGTTCGACACCGCCTCCCAGGCCGCGCTCAAAGTCAGCCAGCCGGACACCGAGGGCAAGCCGTTCCTCGATCGCGTCATGGCACGGTTACAGGATTTCAAACTGATCACCGTGCGCGAGGGCAGCCACGTGGTGATCGGCAATTCCGCCGCCGCGGCGTTGGCGCACGCCCAGATGCTGCTGGACGCGGGGGATCTTGATGGCGCGGTGAAGGCCGTGTCGGCGTTATCTGGACCGCCGGCGGAGAAGATGGCCCCCTGGCTGGCCGACGCGACAGCCCTGCAAGCGGCGCGGGAGGCTCTGGCGTCGCTCGCGGAGAAAGGCTGATGCGGCGCATTCTGAAGACGCTGATCGGCTGCGCCCTCATCCTCGCCGTCGCCTGGGCCATCGCCAGCCTGCCCGGCCGCCTGTCCATCGACGCTGGGCCCTACACCGTGGAAACCAGCGATTCGATCGCGGTCACCGCGCTGCTGCTGACGTTCGTGGTGCTGTATCTGCTGATCCGGCTGGTGATGCTGATCCTGTTCGTGCCGCGCGCCGGTTCCTTATGGCGCGGCGGGCGGCGCCGGCGAGCGGGCGATCAGGCCGTGACCCGAGCCCTGGTCGCGCTGGCCGCCGGGGAAAAAGCCGACGCGCGCCGGGAAGCGTTGCGGGCGCGCTCGCTTCTGGGCGACACCCCGCAGACGTTGTTGCTGACCGCCGAAGCCGGGCGGCTGGCCGGACGCGACGATGAGGCGGCGACCGCGCTGCATGCTTTGGCCGCGCGCGAGGATGCGGCGTTTCTGGGTTTGCGCGGGCTATTGGCGAACGCGATTTCACGCCAGGATTGGCCTCAGGCCACGGCGCTGGCCCGCCAGGCCGAGGCGGCCCACCCCGGTGCCGCCTGGCTGCGACAGGAACGCGCGCAACTGGCGATCCGCTCCGGCGATTGGGCCGAGGCGCTGTCGTTGTCCGGTCCCGACGGTCCGAAAGCGGCGCTGGCGGTCGGCGCGGCTCAGGCCGAGACCAACACGGATCGCGCCGAACGCCTCGCCCGCCAGGCGCTGAAGTTCGACCCGTCGTTCACGCCCGCCGTGTTGGCCCTGGCGAGCCGGTTGCGCGCCCGAGGCCGGGAAAAGCAGGCGCTGGCGGTTTTGGCGGACGGCTGGAAGCAGGCGCCGCATCCGGAGATCGCGGCGCTGGCTCTGGCGCCGGTGACGGACAAATTCGCGCGGGCGAAGGGGGCGCAGCAATTGACCGTGGGACAACCGGATCATCCCGAGACGCATCTGCTGCTGGCTCGCACCGCTTTGGATGCCGGTGTCTTCGGCGAAGCGCGGCGGCATCTGGAAGCCGCCCAAAAAGCCGGCCTCGATCAACGGCGGGCGTGGCTGCTGCTCGCCGAACTGGAGGAAGAGGATCGCGGCGATACCGAAGCCGGCCGCCTGGCGCAGCGGGATGCCTTACGGCGGGCAGCGAGCGCGCGGCCGGACCCGCGATGGCGTTGCACCGCGTGTCACACAGCCCAGACGACGTGGGGGCCGGCATGTCCGGTCTGCCTCGCGCCGGGGTCGCTGGTGTGGGGCTCCGACGACGGGCCCGCGGTTGGTGAAGCGGGAACGCGGGTCATCACCCAGGCGGCGTGACAGCGCGGCCTATTTCCCCTGATGCCCAGGAACGGAACGCCGCACGCGCGGGCCGGTCAGTTCGTGGACATCGAGTTCACCGTCCTTGTTGGTGTGCAACCGGTTGAACTCGGCCTCCATGAAAGTCATGAAATCCTGTTTGGAAACCTTGCCGTTTCGGTCCACGTCCATGAGCAGCGGAAGTTGCTTCGTCTCAGCGTCAGCCGATTGGACCTTGGAACTCGCGTTGTCGGCTCTCGCGGCGCCGGCTATCGGCGCGGCCAGGTTCAAAGCGGCGAACATCAAACCGAATTTCCGTCTGCCTTGCATGTCAGTATCCTCCGGTCACGCGGTCTCGGCCATGGTCGCGTCAGCTGACCCAATTGGGTTCCAGATCGGCAGGTCATAGCGTTAACAGGACCGGTGGCGCGTCGTGGCCGCACGGCGCCGAGCTGTTTGTCATGGGCCCGGGGCCCGTGGCAATCGTTCGAAGCGAATGTGGGTTACCGACGCTCTCAGGTAAGGGACTTGTTTGGCCAAGATAGGATTTTTGCCCCGGATGCAGACAGATACACACGGATATTCATTGCAATTTCACCGGCAATGCCTCGAGCAGTCGGCAAGGGTGGCCCGGATCCCGCGATTCCAATGAATATCCGTGTGCATCCGTGGCGAAAAAATTCTCTTCTTCCTCCCACTCGTCGCAATACCAATTCAAACGTTTGACCTTGCCCGGACCATCGGCCATCTGTCACGGAACAGACGGCGGCGTTTCTTTTAGCCGCGCGACCTGGTCGATGAACTGATGCGCGTAAGCGAGCGTGTCGGTATAGTCGTGTTCGGCCGCTCCAGTGTGCACGTTCTCGATGAAGGTTTGTTGCAGCCGCTCCAGGAATTTCGGCTCCGCTTCGCTCATGTGAGCAATCAGGATCTGCAAAATCCACTCATGCGCCAGCACGCGCCGTTCAAGGTCCGTATTCTCGATGTGCATGTGAAGTTTCCTTGATGAAGGTGTCGCGTGTTTTCCGAATCGTCACTTCGGATCGTAGCGAAAGCCGAGTTTCATACACACCTGATAATGCCCGACCTCACCATCGACGATATGTCCCTTAACCTGCGTCACCTCGAACCATTCGAGATGGCGTAGAGATTTCGAAGCCGTCTTGATGCCGTGCTGGATCGCGTCCTCGATACTGGTTTTCGAGGTGCCGACGATTTCGGTGAGGCTGTACACGTGCTCGGTCATCAGGAGTCTCCGTTGGTAAAGTCCTCGCTCAAAGCCCGCCAAAGAATTCCCCGACGAATTCCCGCGGCTTCACCCGGGGGCTTCGCGTAGTCAGGACGCACCAGGAGGGAACGCCGGTCCGCCTTCGCCGTTCCATCGAATCTGACACGGCCGCGGCCCGCGCGGACAGGATCGGAATCTACCTGGTCCTTAGACCCCGACCGAATGACGCTTTACGCGCGGCCCTCGGCCACCGCGTGACAGGCAACCTGCATGCCGTCCGCGTCGAGCAAGGCCGGCGCTTCCACCCGGCAGCGGTCGTTGGCCAGCGGACAGCGCGGATGAAACGCGCAGCCTGGCGGCGGAGCGATCGGGCTCGGCACATCGCCCCCCACCGGCGTCCGCGCCCGGCCAATATGATCCAGGTCCGGAATGGCATCCAGCAGCAGCCTGGTATATGGATGCAACGGCCGCCGGAAAATCGTTTCGGCCTCGCCGAGTTCGACGATGCGTCCCAGATACATCACGCCCAACCGGTCCGACATGTGCCGCACCACGGCGAGGTTATGGCTGATGAACAAATACGTCAGACCCAGCCGGCGCTGCAGATCGCGCATCAAATTGAGGATTTGTGCCTGAACCGAAACGTCCAGCGCGCTGGTCGGCTCGTCGCACACCAGGAACACCGGCTCCGACGACAAGGCCCGCGCGATCGACACGCGTTGCCTTTGCCCGCCGGAGAATTCGTGCGGGAATTTGTCGCCATCCGACGGCGCCAGCCCGACCTGGCTCAGCAGCAACTCCACTCGCCGGCGCACCGAGGACGCGTTCTTCTCCAACGCGAACCGCTTGATCGGCTCGGCGATAATGTCGCTGACCCGCCAACGCGGATTGAGCGAGGCATACGGGTCCTGAAAAATCATGTTCATCTGCCGCCGAACGCGGCCGAGTTTTCGAGCCTCGGCGAGAGTCATGCCCTCGAAACGAATTTCACCGCGCTTCGGGGTGTGAAGGCCCACGCACAACCGGGCGATAGTCGATTTGCCGCAGCCCGATTCTCCGACCAACGACAGCGTGGTGCCCGCGGTGATGGAAAACGTCACGTCATTGACCGCGCGCAGATAGCGCCGCTGCTCACCCGCCAATAGGCGCTGCAACGGCGGCAGCGAAACATCGAACTCATGCGTGATGCCGTTGAATTCCAGGATCGGCGCATCAGCCATGGGCCGCCTCCGGCGCGCGAAGCCAGCACGCCGCCCGAGTCGCGCCGGCCTCCATCAGGCCCGGCTGCTCGTCGGAGCAACGATCGAAAGCGAAGCCGCAGCGCTGATGAAACGCGCAGCCTGACGGAATCGCATCTAATCGGGGCATCGAACCGTCGATCTGCCGCAACCGTTCCGCGCGATGCTCGACGGTCGGAATGCTGCCCATCAATCCATCGGTGTATGGATGCGCGGGATGTCGAATCACCTGTGCCACCGGGCCGATTTCCGCGATCCGCCCGGCGTACATCACGGCGACCCGATCCGCCGTTTCCGCGATCACGCCCATATCGTGGGTGACCAGCATCACCGACACACCGCTCTCGCGGGTCAATGTTTTCAGCAACGTGATGATCTGCGCCTGCACCGACACATCCAGCGCGGTGGTCGGCTCATCCGCGATCACCAGTTCCGGCTCGGCGCACAAGGCCAATGCGATCACCACGCGTTGCCGTTGGCCACCGGAGAATTCGTGCGGCCATGCATCCAGCCGGCGCCTGGGATCGGGAATGCCGACCCGTTCCAGCCACTCGGCCGCCCGTTCGCGCGCCGCGACCTCGGTCAGATCGAGATGGGTCCGCATCGTTTCGGTCAATTGCCGGCCGATCCGCAGCAGCGGATTCAGCGTCGTCAACGGGTCCTGAAAAATCATCCCGATCCGCCGGCCGCGAATGCGCCTTAACGGTTCCGCCGGCAGATTGTCGATCCTCTCCCCGTCCAGATGGATCGAGCCGCCGCCGATCCGTCCCGGCGGCGTCAACAATCCAACGATCGCAGCACCGGTCAGCGATTTTCCCGCGCCCGACTCGCCGACGACACCGAGGATTTCGCCCTGTGCGATACTGAACGAGATGTGGTCCAACGCGCGCAGCACACCGTGCCGCGTGGGAAACTCGACGATCAGATCGCGCACGTCCAACAACGGCGTCATCGCAGCCTCGGGTTCAGCGCGTCGCGCAGCCAATCGCCCAACAGGTTGATCGACAGCACCATCAGCACCAAAGCAAGCCCAGGAAAGATCACCACCCACCATTGGCCGGAGAAGAGAAAGTCGTTGCCGTATCGGATCAGCGTTCCCAACGTGGGGCGCGATGGGGAAAGTCCGACGCCCAGAAACGACAAGGTCGCCTCGGTCAGGATCGCGCCGCCCAACCCGAGTGTCGCCAGAACCGATACGGGACCGATCACATTGGGCAGCACGTGGCTGAGCATGATGCGCCAGGCGGGCACACCGATGACCCGCGCGGCCAGCACGTATTCCTTGTTGCGCTCGACCAGCGCCGAGCCGCGCACGGTCCGCGCGATGCCCGGCCAGAGGCTGATGCCGATCGATACGATGATGACCGGAAGCTGCACGTCCTCCCGCATCGATCGGGGCAGCGCCGCGGCGACGATGCCGTTGATCATCAGCGCGGTCAGGATGGCGGGAAACGTCAGTTGCACGTCGGCGACGCGCATCAGGATCGTGTCGGCCATGCCGCCCAGATAACCCGCGGTCAACCCGGCGAGAATGCCAAGCAACACCGAAATGATCACCGACCAGAACCCGACGATCAGGCTCACGCGCGTGCCGTACATGATCGCCGACAGCACGTCGCGGCCTTGCGAGTCGGTGCCGAGCGGATTGAACCAGTCCGAGCCCTCGGACGGCCACGGCGGCTTGAAACTATCCAGCAGCGACAGGCTGGCGAGATCGGTCGGATCGTGCGGCGCGATCCACGGCGCCAGCATGCCGCCGAGGATCAATATCAGCGCCACCACCGCCGAAACGACCGCCACGGGCGACGTGCGGAAATTATGCACCAGATCGCCGTGCAGGAAGTCGCGCAGCGACGCCGCGATTGGATTCAAAGCTGGGGAATTCAAGATGAGCGCCGTGTCATGCGCAGCCTCGGATCGACTACGTAATAAAGCAAATCCACCACCAGATTGATCAACAAAAACACCACAGAAATCAGCAGCAAATACGCCGACATCACCGGAATGTCCGCGACCGCCACCGATTGCACCAGCAACAGTCCCATGCCGGGCCATTGAAACACCGATTCGGTGACCAGCGAGAACGCGACCAGGCTGCCGAATTGCAGGCCGATGATGGTGATCACGGGCACCAGCGTGTTGCGCAGCGCATGGCCAAAATAAATCGTTCGGTTGGTCAGCCCGCGCGCCCGGGCGAAACGAATATAATCGGTCCGCAACACCTCCAGCATCTCCGCGCGCACCAGCCGCAGGATCAGTGTCATCTGAAACAATCCCAGCGTCACCGACGGCAGGATCAGCGCGCGCAGCCCCGATGCCGTCGCGAACCCCGTCGTCCACCACGATCCCACATGCACCACCGTCCCCCGCCCAAAACTGGGCAGCCAGTCCAGGCTGACCGAGAACACCAGGATCAGCAGAATCCCCACCAGGAATGTCGGCAGCGAGACACCGATCAGGCTGCCCGCCATGAACAGCCGGGAAAACCAGCTGTCGCGATTGATCCCGGTATAAACGCCCATCGGCACCCCGATCGCGATCGAGATCACCGTCGCGGTCAACGCCAGCTCCAACGTCGCCGGCAGGCGTTCCTTGATCAGCAGCGACACCGGCTGCGCGAGGCGATAGCTGATGCCGAACTCGCCACGCGTCGCGCCCCACAGATACCGTGCGAACTGGACGAAGAACGGCTGATCCAACCCCAGTTGATGGATCATCGCCTTGGCCTGCGCCTCGGTGTGGTCCTGGCCGAGGATGATCGACACCGGATCCCCGACATAGGCGAACAACGCGAAAGAAATCAGGCCGACCACCAGCAGGACCGGAATCGCCTGCAGCAGCCTGGTGGCGATAAAAGCGAACATCCGCGCATGAGTAATTGGTTTCCGGCGTTATTAGAACCGCCCATGCGCGGGGAATTTCGGTCACTCGAGGGGGGGAACCTCGGGCTCCTCGACCTTCACCCATTCGTTCATCAGGGTGAAGCCGCCGCCAAGTAGCACCGGCCCGAGGAAAATTCCCAACAGCCCGAAGGCCAGCGCGCCGCCCAGAACGCCCAGAATGGTCAGCAGAAACGGCAAATGCGCGCCGCGGGCGATGAACCAGGGCCGGATGACGCTGTCGGCGCCGGAGACCGCGACGACGCCATACACCCCCAGAAAGATCCCCCAGCCGATATGCCCGGTGCCGAGAAGCCACAGTGCCGCGGGAATCCACACCACCGGCGCGCCGATCGGCAACACCGACAGCACTCCCGCGACTCCGCCCAACAGCAACGGTCGCGGCACGCCGGACAACCAGAGACCGAACGAAGTCAGAATCCCTTGCACCACCGCCGTGCCGACGATGCCGTAGACAACCCCGCGCACGGTCGCGCCGGTCACCTCGGCCAGGCGCTCGGCCTGGTCCCCGGCGACCCGGCGCAACACGAGCCGCAGCCGCAGCGCGATCGGCTCCCCGTACACGTAGAAGAAGAAGGCCACGAACAGCGCCAGCAGGAACATCACCACGCCGTTGGCGATGCCGAGCACCACGCTCAGGCCACCCTCCAGGATGATGCCCAGAAACGGCCGCAACGCCTCCAGCAGGGCGCCGATATCGGCCGCCCAATGATCCCAGAGGTCCGCCACCGAGGGCCCGAGCAACGGCACGTCCCGCAGCCAATCCGGGGAGACGGGCAGGCCGCCGCGCAGCGCGTCCAGGATCACGTGACGCAGGTTGGACACATCGTCGCTGCCCCCCGGCGCGGCGAGGCCGATCGGCAGTACCAGCACGACAGCGGTCAGCGCGACCATGACCAGCGCCGCGACGCTCCGCCGGAGGTGAAGGCGGGCGCGGATCCACTCGTGCACCGGCCAGGTGGTGAACACCAGGATCGCGGCCCACAGCAAGGCGGAGAAAAACGGATACAGCACCGCGACGCAGCCCACCGCCACGCCGCCGATCAGCAGGCCCATGAGGATTCGCTCGGCGATCACCCGATGCGCACCCGATTTTTGTTCCTCAGCCGATTTGTCACGCCGCGCGCGGTTCCGCTGGTCCCGGGACCGTTGGTCTCGGCCCGCCTGGGCAAGGCCAGGCTGGTCAATGGTGGGGCGGCCTTGTAGCTTCCCGGCTCTTGTGATCGGAGGTCCATCATGCCGCGTTTGGCCGCTAATCTTTCCATGATGTTCAACGAGGTCCCGTTCCTGGAACGGTTTACCGCCGCGCGCAAGGCCGGGTTCGAGGGGGTGGAGTTCCTGTTCCCCTACGAATTCCCTGCCGCCGAGCTGCGCAGCCGCATGGTGGGGGAGGGCCTGACCCAGGTGCTGTTCAACATGCCGCCCGGCGACTGGACCAAGGGCGAACGCGGGCTGGCGTCGCTGCCCGGCCGGCAGTCGGAATTCAAGGAGGGCGTCAAGCGGGCCCTGGACTACGCCGCCACGCTGGAATGCCGGCGCGTTCACTGCATGGCTGGGATCGTCCCTGCCGGCGTGTCCCTGACCACCGCCGCCGCGGTGTACGCCGCCAACCTGTCATGGGCCGCCGAGCAGGCGCGTCCCGCCGGCGTGAAACTGATGATCGAGCCGATCAATCATCGCGACATGCCGGGCTATTTTCTCAATACCCAGGCGCAGGGCGCCGCGATCGTCGAAGCCATCGGAAAGGACCGTCTGGGCCTTCAATTCGACGTTTACCACGTCCAGGTCACCGAGGGCGACATCACGAAGCGCATGGAACAGTTCATGCCGGTGATCGATCATATGCAGATCGCCGACGTGCCGGCGCGCAACGAGCCGGGCACCGGTGAGATCGGCTGGGAGTTCGTGTTCAGGCGGATCGATGAGCTTGGGTATATGGGCTGGGTCGGCTGCGAATACCGCCCCGCGGGAGATACCGTCGCCGGATTGGGCTGGCGGCAGAGGTTTGGGGTGTAGGCCGAGGTGCCCCGGAGTTCGTCGTTGACAGAGAGTCCGTGATTCACGTATAAGGTATATCGCGCATCACGGGGACGGCTTCTTCGACAGCCGTCTGGCGATGTCCACACCTTTTACGTGGAGATCAGAATGCCGTGGCGTGTCGAAGAACTCGAGTTCGATATGGCTGGCGCCGTTCGGGCTGTCCTATGTAACGGCGAACACGTCGTCGAGTTCGTCGCGGATTTCGAATCGGGTAACCGATATATTCGTCTCAGCGGCCTGCATGTTTACGGTGGCGGGGCAAACTCTCTCGGCATTGGCGGGTTGCGAGAGTTGATGCTCTGGGCAATGGAGCAACTTGATGTCGATGAACTCCGAATTGAGGGCGCGGCTCGCACGTCTGGGGCCAGTCCGGGACGCCGACCCCCCCCCTTTGTTTTCCGGCGACTCGGTTCCGCTAGTCCTGCGGCTTGAGGGCGCTCTCGATCGCCCGATCCCCGTTATGCAACGGCTACGCGCCGCGGGGCTGACGCTCCGTGCCGCGCACGCCGTGATCAATCGGTTGGCTGAGACTCGTTTGGCGGTCTGCCAGATCGCCGAGGGCGCCAATATCCCTGTACTCGCCGCCGACCTCGCCTCCATGAACGTCCACACTTTCCGGCGCCGCCATCTCGATCCTGGGATCATCGCCGAAGTGCGCGCTCGCCGCGGACTATCGCAGCGCGAGTTCGCCGAAGTTCTCGGCATCGATATCGATACGTTGCGAAACTGGGAGCAAGGCCGCAACAAACCCGACGCCGCCGCGCTGAATCTGGTGATGGCCTACGACAAGTCGCCCGAATTGATCGAACAGGCCGCGTTCGAGATGGTGGCTTAACCCGTCCCCGTCCGCGCCGCGACACGCTGCTCCGCGGACGCCCCCGTCAGCCCATAAACCCCACGCTCTCCGGTCAAGGGAGCGAACCGTCCCGTGATCCCCAGAACCGTTTCGGCACCGCCAAGATATAACATTCCGTCCGCCGGCATTACTGACGCGATCGCCTCCAGCACGCGGGTTTTCGTCGGCTGATCGAAATAAATCAGCACGTTGCGGCAGAATACGATGTCGAAACGGCCCAACGGCCGCAAATCGCCCAGAAGATTGAATTCCCGGAATTGCGCCATCTGCCTGATCGCCGGCGCGATCTGCCAATGTGGATCTTCTTTCTTGAAGTACTTCATCAGATATTGCACCGGCAGCCCGCGCTGTACCTCGAACTGCGTGTATTGCCCGTTGCGCGCCCGTGTCAGCGGCTCCCGCGCGATGTCCGTGCCAACGATCTCGATCTTCCGCTCACCCAGCAGCGCCTTGCTCTCGGCCAGGATCATCGCCAGCGAATACGCTTCCTGCCCGGTCGAGGACGCCGCGGACCAGATGCGCAGCCCATTACCCGGCGGCCGGGCGGCGATCAGCCTCGGCAACGCCTGCGTCCGGAAATGCTGAAACGGCTTGTCGTCGCGAAAGAAAAAACTCTCATTGGTGGTCATCGCCTCCACCATCTCGCGCACCAAAGGCTCCGACCCCGGCCGCCCCAGCCGTTCCGCCAGAACGTTCAGGTCACCCAAATTCTCCCGCCGCATCATGACCGTGAGGCGGGTTTCCAGCAGATACACCTTGTCCTGGCCAATCGTCAGGCCGGACCGTGCCTTCAACAGGCCCGCCAGAGCATTGAACGCGGCGATGGTTGGCGGGGCGGTCATCGCGCCGCCACGCGCAGGAGTTCGAGCAACTTCGGCGCGATCCGCGGCAGCGGCAGCACCGCGTTGCACAGTCCCGCCTGAGCGATCGCCCCCGGCATTCCCCAAACAACGCTCGTCGCCTCATCCTGAGCGACCGCCGCGCCGCCCGCTTCGATCACGCGGCGAGTCCCGGCCAGGCCGTCGTGACCCATCCCCGTCAGCATCGCGACCAGCACGCGGCCCTCGCACACGCTCGCAGCCGAACGCAACATCGGATCGACCGCGGGCCGGCAGAAATTCTCGGGCGGACCCGTGGACAGCCGCGCCCTGGGTGGCGTGGACGAGGCGATGGACCGCGTCGCGCTCACGGGTGGAGCGCCGGCCTTCGCGTCGCCGCTCTCAATGATCAGATGCTTGTCGCCGGGCGCCAGATAAATCCGGCCGGGCAACAAGGGCTCGCCGTCTTTCGCCTCCGCGCAGGGCAAACCGCCCAGTTTGGTGATGTGCTCGGCGAGGATCGGCGTGAAGGTCGCCGGCATGTGCTGCGTCAGGATCACCGGCACGTTGACCGACCGGCCCAAAGCCTGGATCAGCGTGAACAAGGCCTGAGGACCGCCCGTCGAACTGCCGATGGCCAGCAGTTTCGCGGTCAACGGCGGCGCCGGACGCGTCGCGATCATCGCCGCCGCGCGCGCCGGTGCCGCCGCGCGCTGGCGCAACCGCGCGAGACCTTTCACTTTGCTGACGATTTCCAGACGGAACCGCTCATCGGTGGCACTGCCGATCGTTGTCGGCTTCGGCACGTAATCCGACGCGCCCAGACGCAAGGCGCGCATGGCGATGTCGGCGCCGCGCGTGGTCAGGGTCGAGGCCATGATGATCCGCAAACCGGGATCGGCCTGCAACAGCAATGGCAGAGCGGCCATGCCGTCCAGCACCGGCATTTCGATGTCCAGCACCAGCACGTCGACCTTGGTCCGCTTCAATTCGTCGATCGCCATCCGGCCGTTACTGACCTTGGCGACCACCCGGATGCCCGGGTCGGCTTCCAGGATGCGGGCGATCGCGCCGCGGATGGTCGCCGAGTCGTCGCAAATCATCACCCGGGCCAGGCCATCGCCGGCCGCGGGGTCGATCCGGGCGGCTCCACTCACAACAAGCCGACCTGGCCGAGCTTGCCCACGAGGATTTCGTCGTCGAACGGCTTCATGATGTATTCTTGCGCGCCGCTGGCGATGGCGATTTCGATGTGCGCCATGTCGTTCTCGGTGGTGCAGAACACCACCGCCGGATTGTCCGGTCCGAACTCGGCCCGCAACGCGCGCAGGAACGTGATGCCGTCCATGACCGGCATGTTCCAGTCCAGCAGCACGAAGTCCGGCAGATCGGCGCGGCAGGCGTCCAGCGCCTGTTGCCCATCGCCGGCCTCGGCGACGGTGCAGCCATGCGCTTCCAGGATTCGGCGCGCGACCTTGCGCACGACGCGGCTGTCATCGACGACCAGGCAGCGCGGGGCCATGACGCGCCCTCAGCCTTGCAGCGCGTAGTCGAGCAAGCGCGCGACGTCCAAAATCACCAGCAGACGTCCGTCCAACCGGTAGATCCCGTTGCTGAACATGGCCCAGTTGCGGCCGAGCGTGGGAGGATTCTGCTCAAACAGGGTACTGTCTAAACTCATGACTTCCGACACCTGATCGACCAGCAGCGCGTAGAGTTCCCCACCTTGCTCGGCCACCACCGACATGCGCTTCTGGCCAGGTTCCGGTGGCGGCAGGTTCAGCCGGCGCCGCAAATCGATCGCGGTCACGATGCGGCCGCGCAGATTGAGGCTTCCGGCGATGTCGGGCGGCGCCAGCGGGATGCGCGTGATCGGCTGCTCGGCCAGGATGTCGCGGACGCCCAGAACCGGTATGCCGCAAAGCTGCCCCGCCACGGTCAGCGTGACATAGACCTGTTCCTCACGGGAAACCTGATCGGCGCGGTCCAGCAAATCGACGGTCATGTTAAACTCCTGAATTTCGCGCGGCCCGGCGTCGTCGAAGCGCGCGGCTTCACGACAGCGGTTCCCATTTCCGCCGGTCGCCGCCCTCTCCACGTCATGCTCAGGCTCGACCCGAGCATCTGTCGCCGCGCGAAGGCGGAAATTATCGAGACCGCCAACGGAGCGCGGGCTGTGAGAGATGCTCGGGTCGAGCCCGAGCATGACGGCGTGGTGTGCTCGGCGGCCATAATCAGAACTGCTGGCTTCACGACGCGACCATTTCGGTCATGCATTGCCGCAACGACTCGATGATCTGGTCGCGTTGGATCTTCGCGACGTAATCGGTGAAGCCCGCGTCGCGACCCGCTTCCACCTGAACCGGATCGGCATGGCTGGACAGCGCGATCATCGGCAGGTCGGCCCAGGGACCGTTGGCGCGGACCGCTCGGGCGAATTCGAGCCCGTCCATGTCAGGCATTTCGATGTCGGAGACGATCGCGTCGAACATCTGCCCGGATTCCCGCAGCCGCAACGCTTCGGCGGCGCTGGCGGCGGCCGAAACCTTGAAGCCCGCGGCGGTCAGCGACGGGACCAGCAGATTGCGGAAGAACGCGCTGTCCTCGACCACCAGGACATGACGGCCGGATGCTTTCGCGGTCTTGGCGTTGGCGCTGAACCAATCGCGCCAGGCCAATGTCAGCCAGTAACCGGTATCCAACACATCGGTCGCCTGACCCGCGATCACCGCGGTGCCCAGAGTTCCCGCGCGCGCCGATCCCAGTTCGATATCGAGACGGTCCTCGACCACGTCGATGATCTCATCGACCATCAACCCCATCGAGTGGTCGCCATCGGCGAACACCAGCAACGATTGCGACGCCGTGGTGCTATCATCATGATTCGATAACGAAATCAGCGGCATCAGCCTGCCGCGGTATTGCGTCACCGGAGACCCGGACGACAACTCGATCTTGTCGCGCGCGATATTCTCCAGGCGGGCGACGAGATTGAGCGGGACGGCCATGCGCTCGGCGCCGTTCACGCGAAACAGCAGCAGCGCCATCTGATCGTCCGACACGGTCTTCGCGGCGGCTTCCTGTTTCACGGCCTTGCTGTCGGCGCCGGTACCGACTCCGGTGGCGCGCGCGATGCCCGCCGGGTCCAGGATCATGATCACCGACCCATCGCCCAGAATGGTGTTGCCGCTGAACATGGTGATGTGACGCAAGATCGGCGCCACCGGCTTGACGACGATCTCCTCGGTGTCGAACACGCGATCGACGATGATGCCCAACAGGCTCGTGCCGACCTGGGTCACTACGATATGCGCGCCGCTGGTGCCGGTTTCCGACGCTCCCAACCCCAGCAGATCGCCCAGGGAAACCAACGGTAACAACCGGTCGCGCAGGCGCAGCACCGGTGTGTCGTTGATCAGCTCGATCACGCTTTCGCCAGTCGTGTTTCCGGCGCTGTCGTCATGCCCCAGAGCGTCGCGGGAGTTGTCGCCGCTGCGCCGCGCCCGCACCAGTTCGACCACGCTGATCTGCGGGATGGCGAACCGTTCGGTCACGGCCTCGACGATCAGCGCGGACACGATCGCCAGGGTCAACGGGATCTTGATGGCGAACGTGGTCCCCTGGCCCTCGGTGCTCTTCAGATCGACGGTGCCGCCAATCTTCTCGATGTTCGTCTTCACGACATCCATGCCGACCCCACGGCCCGACACGGCGGTGACATTGGCGGCGGTCGAGAAGCCGGCGCGGAAGATGAACCGCTGAATTTGCGTCTCCGACATGATCGCGAGTTCCGCCTCGGTCGCCAGCCCGTTGGCCAGCACTTTGGCGCGGATCTTGTCGGCCGGCAGGCCCCGGCCATCGTCGGACACCTCGATGATGATGTGGCCGCCTTCGTGGAACGCGTTCAGGGTGATGTGGCCGGTTTCCGGCTTCCCCGCCGCGCGGCGTTCGGCCGGGCTTTCCAACCCGTGATCGCCGCTGTTGCGCACCATGTGGGTCAGCGGATCCTTGATCAGTTCCAACACCTGGCGGTCGAGCTCGGTATCCGCGCCCAACATCACCAGTTCGATTTTCTTGTTGAGGTCGTGCGACAGGTCGCGCACCAGCCGCGGCAGCTTGTTCCAGGCGTTGCCGACCGGCTGCATGCGCGTCTTCATCACGCCTTCCTGCAATTCGGACGTGATGTGCGAGAGCCGTTGCAACGGCGCCGTGAAGCCGCTGTTTTCCTGCATCCGGGCAAGCTGCAGCAACTGATTGCGGGTCAGCACCAGCTCCGACACCAGGGTCATCAGATCTTCCAGCACATCGACCGTGACGCGGATGGTTTGCGTCGCGGCGGGCCCTCCCCCCGCGGCGACGGCATCGCCGGACGGTGCGGCGCCCGCGGCCGCGGTTGGCGTAGCCGGAGTTGACATGATCGATGGAGGCGTGGCCACGACCGGCGTCGCGGCGACAGGCCGCGGAAGCTCGGGCTCTTCCACGATAGCGGGGGAGGCGGCGGGCTCAGGCGCGGCGGGTGGTGGCGCTTCCGCGGCCATCACCGGAGCAAGCGGCGGTGCTTCGAAGACCGGCTCGGGCACCGGTACCGCCGCAGCGGCCGGCGTATGACCGGACGCGGTCGCGTTCAGGTCCGCGATCAACCGCGCGTCGTCACCGGCCGGCTCCGCCCCGGATTGCGACAATCCGGCCAGGATAGCCTTGATGCGATCCAGCGCGACCAGAATCTGGCTGACGATGTCGGGCGAGGCTGACATCGTGCCGTCCCGCAACTGCCCCAACACGTTCTCGGCGGCGTGAGCGACCCGCTCCAGCCGCGGCAGGCCCAGAAACCCACAGGTGCCCTTGATCGTATGCACCATCCGGAAAATCAGGCCGAGGGTCGGAGCGTCGTCCGGCGTCCGCTCCAACGCCAGCAGAGCGACATCCAGCTCCGCGAGGTTCTCGTTCGTCTCGGTCAGAAAGTCAGCGAGTAAGTCGTCCATGGCGGCTCCCGGCGGCGGTAATGTCTGGTCCGCGCCGAGTAGTGACCGGAGATCACGAATAAATGGTAAACCGACCGGCCATTTCCGAAATTAATTTTTGGAACCGATCCAACAACGGCCGCCGCGCGTCACTCGCCTCGAGCCCTGGCGCCTCAAGCCCCGGCGCCTCAACACTGGCGCGCCTCAACACTGGGCATCGGGGCCGTTGGCGATCGGCCAGGACGCTGGCATTTCTTCCTGCAATCGTACCGCCTCCACGCCCCCTGGGCCGAGCACCGGCGACAACCGCAGCTTCCGGCTGAGCGCCAGCAACACTGTCACCGGCATCTGCACGGACCGGACCCCGCTGAGGGCGGCGAGCGCGGCGGCCTCATCGCGAATGACCCCCGCCAGCCCCGCGGGCCAACCCGCTCCTTGACCATCAATACGGACGATCAGATCGGCTGGTTCCCCCAGCAGCACGATCGCCCCACCTCTCGGCAAACCATCGGCCGCGAGTAGGATCAGGTTCACCACGACCCGGGCGATCGGCGCCGGGAACACGCAGGCCGGCGGCAGCGCGCCGGCGTCGAACACAATCCGCCGCGCCGCGAGCGGAGAGGTCACGAGCTGTGTGAGTTCCGGCAGCGTCAGCGCGTCGGTGTCCGGTCCCCAGGCCGCGCGCATCAAACGCAACCGCTCCATCAGCGCTTTCGCGGCGGAGGACGCGAAAGCGACAACCTCATTTTCGCCCCCGGCATCTTCGTCCACCATGTCGATGGCATTGCCCACCGTGCCGATCAGGCCACCAAGATCGTGGCACAGGCGGGCGCAGATCAGTTCCACGAGGCGTATGGTATCGCCCAGTACCGGCATTATGGTCTCTCGCCTCTTCTGGCCGGCCGTCTTTATTATGACGCCGACGCCAGCACTTTACATGACACGACCGGCCGGAACAGACGCCGGAACGCCGCCAGACGCGGCATTTTTCCAGGAGTTCCCCGGTCGAGAGGGTACTACCGCCGGTGAGGCGGGTCTCGCGATGCGCCCAACACATGAACGGGATGTCGGACCGGGTCCACTATCGCCCCCGGGTCCATCCACCCTTCCGGCCAGCCGCCTTTGCCATCGCCGCGCGCGACACCACCTTAGCTGACGAGCCCACCGCAACCGGCGCGAGGCGAACGGTCCCGTGTATCGAACCATGGGATTGCGCGAGTGATCTGAGAGGGAGTAACCATTCAGCCATGATTGACCCGTTCGGCCGCCCTATCACGTACCTGCGGGTGTCCGTCACCGATCGCTGCGATTTGCGCTGTGTCTATTGCATGGCGGAGGACATGACGTTCCTGCCGAAGCGCGAATTGCTGACGCTGGAAGAACTCGATCGTCTCAGTGGCGCGTTCATTCGCCTCGGCACCACCAAGATCCGCATCACCGGCGGGGAGCCGCTGGTTCGTCGCGACATCATCCGTCTGTTCCAGTCGCTTGGTTCCCGTTTGGGCTCCGGCCTGAACGAGTTGACGGTCACCACCAACGGCACCCAACTGGCGAAGCACGCCGAGGGCCTGTTCGCGGCCGGCGTCCGCCGGATCAACGTGTCGCTCGACAGCCTCGACCCCGCGCGGTTCACCCATCTGACCCGCTGGGGCAAGATCGAGCAGACCCTGGACGGCATTTTCGCCGCCAAAGCCGCCGGCCTCGCGATCAAGATCAACGCCGTGGCGATGAAGGGCGTGAATGAGGACGAGTTCGACACCATGCTCGCCTGGTGCGGCGAACACGGCTTCGACCTGTGCCTGATCGAGACGATGCCGATGGGCGAAATCAGCGAGGACCGGACGGACCAGTACCTCCCGCTGTCGATCGTCCGCGGCCGGCTGCGCAAGACCTGGACGCTGGAGGACACCGATTACAAGACCGGCGGTCCGGCGCGATACTTCAACGTGAAGGAAACCGGCCGCCGCGTCGGGTTCATCACGCCGATGACCCATAACTTCTGCGAAAGCTGCAACAGGGTGCGGCTGACCTGCACGGGCACCTTGTATATGTGCCTCGGCCAGGAGGATTCAGCGGAATTCCGGCCGCTCCTGCGGGCGGGCGCCTCCGACACGGATCTGGACGATGCGATCCGCGCGGCCATCGCCCGCAAGCCAAAAGGCCACGACTTCATCATCGACCGCCGGCATGACAAAGCGTCGGTCAGCCGTCACATGAGCGTGACCGGGGGCTGAACCAAAACAATAATCGACCACAAGGAGTACGTCACAATGCGTGCCACCATGCCATTAACCGCCGCGATTGCCTTCGGCTTCGCGCTTTTTCCCTTGATTTCGAGCCAGGCCGCCGACACGCCCAACGCCTCGCAGATCATCGAGTCCCTGACACCCAGTAACGACATGACCACACGCGGCATTCGTCTGGGCGGCCAGGCGCCGGCCGTCGCGAAGCCCGGCACACAAGCCAGCACCGGATCGACGGCGAAACCGGCCGTCGCGCAAGGCGAGGCGAACTTGTCGGTGCCGTTCGCGTCCGGCTCGTCCGCGATCTCCCCCGCCTCGGCGAAGATTCTCGATCAACTGGGTGAGGCGCTGACCAGCCCGAAACTGGCCGCCTTCAAGTTCCGCGTGGAAGGCCACACCGATACGGTCGGCGCGCCCGAACTGAACAAGACCTTGTCGGAACAGCGCGCCGCCAGCGTCACCGACTATCTGGTGACGAAGTTCAATATCGATCGCGCGCGTCTGTCGCCCGTCGGCATGGGTGAGGACGGACTGCTGGTCGCGACCGGGCCGAACGTCCCCAGTTCCGCGAACCGGCGCGTGCTGGTGGTCAATCTGGGCAGCTGACGTCGGCGACCCACACCGTCATGCCAGGACCCTGGCATCTCGCGATGCAGGCCCCATGCCCTCAGGCAGGGCACGGCTTCTGTGCCGGCCGATCCTCGGGTCGAACCCGAGGATGACGTCACGGGGGCAGCACGATCGAGAGTCAACGCCGGTTGGTAGTGGACCGTGATGGTACCGTAACAAATGGGGTGCAACCGCCTCGTACGCCCGGAACGCGGCGAGCCCCTCCAACTTCACGCGGAAGATCGCGCACAACGTCACATCGTCGTTCGGCATGGCTCACCCGCCTGAGCGGAAACTTGCGTCGCGGGCGATGTTCCGCCAAACCACTCCGCCGAACAATCCAAGCCAAGAGAGGAAGCCAATGGCACCGCGCACGCTGTTTGATAAAATCTGGGACAGCCATGTCGTGGAACGACTGCCGGACGGCACCTGCATCCTCTACATCGACCGGCACCTTTTGCATGAGGTCACCAGCCCTCAGGCGTTCGAAGGTCTGCGCCTGGCCGGCCGCAAGTTGCGCCGGCCGGATCTGACCATCGCCGTCGCCGACCACAACATCCCGACCGTCGGCCCGCGCTCGCCAGGCGACATCCAGGAAGAAGACAGCCGCATCCAGGTGCAGACGCTGGAGAAGAACGTCAAGGAATTCGGCGTGCCCTACATTCCGATCCTGGATGTGCGACAGGGCATCGTGCACATCATCGGCCCCGAACTTGGGCTGAGCCTGCCTGGCGCGACGATCGTTTGCGGCGACAGCCACACCTCCACGCATGGCGCGATGGGCGCGCTGGCCTTCGGCATCGGCACCTCCGAGGTCGAGCACGTGATGGCCACGCAAACCCTGTTGCAGGCGCCACAGAAGAACATGCGCATCGACGTCTCAGGCACCCTGGGTCTGGGCTGCTCGGCGAAAGACATCGTACTGGCGATCATCGGCAAGATCACCACGGCGGGCGGCAACGGCCACGTGATTGAATACACCGGCGATACGATCCGCGCGCTGGACATGGCGGGCCGCATGACCGTGTCGAACATGACCATCGAGGGCGGCGCTCGAGCGGGCCTGATCGCGCCCGACCAGACCACGTTCGACTACGTCAAGGGCCGCGAATACGCACCGAAAGGCGAGGACTTCGAAAAAGCCGTGGCGCATTGGAAGACTCTGCCGAGCGATCCGGGCGCCCATTTCGATACCGAAGTGTTCATGACGGCGGCGGAAATCGCGCCGATGGTCACCTGGGGCACCACCCCTGGCCAGGTCATTCCGGTCACCGGCGTCGTGCCCAACCCCGCCGATGAAGCGGATGAGGGCAAGCGCGCCCAGTTGCAGCGGATGCTGGATTATATGGCGCTGACACCAGGTCAGCATATGACGGATGTCAAAGTCGATGTGATCTTCATCGGTTCCTGCACCAACGGCCGTATCGAGGACATTCGCGCCGCGGCCCATGTCGCCAAGGGCCGGAAGGTCGCCGACGGCGTGCAGGCATTGGTCGTTCCGGGTTCCGGCCTCGTGAAAAAGCAGGCTGAGGAAGAAGGCCTGGATCGCATCCTGCTGGAAGCCGGCTTCGAATGGCGCGACCCGTGCTGCTCGATGTGCCTCGGCATGAACCCGGANNCCAGCACCTCGAACCGCAATTTCGAGGGGCGGCAAGGCATTGGCGGCCGCACGCATCTGGTGTCGCCGGCGATGGCCGCCGCCGCGGCGGTCACCGGGCGCTTCGTCGATGTGCGGCAATTCGGTTGATGGGAGGGGCATGAAATGGACAAATTCACCACGCTGACCGGCGTCGCGGCGCCGATGCCGATGCAAAACATCGACACGGACAAGGTGATTCCCGCGCGCTTCCTCAAAACGATCAAACGCACCGGCCTTGGCGTGCATCTGTTCGACGCGCTGCGGTACTTGAAAGACGGATCTGAAAATCCTGATTTCGTGCTGAATCAGGAACCATTTCGAAAAGCCGAGATCCTGATCGCCTACGAAAATTTCGGCTGCGGTTCTTCTCGCGAGCACGCACCCTGGGCTTTGCTCGACTTCGGCATTCGCTGCATCATCGCACCGGATTTCGCCGACATCTTCTTCAACAACAGTTTCAAGAACGGTATCCTGCCGATCCGGCTGCCGCGCGCGGTATGCGAACAACTCGTCGAGGACAGCAAACTCGGCGGCAACGCGCGAATCACCGTGGATCTGGAACGCCAGGTCGTCGTGCGGCCGAGCGGCGAGGAAATTCACTTCGAGATCGATCCGTTTCGAAAACATTTGCTGTTGAATGGTCTGGACGATATCGGCCAGACTCTGCAGCACGGCAAAGCGATCGACGGCTACGAGGCTGGCCGGAAAAACGAACCCTGGCTGCCCACGATCGCCGCCTGAACCGAGAGGATTTCGCGCATGCCGGCCAATAAGAAGCTGTTGATTCTGCCCGGCGACGGCATCGGTCCCGAGGTGATGCGCGAAGTGCGCCGCATCATCGACTGGATGGACCGCCGCCGCATGGTCACCTTCGATGTGACTGAGGATCTCGTTGGCGGCGCCGCGATCGATGCCCGGAAAACACCGATCACCGACGCGACGATGCAGGCGGCGAAGGATGCCGACGCCATCCTGTTCGGCTCCGTTGGTGGACCAAAATGGGATAAGCTCGGCTTCGACATGCGGCCGGAGATCGCGATCCTTCGGCTGCGCAAGGAACTCGATATCTTCGCGAATCTCCGTCCGGCGATCGTGTTCGATCCATTGGTCGATGCATCGACGTTGAAACCCGACGTCATTCGTGGCCTCGACATCATGATCGTGCGAGAAAGTACCGGCGGGATTTATTTCGGTGAGCCGCGCGGCGTGGAAACGCTTCCCGACGGTCAGAAGCGTGGATTCGATACCGAAACTTATACCACGCATGAGATCGAGCGCGTCGCCCGGGTGGCCTTTGAACTCGCGCGCAAACGGCAAAACCGCGTGTGCAGCGTCGAGAAAGCCAACGTCATGCAGTCTGGCCTGTTCTGGCGCCAGACCGTGACCGCGTTGCGCGAGCGGGAATTCCCGGACGTCGAATTGTCCCACATGTACGCCGATAATTGCGCGATGCAGTTGGTGCGCGCGCCGCGACAGTTCGACGTGATCGTGACGTCGAATCTCTTTGGCGACCTGCTGTCCGATCTGGCCTCCATGCTGACCGGCAGTCTGGGCATGTTGCCGTCGGCCACGCTCGGCGCGGTGCAGGAGTCCGGCAAGCGCCACGCTCTGTACGAACCGATCCACGGCAGCGCGCCGGATATCGCCGGCAAGGGCATCGCCAATCCCTTGGCGCAGTTGTTGAGCTTCGCGATGCTGCTGCGCTTCTCCTTCGGCATGGACGAAGACGCCGCCCTGATCGAGAAAGCCTGTGTCAACGTTCTCAGCACCGGCCTGCGCACCGCCGACATCATGGGGCCCGGAACGGCGCGCGTGAGCACCAACGTAATGGGCGAGTCGATCATGCGGGAACTGGACAAGCTCACCGCCTGATTGGCATGCTGCGTCCCTTGCCCAACGAGGGAACGCGATGCCACACGCTCTGACCGACGACGGTGTTAGCCTGTATTATGAGGAATCCGGCAGCGGCACGCCGGTCATCTTCGTGCACGAATACGCCGGAGACCACCGCGCGTGGGAGCCGCAAATGCGGCATTTCGGCCAGCGCTATCGCGCGATCACCTATGCCGCGCGCGGTTATCCGCCGTCGGATGTGCCGGAAGATGTCTCGAAGTATTCCCAGGCCCGCGCGGCTGACGATATCGGGTCGGTATTGGATCATCTGAAGATCGACAAGGCGCACATCGTCGGACTGTCGATGGGCGGCTTCGCGACGTTGCATTTCGGCTTCCGCCATCCGTCGCGGGCGCTGTCCTTGGTCGTCGCCGGTTGCGGTTACGGCGCGGAACCAGGCCAGCGGGAAAAATTCCAGGCCGAGGCCGAGGCGATCGCGAAGTTCATCGACGACAACGACATCTCCGTCTTCGCCGAGAAATACGCTTACGGTCCGACACGCGTGCAATTCGAAAATAAAGACCCGCGTGGCTTCGCGGAATTCAAGGAGCAGCTTGGCGAGCATTCCAAGATTGGCGCGCGCAACACGCAGCTTGGCGTGCAGCGGCATCGGCCGTCGCTGTACGACCTCGTCGATGACATGAAGAACCTGACCATTCCAACATTGGTGCTGACCGGCGATGAGGACTGGCCGTGCCTGCAACCCTCACTGTTGATGAAGCAGAACATTCCGACGGCGGCGTTGTCGGTGATGCCGAATTGCGGTCACACCATCAACATCGAGGACCCGGATCAATTCAACCGCATCGTCGGCGAGTTCCTGGTGCAGGTCGATTGCGGGCGGTGGCCGACTCGCGATCCTCGGGCGCTCAGCACGTCGATCACGGGAATGAAATGATCCCGGTCATCGATCTGGCGCGGCCTGGCTGACCGTCAGCCGCTCGTGCAGTTGAACCGCCCGCTTTGACGCGGAGGTCGCGGTGCGCACCAAGGACGCCGAGTCCGCTCATGAACTCGCGGTGCGTCGTCGCTTTCTCCGCGTTCTTGGTGCGCTCCGCGACCTCCGCGTCAAAGCGGGCCCATCAACCGGGAACGCGCCGAAACACGAGCGCCCTTCACGTCCGCAATGTATTCTTCGTCACCTTGATGCCATGCGCTTTCAACCACGCCTTGTGCTCCGCCTGAGCCTTGGTCAGCGCCGCCGTCTTCGGCAATTCGGTCTGCTTATGTTTCGGCGTATAAAGCTTGATCACACGCGACATGGACCCGGCTCCGGTTGCATCCGCTGCCGACCTTACCCCTTCTCGCCGCCAAAGACAGCAAAACCGGCAAAAACAACCGCATGCGGCGTCACGCCGTCCGCCCGTATTTCGCCTCCAGCTGCTGCGCCGTCAGAAACCGCTGCTCCATCTCCTTGATCGTCCCCAGCCCCATCAGATCGTTAATTTCCGCGAACGACACCGCCAGCTCCGGCCGCTCGATCACCCTCCCTTCCTCGACCGATTGCTTCAGCACCGTCAGCGCGTTGCGCATTCCCATGATCGCCGCGCTCGTCACCAGCCGAGGATACGACGCGACCGCCACCCCGACATCCTGTAATTCCTTCGCGCACAGCAATGGGGTCGTCGGCCGAGCGCGAATCCCAAATCCCATGTTCACCGATAGCGGCTTCGACACCTCTTTCGCCACCAGCGCGATATCGTCTTTCGCCAGCAGCGCGTCCGCGAACAACAGATCGGCTCCAGCCTCGGCGTAAAGGTTCAGCCGCCGTATGGCTTCTTTCACCCCATGCGTCGCCGTCGAGTCGGTACGCGCCTTGATGATGAAGTCCGGATCGCGCCGCGCTTCCACGGCGGCGCGGATCTTTTCCACACCTTCCTCAGCCGAAATGACTTCCTTGCCTTCCATGTGGCCGCAGCGTTTCGGCGACACCTGATCCTCGAGCATGATCCCGTCGAGACCCGCCGCCTCGAACCCACGCACCGTGAAGAACACGTTGACCGCGTTGCCGTATCCGGTGTCCGCGTCGGCGCTTAACGGAATGTCCACGCAGGCGGCGATGTCGCGCGACCGTGAAACATTGGCCTCGTAACTCAGCAATCCGACGTCGGCCCATCCCAGCGTCGTCTCGGACAGCCCAGCACCGGAAATGCCGCCGGCCTTGAAGCCCATTTGTTCAATCAGCCGGGCGCTGAAACCGTCATAAACGCCAGGCTGGATCAAAATTTCTTCCGCTTCGATCAACTGGCGGAACAGCGTTGTCTTCTTCATGCGTCGTCCCCCGGCTTCAACGATTCACCTGAGCCCGCATGAACTTCGCCTTCGCCGACGCACCCTCGATCACATAATTATGATCCGATCCCGTCAGCACGAAGCGCGAGCCCATCGCGATGTAGCGCGCCGCGTCCTCATTGTCGTTAATACCGCCCATTCCCATGATCTTGCCATGTGCGCGGCACGCCTCCCCCACGGCCTGATACGCGTCGATCAGTTTCTGATGGCCCATTTGTCCGGGAATGCCCAGTTCCGTGGTCAGATCGAAACTGCCGAACAACAAAACATCGATACCGGGCACGGCGGCGATCTCCGCCGCGTTGCGCACGGCTTCCGGACTTTCGATCATCACCGTCGTAATGATCTCATCGTTGATCTCCCTCTGCGCCTGGGCAACATCGGATACCTGATACCCATACAACGCCGGCGGCCCGCCCCAACTGCGCGTTCCCGCCGGAGGATAATGAAACGCGTCGGCGATTCGTTTCGCCTGCACCGCGGTATCGACGTGCGGAACGATGATGCCCATCGCGCCGTTGTCCAGCAACCGAGTGCCTTCGTCCAAAGCACCGGTGCAGACCCGCACCAAGGGCGCCACGCCCGTGGGGATCGACGCGATGCAAATTTGCGTCGCCTCCTGCATTGAAAATGCGCCGTGCTCCATGTCAATAAACAGAAAGTCGTAACCCGACGCGGCGGCCAGCAACGGAGTCGCGATGCTGCGCAGATGGTAGACCTGAAACCCCAGGGCCATTTCGCCTTTAAGCATTTTGCGTTTGGCGGCGTTGACGGCGATTGGCATGGGGGACCCTCCCGGTTGACGCGGCAAGGCAGCACGGTCGGCGCGCAACGTCAAACCTGCCGCCTTGCCCGAACCAACCGGCGCGTGGGAGGCTCACGGCATGACCGACCGTACGCGCCTGGCCGTCGACATTGGCGGCACCTTCACCGATCTCGTGTTGTCTCTCCCCGGCCGCACCCTGTCGAAAAAGCTCCTGACCACGCACGACCATCCCGACACCGCCGTGATCGAGGGCACGCGGTTGATCCTCGCCGAGGCCGAAATCCCGGCGTCGCAACTCGAATTGGTGATCCACGGCACCACCCTGGCCACCAACGCGCTGATCGAGCGCAAAGGCGCCCGTACCGCCCTGCTCACCACGCGTGGCTTTCGCGACTCGCTGGAAATGGCCTACGAACATCGGTTCGAGCAATACGATCTGTACATGGAACGACCCGCGCCTCTGGTGTCCCGCGACCTGCGCCTGGAAGTCGCCGAACGCCTCGCCGCCGACGGCTCGGTGCTGCTGCCCTTGGACGAGGCCGGCCTCCAGCCCGTCATAGAAACCCTCCGCGCGGAAAAGATCGAGGCGCTGGCGATCAGTTTCCTGCACGCTTACGTCAATCCCGCGCATGAGGAACAAGCCCACGCGATCATCGCCGCCGCGTTGCCCGATCTGGCGATCACTCTGTCGCACGCGGTGTGTCGCGAGATCCGGGAATACGAACGGACCTCGACGACGGTCGCCAACGCCTATGTGCTGCCGCTGATGGCACGTTATCTGGAGGACATGCGCGCCGGTCTCGCCGCGTTGGGCGCGTCGTGTCCACTGCTGTTGATGATGTCCTCGGGCGGTATTTGCACTATCGAAACGGCGCGTCGCTTCCCGGTGCGCCTGGTGGAAAGCGGCCCAGCGGGCGGGGTGATTTTGGCGCGGAGGATCGCGGCACGCGGGGGGTACGATCGGGCGCTGTCGTTCGACATGGGCGGCACGACGGCGAAGATCACCTTGATCGACGATTACACCCCGCAACAATCCCGCCATTTCGAGGTCGCCCGCGCCTATCGTTTCGCCAAAGGCAGCGGCATTCCTGTACGCATTCCGGTGATCGACATGGTGGAGATCGGCGCGGGAGGCGGCTCGATCGCGCGGGTCGATTCGTTACGCCGGATCGTTGTCGGTCCGGACAGCGCGGGCTCGGAACCCGGTCCCGCGTGCTACGGCCGCGGCGGCGATCAGGCGACCGTGACCGATGCCGACGTCGCCCTGGGCCGCATCGACCCCAGTGGTTTCGCGGGTGGTTCCATCACGTTGGACCCCGCGAAGGCAACGGCCGCCATCGCGAAAAGCATCACATTGGACATGACGGAAACCGAAGCGGCGCGCGGCATCGCTGAAATCGTCGATGAAACGATGGCCAGCGCCGCCCGGGTCCACGCCGTCGAAAATGGCAAGGACACCGCCGGCCGGACGCTGATCGCCTTCGGTGGGGCCGCGCCTCTCCACGCCGCCCGTCTCGCCGGCAAACTGGGAATTCAACGCGTGGTCATCCCGCTCGACGCCGGGGTGGGTTCGGCGCACGGCTTCCTCGACGCGCCGATCGCTTATGAGGTGGTTCGCACGCTGCTGGTTCGTCTCGACGCGCTGGACCAGGGCCGGATCGACACGATGTTCGCCGAAATGCGCGAGGAGACCGAACTTGTCGTCAGACTCGGTGCTCCCACCGGGGAACTTGAAGAAACCCGCACGGCGTATATGCGCTATCGTGGGCAGGGTCACGAAATCGCCGTGCCGTTTCCCATGGGCAAAGCCGATCCGGCGACGTTACGGACCGCGTTCGATACGACCTATGCCGCGCTGTTCGGCCGCACCATTCCGCGCCTCGAAATTGAGGTCGTGACCTGGACTCTCGCGCTGGCGCAACGGCACGAACGGCCGTCCCCATCGGCGATCCCCGCGCGCACTTCGCCGGCGACACCGATCGGAACGCGCCGCCTCGTCGAATCCGAAACCGGCGAAATCGTCTCCGCGCAGGTCCACGCGCGCGAAAACCTTAAGCCCGGTAACACCATCAGCGGTCCCGCCGCGATCCTGGAAGCGGGCACCACGACCATCATCCCCTCCGGCCGCACAGCCTGGATCGGCGCCGACGGCGAAATCGTCATCGAAGGACATCCCGCATGAGCGGCCGTAACATTTCCGAGATCGAACTGCAGATCATGTGGAACCGCTTGCTGTCAGTCGTGGAGGAGCAGGCGCAAACCCTGGTGCGCACCGCGTTCAGCACGTCCTCGCGTGAGGCCGGCGATATCTCCGCCGGCGTGTTCGATCTTGAGGGGCGGATGCTGGCCCAGGCGGTGACGGGGACGCCGGGGCATATCAACACGATGGCGCGGTCGGTCGGACATTTTCTCGACGTGTTCCCGGTCGCGCAAATGCAAGAAGGCGATGTCTACGTCACCAACGATCCTTGGAAGGGCACCGGACATCTCTACGATCTCGTGGTCGTCTCGCCGGCGTTCATGGACGGCCGCATCGTCGGTTTGTTCGCCAGCACCGCGCATCTGGTGGACATGGGCGGCGTCGGCCAGACGCCGGAAGGTCGCCAGATCTGGCATGAGGGCTTGTTCATTCCGCTACTGCGCCTCGCGCGCGCCGGCGAGATGAACGAAGACCTGCTGGCGATGATCCGCGCCAATGTCCGAGAACCCGTGCAGGTCATCGGCGACGTCTACGCCTTGATCGCCTGCAACGAGATCGGCGGACGCCGGCTGATCTCCATGATGCGCGAATTCAAACTCCCCAATCTGGATCAGCTTGGCGGCGAGATCATCCTGCGCAGCCGCCGCGCGATGACGGAAGCGATTCAGAAGCTCCCAAGAGGCTCCTGGACATCGTCGATGCGCGTTGATGGCTATGAATCGCCGATCGACATCGTTGGCCGCGTGACGATCGGCGACGATACGATTCATGTCGATTTCACCGGCACGTCCGGCATGTCGTCCTATGCGATCAATTGCCCGATTTGTTACACCGAGGCGTACACGACATTCGGCGTGAATTGCGTCGTCGCGCCGCACGTGCCGAACAACGCCGGCAGCCTGGACGCGGTGAAAGTGACCGCGCCACCAGGCACCGTGCTCAGCGCGGAATATCCCGCCGCGGTTTACGCCCGCTCCACCATGGGTCATCTGCTGCCGGACGTTGTTTATGGCTGTCTGGATCAGGCGATCCCTGGTCGCGTGCCGGCCGAGGGCACGTCCAATCTCTGGAGCCTTAAACTGATCGCCGGCCACGGCCTGACCGGCATCGGCGAAAAGGCCGGCACGCCGTTCATGACAATGAGTTTTCATTCCGGTGGCGCCGGCGCGCGCCCGCATCAGGACGGCTTGTCGGCAACGCCATTTCCGTCCGGCGTCCGGAACGTTCCGGTGGAGGCGACCGAAGCGATCACGCCCCTGGTCATCTGGCGCAAAGAACTACGTCCCGACTCCGGTGGCGCCGGCCGTCAGCGTGGCGGGTTGGGTCAGGTGATGGAAGTCGGCTCCCGCGAGGACGCCGCGTTTGGCCTGTTCGCGTCGTTCGAGCGGGTGAAATATCCGGCACGAGGCCGCAACGGTGGCGGCCCAGGTGGCAAGGGGTCAGTGAAGTTGGCGTCGGGGAAGGAAATGGGACCGAAAGGCCTCCAGGTGGTTCCGGCCGGCGACCGGATCATCGTGTCGATGCCCGGCGGCGGCGGCATGGGCTCGCCCGCCGAACGCGCCGCGGAGGCGATCGAGCGGGACGTGCGGCTTGGCTATGTGACCGAAGAGGCGGCGCGGCGGGAGTACGGATACGCCTCCCTCACGCCAGCCGAACCCGAATGAACACGCTGGCTTCGCGCAAAGCCGCGCGTGCCTCCGGCAAAATCGGCGCGAATATCTGCCAGCCGTGCGGCACGCCAGGCCAGATCCGCAGCATCGCGGTTACGCCGGCGCGCGTCGCGTTCTCGGCGACACGGCGGGAATCGTCCAGCAGCACCTCGGTGTCGCCCACCTGGATCAGCAGCGGCGGCAACCCGGTCAGGTCGGCGTAGACCGGTGAAACCAGCGGATCGGTCGCCGGCGTGTCCCCCAGATAATGCCGCGCGATCGGCGCGACCCACCGCCCAAAAAACAGCGGATCCGCCGCGTCGTTGGTGACAATGCTCTTCCCGGTCACCGCCAGATCGGTCCACGGCGAGAGCAACACTCCAGCCGCCGGCATCTCCTCCCCCGCGTCACGCAGCGCCACCAGCAAGGCCAGCGCCAGCCCGCCGCCCGCCGAATCGCCGGCCACCACGATCCGCGAAGGCGCCATGCCGGAAGCGACCAACGCCCGCCAGGCCGCCAGCGCGTCATCGAGCGCGGCCGGAAACGGATGCTCGGGCGCCAG
>PLSZ01000352.1 GCA_003164305.1 Acetobacteraceae bacterium
GCTCGGACGGCGTCACGCCGACACGAACGATCTTCCCAACTCTGATCGTGTCCCAGGTTGAGCCGGATGGTTGCGCGAGCGCGGGCGCCGCCGCGGCGCTCGCGGCGATCACGGCTCCGAAAGAACTGAGATTGCGCCGTCCAAATTTCATTTCGCGGCTTCCCCCAGGTGAACGGCTTGTCCGATCGTGTGGCGCATGGACCGGGAACTCGTCACGGTAATCATGACATCAACGCCGATGTTGGGATAGGCACGTGCCAACTTCGCGGGTCGCGAACAATCTCCGCCAGGACAGAGTCTCTGTCGCGGGCATGTAATACCGGCCGGCGTTGACATTGACTCTCGGTCGTGACGTCCCCGTAGCGTCATCCTCGCCTTGTAATCGTCATCCTCGCCTTGCAATCGTCATCCTCGGGCTCGACCCGAGGATCGGCCTGCACGGCAACCGTGCCCAATCCGAGAGCACTGGGCCTGCACCACGAGATGCCAGGGTCAAGCCCTGGCATGACGGACGGGTGGCCGGTACGTCATTTCTTTCGCCGATTGGTATTAGTTACCACCTGCATAANNCCCACGCCTATTCCAGCGTAAATCCGACCTTGAGAGTCACCTGATAGCGATTGACTTTCCCGTTCTTGATGTCACCGCGCATTTGCGTGACCTCGAACCAGCCGAGATTCCGCAAGGTTCCGGATGCCTTGGCGACCGCGGTTTCTATCGCCTTGGACATGCTCTGTTCAGACGTTCCGACAACTTCGACGATCTTGTAGACGGGATCAGTCATTGTCTTTCTCCCTGTTGGCTCGGTCAGGCGGAAGCCACCTCGACCGGCGACCCGAATCATCTCATTCAAAGCGCGGCGCGACAAGCGCGTCCTTCGCGAGAGCCCGTACAAGCTGTCGTGGTTGGGTTTCTTTCGCGGGGGACGCCCTGACAACCGCGCCGCCGCGCTCTACACTACCCCGAAATTCGAGGGAGGACACCATGCGCTTTGGCCTGATCATCCGCGGCCAGTATCCTCAGGGCGACGACATGCGTGTCCGCCTCAAGGAAGATCTCGACGCCGCCAAATTCGCCGAGGATCTGGGCTATGACGTGATCGGCAAGGGCTCGCATTACAGTTCGTATCCGTTCCAGTACATCCAGCAGATTCCGTATCTGTGCCAGGTCGCGATGGTCGCGCCGAAGCTGCGGCTGTGTCCCGGCGTGGTTCTGCTGCCCTTGCACAGCCCGCTGCACGTGGCGGAAGAGCTCGCCTCGCTCGACGTCATGTGTAACGGCAAGCTGATCTTCGGCGCCGGCATCGGCTACCGCGAAGTGGAATTCAAGGCGTTCGGATCGACGCAGAAACAGTCCGGCAAACGCTTCGAGGAATGTCTGGAGGCGGTGAAGCGCCTCTGGTCGGAAGATTTCGTCACCATGAAAGCCAGCTACTTCGAGCTCGACAACGCCAACTGCACCGTCATGCCGGTGCAAAAGCCGATGCCGCCGATCTGGATCGGCGCCAACGCCAATGTCGGCATCCGCCGCGCCGCGCGTGTCGCCGACACCTGGTTCATCAACCCGCACAACAAAGTCGAAACAATCGCCGAGCAGATGGAGGTCTACAAACGCGCCCTCGACGAAGCCGGCAAGCCATTCCCCGACGAACTGCCGATGGCGCGCGAGTGCTTCGTCGCCCGCACCCGCGCCGAGGCGATCCGCCTCGCCCAACCGTCTCTTGAAGCAAAATACAAAGCCTACAAAGACTGGGGCCAGGACAAGGTGATGCCGACCGGCGACGCCTTCAGCACCGATTTCGAGGAACTGATGAACGACCGCTTCCTGTTCGGCTCCCCGGCCGAGGTAACGGAACAAATCCTGGTACTGAAGCGTCGTTTTAACATCAACACGTTGCTGTTGGGCATCCATTGGGTCGGCATGCCGGCCAGCCTCGCGATGGAACAGATGCAACTGATCTCGGAGGAAATTTTCCCGGCTGTCCGCTCCGCCGGGTAACCCCTGGGCCGCACAACAAAAAAACAAGGAAACATCCATGTCCCGTCACATCGTCCGCGCGCTGTTGGTCGCGGCGCTGCTCTGGCAAATCCCCCATGCCCGCGCCGCCGAGCCATTCACCATCGGCTTCGACATCGAACTGACTGGCGGCCTCGCGCCCAACGGCCGCGCCGCCTTGCTGGCGATGCAAATCTGGGCTGAGGAAGTCAACGCCAAAGGCGGTCTGCTCGGCCGCCCGGTGCAGTTGAAATATTACGATGACCAATCGAACCCGGCGCTGGTGCCCGGCATCGTCGCCAAGCTGCTCGACGTCGATCACGTCGATCTGCTGATCGGCGGCAACGGCACCAACGTCGTCGCGCCCGCGCTGCCCGTGGTGATGCAGCGCAACCTGACATTGATCGGTCTGTTCGGCCTCGATGTGAATTCCGAGTTCCACTATCCGCGCTATTTCTCGATCATTCCCGCCGGCGGCGACCATCCGCGGGAGGCGTTCGCGCAAGGCTTCTTCGCCGTCGCGGCGCAGAGAACACCGAAGCCCGAGACGATCGCGCTGGTCGGCGCCGACGCGGAGTTTCCCAAAAACGCGCTGGAAGGCGCGCGGTCTCTGGCGAAACAAATGGGCCTGAAAATCGTCTACGATCAGACCTACCCGCCGACGACCTCGGACTACTCGTCGATCATTCGCGCCATTCAGGCGACCGCGCCCGATCTGGTGTTCGTCGCCTCCTATCCGCCCGATACCGTCGGCATGATCCGCGCCGCCAACGAGGTCGGGCTACGGACAAAGATGTTCGGCGGCGGCATGGTCGGCCTGCAGAGCACCGCGATCAAGCAGCAACTCGGACCGTTGCTGAACGGCATCGTCGATTACGATTTCTGGCAGCCGGTGAAGGAATTCCGTACGCCCGAGGCGCTGGCGTTCCTGACCAAATACCAGGCCCGCGCCGCCGCCGAGGGCGTCGATCTTCTGGGTTATTATTTGCCGCCTTTCGCTTATGCCGAGATGCGGATGATCGCGGAGACGGTGACCGCCACCGGCGGCGCCGATCCCGCCAAACTCGCTGATTATCTACGTGCCCATACGTTCCACACCGTGGTTGGCGACATCGCCTTCGGCCCGAATGGCGAATGGAAACAGGCCCGCGTGATCGAGGCGCAGTTCCAGGGTGTGACCAGCCACGAGCTGGACCAGTTTCGCGACGCCAATACCGAAATAGTGCTGTGGCCGCCCAACCTGGCGACCGGAGAAGTCCGCTACCCCTACACCGACGCGCGACATTAATGCCAACCGACCAAAGGAACGACGTACCGGCCACCCATCCGTCATGCCGGGGTCAGGCTCCATAAGCATCAACATAAGGCCGGCGAAGGCGAAACTTTCCCCCGAAACGTCTTCCTCGGGC
>PLSZ01000317.1 GCA_003164305.1 Acetobacteraceae bacterium
GGTGTCGCAAGCAGGGTATCGCCGGACGACGGGGCTCCATGCGCAAAACGGGGACGAAATGAAACACGGCGGCGGTCAAACGTCCGGGCGCGCGATGCGAGGGCCACCCTCGTTCGATCCGCGTGACTTCCAAGGGTTTTCGTATTTCCTCGGAGCCCCGAGGGGAAAACAGCGAAGCACGTGGGGGAAGGATCCGGCTGAGACCAGGAAGGTCTTCGATGCGTTGTACGTTTCGCTTCCTCGGGATCAACTCGGGGACAATACGAATATTCCCTCAGGCTACACCTACCTGCTGCAACTGCTGGCCCATGATCTGGTGCAATCGACCGAGCCGCTCTGGGTCGCGGCGGATGCCGATATTCCGGTTTCCAACAGGCGTACCGGGACACTACAGCTGGATACGCTCTATGGTGGCGGTCCGACCGTCTGCCCTCTGGCGTTCGCGCCCGCGACCCGCGCTGCTCCGGACTTCGCGACAAAACTCAGATTGGGCCGCGTCAGCGATGCCCAACAATTCGCCGATCAATGTCTGGCGCGTGATCTGGCGCGGGTCGTGCTCCCGGTGCCACCGGAGCGAGTGACGACAAAGAATTCGGCCGCGGCTCCGGCGAACAGCGGTCCCATGGCCGATTCCGGCGCTGCGATCTCCACCGCACACGCGGCCGCGCCTCGGGCAAACGGCGGTCCAATGGCCAATTTTTACGATACGGCCACGCAACTTTACATCGCCGATCCGCGCAACGGCGAGGGTGCGATCCTGTCTCAACTGGTCGTGTTGTTCTTCATCCTGCATAACGGAGTGGTCGATCGTCTGTCCGCTTTGCCCCCGAGCGCGCAGTTCGCTTACGCGCGCGTGATGGTTCTGCGGATCTACCGTTCCGTCCTTCGCCACGATCTTTTGAAACGGCTGCTCCATGAAAGCATATACGCCAAGCTCAGCGCTCGCGCGGCCGCGAGCGGTGATTGGCTTTGGCACGGTTCGGCGATTCCCTATGAATTCAGCCACGGCGCGTTCCGTATCGGCCATGCCATGACTCGCCCAACGTACAGGCTCAACGAGCGCCTGGGTCACGACCCTGGGATCGATGAACTGTTGGGAGGAGCGATCTTCCGGAACGGACCACTCCCATCGAATTGGATTTTGGAATGGAGTAGGTTCTTTAAGTTGGGCGGCGCGCTGAATTACGCGTGCAAATTCGCGGCCACGCAGAAGCTGGCGCTAAATAATTCCAATCTCCTCACGATCGTCGATGCCAGCACATTCGCCGGCATGCCAAGCAATAACACGATCTCGGTTCGCGATTGGCTCAGCGCAACAGCCGCCCGTATGTGGCGCACCGACGCTCTGGTCAATGCCTTATCAGAACATTATCGCGGACTCAGATTTCTCCGCCCGACCCAAATCGCGGAATGGCTTCTGGAATTGATACAGGCGCGGGCGAACGACGACGAAAAAGCCATCCTTCGATCACGTCTGAGTGATCTGGCTGGCGATCTTCCCCTGCCGCTTTATGTCATGCTGGAATCGCAAATGGACCCGGATGTTCTGGGCGAACGGGTGGGGGTTCTCGGATCGATCCTCATCGGCGAGGTCCTCTTCCGGCGTCTCGCCGAAGAAGACGAGGCCGCCGAGCATGATCCGCTTACACACGCGGCTCGCGAAGCCGTTGGCGACGCGAACTGGGCGGAGATCGAGTCGATCAGGGACATGCCCGCGCTGGTCCGCCTCGCCGAAAAATGGGGAGGGCTGGAGCAGTGCCAGACGCTTCCATTTATCGTTCAACCCGTGCAATGAACAGGAGATAACCACCATGGGAGTACCTACACAACGGTTTAAGGTGAACGACCTCGCGCTGTGGGGTCGGCTGGTGAAAAGTTGGGCCACTCACCTGGACTATGTCAGCCAGGACTATGGAGACCAACCGCCGCGAAGCAACTGGGTCAACACAACCTGGGGGGACACCACGCCTCCGGAACCGAAAACCATCACGGACGTCGATGCTCAGGGCGTCCCGAAAAACTGGTGTCTGCCACCGATGACGGCGGTTAGCATACCCAGGGCTGATCACACGACGGTGACGTTGCAGGGCGCCGTGGCGTTGACAGTCGCGGAATTCGCCGCGGCAGTGAACAGTGGGAACGTAACGATCACGATGCCCGCGCAGTACAAGAACGTCATTATCGTTCAAGGCGGAACCGATACGATCGTATTTCGGCTTCCTCCCAAAGACGTCGCGCAAGGTTCGGAAGATGATCTTCTCAATGGTGTGTCTTACAATATACCAACCTTCTACAATGATCTGTATGCGGGTCAAATGCCGACCACCATGCCGCAATGCCAAAATCCCCAGGATCCCGGCAAGGGCGCCGTCATGGAGCTGCACGCCAACCGCATCGGCGAATACACTCTGAACTCTTGCAGCTAATCGCCCCGCCGCTCACCCGTGATGGGTCAGTCCCGTCACGGGAATGCCGGTGAGCGCGATGCCGTCGCGCAATCGCTGCCAGACACCGACGCGGCTGATCGGGTAAAGATGCAGCAACCAACGGCCGATTTCCGCATCCGTCGGAGCGGCCTCGCCGGCCCAGGCTGTTCGGACACTGGTGTAAAAGCGGGCGACATCGCGTCGCGCCTCCTCTGGTCGCCCCATATGGCACAACGCAGCCGCCCGCAGGGCGAGGATGGTCACCAATCCATCCTGTGCCCGATCGGCGGCGGCGATCGTTCCTTCATAATCGCCATGGAGGAAGCGGATGTTCGTGAGATACTGCCAATGCGTTAGCGTGGGAACCAGCGTCAGTTCCAAAGACGTCATGACCTGTTTCAGCGCGCGTCCGGTGTCGCCATTGTACGCGTGAAACGCCGCCGACGACATCAGCGTCCACGAATCGCTGCTGTTCAGATCGCATGCGATTTCCATATGCAACTCCGCCTGCGAATAGCGCCGGCAAAACGCCAGCGCCCATCCCAGACACAATTGCGCACGCGAGTCACGCGGGTCCAGCGCCACGGCTCGTTGCGCCAACGCAAGCGTGCGCCCGACATGGGAGTCGTCGCGAAACATGCCCGGCTGCACGAAATGCACGACGTTGTTCATTTGCGCCAGGCTGCTGTAGAGCGGCGAGAAACCCGGCTCCCGCTCAATCGCTCGCGCCAACATATGGGCGGTTCGATTCCACTCGCCCGCGTTGTAGCAACCGATCACGAGCTGGCCGCGCAACCAGATGTCATGCGCCTCCAGCGAAACGTCGGGCATATGCGAAAGCCGCGTCAGCCGCTCGATCGACAATTGGACGTTAAGTGTCGCGGCGATGCGCCGGACGATGCGCTGCCGCGCATCGGACCAACGGTCGAGCCGTAATTCGAAGCGCTCGCCCCAGATCGCCAGATTCGAGGGCTGCTCGTGCAGCACCATGACGACGTTGATGGTGCGCCCCCCCTGATAGGCGGTGGTGGTCACGGTGTAACTTGACGATATCGGAAGGCCCCCGTGCCGGACCGTCCGGTCGCCATCCGCGCCGGCGACATACCACTCCCGGAACCGCGCCAAACACGCGATCAACGCGATACGGAAACCTTCAACCAGGTGCGCCTGATCCGAGCCAACCCCGCTGGTCATGAACCTATCGACGAACAACGCCGGTTTGGACGGGACGGAACCCGCTTCCCGCGGTTCCACCGTTCTGCGCTCCGCCACCTGGGCCTGGCGCATTTCCGCCTCGAACGACAAAACAGGAGCTTCTGGTAAGGCGGACGCTTCGTCACTCGCCAGGACGTCAAATTTTCCCTGTTTGACCTCGGCCACCAGCGCTTGCGTCAACGCCGAAGGCTCCATGTCGTACTCGTCGCCCAGAAGCCGGTACAATTCGTCGTAAGCGTGCAATGCCGCGCCGAGCTCGCCATCTTCCGCGGCGGCTCGCATCACCACCCGGCAGGCTTCCTCATGCGTCGGATCCAACAGGATCGTCGCCTCGGCCAGCCGGCGGCGGCGGCGGCGCGGCAGCTCCACATCCCGGTATCCGTCTTCCAACCCTCGAACCAGACGGTCATGCAGAGTTTGCCGCCGTGCGGTCAGCCAGCCGTGAAAGGACGGATCCAGATCATCGAAGCCCGCCAGCAGGGTTTCCGCCAGGCGTGCCTCACGCAGGAGCGCTTGCGGCGCCTCGCGCGCGGCCACAGCGGCCAGTACCGCGTCCAGATCGACGCGGAACGAGCCGGGCCTCAAACCGACCGAGGTCCGCATCGCAAGCAACGCGTCACACCCGGACGCCAGCATGGCCTCGCGCGCCTCATGCACCGCCTGACGCAGCGTGGCGCGGGCGTTCTGCTCGCCGGATTCGCTCCAGAACAATCCCGCGAGGCGCTCGCGCGGCTCCTCACCGGTCTCACTCAACGCGAGGTAGGCCAGCATCGCCCGCGCCTTGCGATTGCGCAGCCCAATTTCGCGGCCGCCATACTCGAAGGTCGCGCCGCCGATGACCGACATCATCAGTAACGGCGGCGCGGGTGCGTTCGCCATGACCACGCCGGCCGCCGCGTCAGGTATCGCGAGGGTCTCATTCATCGGGGCTATCACAACGGCATCGCGTCAGCCGGATCGACGCCCGACGTCTCGGCGGCGGCGCGCAGCCGCGGCCCAGGGGGTGCCGTCAGCCCGAGTTCCAGGCCAGGACAAATCACGCGCACCACGGGTATGCCGAACGCCGCCCGGGTCAGGTTCAGCGCGCACGGCGCGAGTCCGATCGCCGCCAGGCGCTGCCGCACCTCCGCCAGAGCCGTAAGGGCGTCAGTCGCCGGGAGGTCGCATGGCGGTGAAGGAGGTGCCAGCGGTTGCAATGCCAGGGTGCGCGTCACATTCACCGTGGTGAAGCGCCGCAGGTGCTGCTGGTCGACCTCGTTCAGCGCGGCCTCGCCGCGCTCGGCCCGCTTCGCCGAAGCGATGCGATGCGCGAGTTCCATTTGCGCCATTTCCCGCGCCGCCGCCTCCGCCGCGCCGGCGAGGGTGGGACGAGCCGCGAAACCGCGACACAGACCGAACCCGTCATCGTCGCATGATGCCGCGACAACGACCGGAACGCGGCTGTCATTGGTCACGTCGAGAAACCAGGTGCGCCTTCTCGTTTCGCCACGGCGCAGGCGCGCCAGCACCGACGCTCCGATCTCGACCGGCGGCAGTCGTGCGCGCCGGCCGCCGCGCCACCAAAGCGCCACGGCATCGCGCTCGATCAGTTCCAACAATCCGTGCAGCGTGGCGGTCAGGTGATCTTGTCCCGCGCCACAACCGATGCTCAACGGCCAGGGTGGTTCCATATCGCGATCATCGGCCGAACGGCGGAAACAAATGTCGGCCGGCAAGTACACGGGCTTTCCGTCGGCCAGGTCGGCGGCGATCGTCCATGCCGTCATCGATGAGGAGCGATCGCGCCGGTACGGTTGCAGGTTATCCCAGAGTTCCCGCGAGGCCGATGAGGCGCCGGCGAGGGCTTGTTCGGCCGGGAGCCGCGCGACGGCATCCTCATTGGTCGCGAACCGAGACAGGTACTCCACGCCTTCCCCGACACACGATTCGAATGCCTGACGAAACGTCAGGCCAGTGCCGGATACACTTCCGAGCGGCGCCCCTCGCACACCAACGCGGTAGGGATCCACTTCAGCCCCGCAAGCGAAGAGGCCTGGCGCATTCGCTTCCGCCAACGTGAAAATTCTGTTGAAACCGGATGCCGCGCGCAACAGCGCCGCGCGGTGCGGCGCCTGGTCGCGCGCGTCATCGAGATAATCGAGACGCGCCAGCAAGTCTCGCGGCGGCCCTTCCATCACGGCTTCACTCTCCAGCGCGACCGCCGCCGCACGGAACAAATCAGCCAATGGCAGCATTTCGGGCTCGCCGCGCGTGCTCATCTCCCGGGTCGTCTCGTTTCGGTAGTGACTCACGGTGGCATCACGCCATGGCAGCGTCAATCGTCGCAATGGCCTCGATCCCCAAACACCCGGCGCCGGGCGCGCCCCATCATGGCTTCGTCATGGGAATGCGAGCCAGGCTGACGACCACCTGGAGTCCTCCATGGGACGAATGGATCATTGTCTCCCGCTGGGGCGAGGCGGGTGAACACCTGTCTGTCGGTCGGACGAAGATTCCCGCGTTGCCCGGCCAGGATGCCCCAATTGACCTCACGCCACGTCAAACCGCGTTGGCGTCCTTGCTCCGGCTGCCATTTGATTCCGGACCGCCAACTTTCTTGTTCGTCCAGCGGCAACCTGTCTCCGTGAGCGTTGCCGGCAGGTTTGCATCGGCCGAAGGCTATGTCCGGCTGCATGGCCGTGACGCCAGGTCACGGCTGCGCGCGGAGGGCCGCTGTCTGGCGGGCGCATCTCGTCCAGCCTGGCACATAGAAGCGGTGCGAGTCGCCTGGATAGGGGAGTTCATTGAAGGCGCCACCCCGACGGAAATGTGACGAAACCACGGGTACTCGGTTAAGCCGCCGTCGGAGCGCCTCGGCGGGTTGCATGCTTCGACGAACGCGGTGGTCGCCAGACGTGCTGCTCAGGCTGGTCGCGAACGTTCGTGCCGCCTCAACAACGAACACCCGGCGAGTATTCGAACCTTCGCGTGTATAGCGATCATGGCCGCGGGCGGTTGTGTCCCCCCTCTCCTCCAGACGACATTGACAGCCGCGGGCTGGTGTGTCCCGCTCACGAAAACGGAGGACGGAAACCCCATGGTCGCCTCGTTTCAACAAACGCCTGGCAACGCGACAACGGCCACCATCGAAGTCGTTCCACTCACTCTGCACATCGGAGCGGAGATCCGCGGCGTCGATCTCACCCGGCCTTTGCCGGACGCTCAGTTGAAAGCCGTGCGGGACGCGTTCCTGAAGTGGAAAGTGATCTTCTTCCGGGACCAGCACCTCGATCACGCCCAGCATGTGGCGATGGCGCGTCAGTTCGGGGAGCCGACGATCGGCCACGCGGTCTTCGGGCATGTCGATGGGTATCCGGAAATTTACTCGGTCGCGAAGAACCGGACCGCGAACGAGAAATACGAAGCGATGATGGTCACGCCGTGGTTTGGTTGGCACACGGACGTGACGGCGGCGGTCAATCCGCCTTGTGCCTCCATCCTGCGCGGGGTGACGATACCGCCGTATGGCGGGGATACGTTCTGGACCGATCTCGTCGCGGCTTACGCGGGTTTGTCGGAAACGATGCGCGGGTTCGTCGATGGCCTGCGCGGTATCCACGCCTTCGAACCACGCGGCGATGGCAAGGCCGGCGGCACTTACAACGAGCGTGTCAAACGCCGCGTTTTACGGAGCGAACATCCGCTGGTGACCGTCCATGCCGAGACCGGAGAGCGCGTGCTGTTCGCCAGTCCGTCGTTCCTGAAGTCCGTGGTGGGACTGACTCCGCGCGAAAGCGTCAAAATCCTCGAGATTCTGTGGGAGCATGTCGTGCGCCCGGAATACACGGTGCGCTTCAAATGGAACGCGGGCGACATCGCGTTCTGGGACAATCGCTCGACCGCGCATCTGGCGCCGAGAGACATTTTTCAATCCGACTTCGATCGCCAGCTTTATCGGATCACGCTGGTCGGTGAGCCGTTGATCGGGGTCGATGGCAAACCGTCCCGGGCGATCGAGGGCTTGCCGATCCTTTCGGCGGCGGAAGAACTAAAATTGATGGCGGCGGCGGAGTAATACCAGGCGTCCGAAACATTGACTCTCAATCGCCCTGATCGTCATGGCCCGGCTCGACCGGGCCATCAGCAGACGCACAGTTTGCGTCGAGCGATGGCTCGGTCAAGCCGAGCCATGACGTGGGTCAATGTTTCGGACGCCTGGTATAATACCGACCGGCCCAGGGAATGACGTACTGGCGATCGATCCGTCATGCCAGGACCTGACCCTGGCATCTCGTGACGCAGGCCCCGTACTCTCAGGTCAGAGCACGAGTTCTGTGCAGGCCGATGCTCGGGTCAAGCCCGAGGATGACGTGACAGGATGGTTGCGACCGAAGGTCAACGTCAACGCCGGCTGGTATAAGGCCGCCGCCCATCGGATCCCCCTTCTGGCTCAGATCACGCCGGCTTCGGCGAGGGCCTGCAATTCCGCCTCGGTCTTCGCCAGCAGCCCGCCATAGATTTCCTGATTGTGTTTGCCAAGCGGCGGGCCGGCATGGGCGATGCGGCCTGGCGTGCCGCGCAGTTTCGGCACGACGCCCGGCATCGTCACCGGCCCTTCTTCCTCATCCGGAACGACCGCGATGTTTTCCCGGGCTTTGAAGTGCGGGTCGGCGGCGATGTCCGCGGCGGTATAAATCCCGCCGAACGGCACGTTGGCCTGTTCCAGCCGCGCCTCGATATCGGCGAAATCGTGCGCGGCGATCCAGTCCGCGAGCAGTTGTTCCAGTTCGTCCGCGCGCTCGATCCGCTCCCGGCTTTTGGCGTAGCGGGGGTCGG
>PLSZ01000390.1 GCA_003164305.1 Acetobacteraceae bacterium
TGGGGGCCGAGGATGACGTTTGGGGCCCCGAGGGTCCGGAGCCTGCCCCGGGCTCGACCCGGGGGCGCTTCCCCAACTACACGGTGGCAATTCATGGCTGTAGAGCCGATAATCTCGCCCTCATGAGCCTCGAGTTTTCCGCGCTGGTCGTCCTGCATGGCGCCTGCGCCTTGGTTTACGCGCTCTTGTCCGCGCTCATCGTGGTTCGGCGGCCGCTCAGCCGCACCGCCGCGTGGCTGGCGCTCGCCTGTCTGGTGACCGCCTTCTGGGCCGCCTCGGTGGTGCTGTTCCGCAACGCTCCGACGACCGGTTTGCCCGGCTGGCTGGAGCTCGCGCGCGCCGGCGCCTGGTATGGCTTCATCCTGCATTTGTATCGCCGCTCGGTCGCGGCGCGCGGCGAGTTGATGCAGGCGTTCTCGACCATGGGTTTGCTGGCGCTGCTGGTCGTTGGCGGGCTCGCGCTGACCAATCTGCTGGAAAGCCAGACGCCGAGCACGCTCTGGCTGGTGGGAGTCGGCGTCCGGCTGGGCATCGCCGTATGCAATATCCTGCTGCTGGAAAATCTCTATTTCAACACGCCGCCGGAGACGCGCTGGCACGTCAACCTGCTGTGCGTGGCGCTTGGCGGCATGTTTTTGTACGACCTGGTGCTGTATTCCGACGCCGCGCTGTTCCACGGCATCTCCCGGCCGCTGTTCGAAAGCCGGGCGCCGGCGACGATGATCGCCGCGCCGCTGATCGCCATCGCCGCCGTGCGCGACCGCCGCTGGAAGGTCGATATCCACGTTTCCCGGGATGTGGTGTTCCACAGCCTGACCCTGGTGATCAGCGGCGTGTTCCTGATGGGCCTCGCGCTGACCGGGGAAGTGTTTCGCCGCGGCGGCGCCGAGTGGGGTCATGTCGTTGAGGTGTCGCTGCTGTGCGCCGGCGTGGTGATCATCGCGGTGCTGCTGACCTCGGGCTCCATGCGGTCGCGTATTCGGGGCGTGCTGGTCGATAACTTCTTCAGCCACCGGTATGACTACCGGCGCGAATGGATGCGCTGCATCGACACGCTGACCGCGCCGGACGCTTTCATCGGGCTGCACAAGCGCGCCATTCGCGCGGTGGCCGAGGTGGTGGACAGTCCGGCGGGCGTGCTGTTCGTGCGGGCGCCCGAAGACGTGGCGTTCCAATGGGCGGGTTCGCTGAACACCCCCGCGGTCACCGCGCCGATCCCGCCCGGTCATCCGATCGTGCCGGCGTTCGCCGACGGCGACCGGATCGCCGTGCTGGAGGAATTGCCGGACGCGGCCTCCTGGTTCGAGGAAATCCCGCGGGCCTGGCTGGCGGTGCCGCTGAACCATTTCGGCAACCTGATCGGCTTCGTCGTGCTGGCCCGGTCGCGCGCGCAGTTCAAGCTGGATCATGAGGTGTTCCAGTTGCTGCGCGTGGTCGGACGCGAGGTCGCGAGCCGGGTGGCCGAGCAGCGCGCGGTGCAAATCCTGTCGCAAACGCGCGAGTTACGAGAATACAGCCAACGCTTCGCGTTCGTTTTGCACGACATCAAGAATGTCTCCGGGCAGTTGTCGATGCTGCTGGCGAACGCCGAGGTGCACGCGGACAATCCCGAATTCCAGCGCGACATGCTGGCGACGGTAAGGGCGTCGGTGGGCAAGATCACCCGGTTGCTGTCACGGCTGCAGGCCGACCGTCAGGAACGCAGCCACGCGCTGATCGACCCGGTGGAACGGCTGCGGGAGATCGTCGAAACCGTGCTCGCCGCGCGGCCGGTCAGCAAAGCCACAAGGGGGGGCAAAGAACGGAGCCCCAACGCGGTGCCGGCCGTCATCGGACCAATCGGCGAAGGGACGCTCGATCCCGGCCTCGCCCATGGGCTGGGTGGCGTGGCGATCGATCCTGAGTCGTTCGACGCCGTCGCGGGCCATCTGCTGAACAACGCGATCGAGGCCTCCCCCGCGAATACGCCGGTCCGCGTCGAGGCGCGGCGGGAGGGGCTGAGCCTGGTCATCGACATCGCGGATCAGGGACCGGGAATGCCCCCCGAATTCATTCGCGACGAACTGTTCCGGCCGTTCGCCTCCACCAAAGGCGACGGCCACGGCATCGGGGTGTATCAGGCGCGGGAACTGCTGCGCGAGGCGGGCGGCGATCTTCTGGTGCTAAGCCGCGTCGGATCGGGTACAACGATGCGGCTGCTGCTGCCCATGGTGGGAGCGGCTGCTGTCGATGCGCCGCAATTCGCGGCCTGAACGGATCGGGCGATGGCCAAACCAAAACTGCTCATAGTCGAGGACGACGAAGGGTTGTGCTCCCAGTACCGGTGGGCGTTTCCGGCCTGCGACGTGCTGCTGTCGCATACCCGCCAGCAGGCGGTCGCGCTGGTGAAACGCGAAAATCCGCCGGTGGCGATCATGGACCTCGGCCTGCCGCCGGACCCGGACGGCGTCAGTGAAGGTTTCGCGACAATTGAGGAAGTGCTGCGGATCGCGCCGAAGACCAAGATCATCGTCGCCACCGGCAACGGCGCCCGCAAGAACGCGCTGAAAGCGGTCGGCATGGGCGCGTATGACTTTTGTGAGAAAACCGTCGAGATCGAGGTGCTCCGTACCATCGTCGATCGCGCCTTCAATCTGTACCGGCTGGAGGAGGAGAACCGCCGCCTCGCCAACGCGCCGGTGCGTTCCCCGATCGAGCGGATCGTGACCTCCAGCATGTCGATGCTGAAGGTGTGCCGCGACGTGGAAAAGCTGGCGACGACCAACGTGCCGGTGCTGCTTCTGGGCGAGAGCGGCACGGGCAAGGAAGCGCTGGCGGCGGCGTTGCACGAACTTGGGCCGCGCGCGAAACAGCCCTTCGTCGCGATCAATTGCGGCGCCATTCCGGAAAACCTGCTGGAAAGCGAGCTGTTCGGCCACGAACGCGGTGCCTTCACCGGCGCAGTGAAGCAAACCCTGGGCAAAATCGAGAGTGCCCATAAAGGCACCCTGTTCCTGGACGAAATCGGCGATTT
>PLSZ01000250.1 GCA_003164305.1 Acetobacteraceae bacterium
GCCGTCCACACATGACCGGAGGATCGGCGGCCGCGCACCCGTCCGAAATTGTGTGGCCATTCAAGGTTGTGCGGAATTTGACTGATCCTCCGGTCAAGCCGGAGGATGACGAATTGACAAGCCGGAGGATGACGCATTGGGGCGGCCGATCGGCAAAATGAGAATTGCTGAATATTCCCGGCATTCATTTCTTGCGATGGCGCGATGTCCAGGAGCATGCGCACGGAGCTTTTGCAAATCGGCGAGAGCCGTCGTTTTTGAACCCCAGGGCCGGCACGGTGCGCGGCACGGAGCCGAGCGGCCCGAATGCGCGGATCGCGAACCCAGATGGCCACTGGAGCGAGCCACATCCTTCATCGGCTAACATAAATTGTTCCGCCGGTGGCGCCTCGGCGGCCGGTCCGGCTCGGGCGGCGCGATCCCTTCAGCGAACCGCGCGAAATTGTCCGATGCCAACAGTCCGATGCCAAAGGCTGGCGCGGCGCGGCGTGACGGTCCATCCTGGCCGGGATGGAGCAACCAGGTCCAATCCCTCCGATCCGAGTCGGCGCCGCGCCTGACGGTTCTCTGACCTATCTGGTCGATCTGCCGCCCGAGGCGCTGCCTCCGGTCGCTCGCCGCGACCTTGAGCGCGCGTGGTACGCCGCCCGCCGCGCCGCGCTGGCCGAGCAATGGGGCGCCGTGCGCGTGTTCCGCTTCAGGTGCGCCGACGGAAGCCATTCCGATCTCGTGCTCGCCGACCGTGACGCCAGTTGTTGGGCTGGCGCGCTGGACGCGCTGTACGGGATGGGAACGCGGCAGGGCCTGTCGCTGTGCCTCCGCCTCCTGGCCCTTGTCGATCTGCTGGCCAACGCACCCTGGGCCGTCCCGCTGCTGCGGCTGGCGCGTGACGGAGCCGAACCAGATCCCGCTTTGCTGCACGCCGCAGCGACCGAACCGTTGACGCACGAGGCGCGCTTCGACCCAACCGGCTTCCGAGCCCGTCTCACTCGTTACACATCCCAGCGCCTGACAGGAGCTTCCGCATGAGCCGCGCCGTTATCCTTCCCTTGCTGGCCATGCTGGCGTTGTCCGGTTGCTCCGCCGGATCGATGGGATCCTCGGAGTCGAGCGCGGTAGGCCCGAGCGGCGACGCGGGGCAGACCCGAACGGACCTCGCGACCCAGACGGCCTGTCGGCAGCGGGCGAACGAGATGTACGAACAGCGCGATCGGTCGCGGATTTACGCGGCGAACTCATCGGCGAATACGCCATATTCCGCGAATTCCTCCGTCGGCGTGCCCAGCCAGGGCCTGTCCGGGCAATTCGCCTACGACCAGACGATCGCCGAATGCGAGCGCAACTCCGGAACGGGCGCCCAGTTGCCGGATAATCCAACGGCCTCGCCCCCCAGGGTCCGTTGATCCGGGCGCGGCCATAGGGGAGTGGCCAGTTTCTCGGCGGTTGGAGGCGTCCTGGCGCAACGCAACGCGCGCATCTTTTATTCCGGCAGCGTCGTATGCTGGACCGGTTCGTGGGTGCAACGGATCGCCACCGATTGGATGGCGTGGGAACTGACCCATTCGGCGCTGTGGGTCGGGGTCATCGCGTTCTGCAATCTGGTGCCGTCCGTGGCGATATCGCCGATCGCCGGCGCGGTTGCGGATCGCATGGACCGAGTGAAGCTGACCATGGCGTCGCAATACGTGGCGATGGCGCAATCGATCGCTCTGGTGGTGCTGATCCTGACCGGAACAATCCGCATCGAATACATGGCGTTATTGTCGTTTTGCAACGGTGCCGCCGAGACCTTCGCCCAGCCGGCACGGCAATGTTTAATTCCTGGTCTGGTGCCGCGGCAGTACCTTCCCGGCGCCGTGGCTTTGAACAGTTTGACTTATAACGTGGCGCGGTTTTTAGGTCCGGCGATCTCTGGACCGATGATCGCCGCCTGGGGCGTGGTGCCGTCGATCGCGGTCAACGCGGTGGCGTTTTTTTACGCCAGCGTGACGATGACAATGTTGCGGCTGGACCCCGCGGTGCGCGTTGGTTCGCGTGGCGGCGGCTCCGTGTTGCACGACGCGGTCGAGGGATTGCGCTACGTGGCGCGTCATCCCGGCATCGGTCCCTTGCTGTTGTTCGCCGCCACCGTCGGCGTGACGTTGCGCGCGGTGGGGGAAATGCTGCCGCCATACGTCTCGGTCCTGTTCGGCCATGGCGCCGAGGGGTTGGCGATCCTGGCCAGCACCATGGGCTGCGCCGCGATGGCCGGCGGCTTTCTGGTCGCCATCCGCGGCCGGATTGGCGGCCTCGCGCGCATCGCCGTCGGCTGTGGGATTCTGCTGGCTCTGGCGACCGCGGGCTTTGTCGCGACGCCATGGTTTCCCGTCGGCGTGGTCTGCATCGGAGCGATGGGCGCGGCGACGACCGCGCATGGCATTTCGTGCCAGACGTTGATGCAAAACTCCGCCGCGCCGGCGATGGTGGGACGTGTGCTGAGCCTGTGGGGCATGATCACGCGGGCCGCGCCGGCGATGGGCGCGTTGATTTACGGCGCGGCGTCCGAGGTGTTGGGCCTGCAAATCCCGGTGCTGATCGGCGTCGTGCTTTGCATCGCGATGTGGGTGCGAACCTGGGGGCGTCTGAGCCACCTGGCCCCCGCGCTGGAGGGGGTCGAGGTCGCGGCCGAGTGAGGCGTCGTTAGCGTTTTGGCAATGTTTGACCGCCAGGATCGCCGCATGGAAAACAGAGCCGAGGTTGAACTTCTGGTCAATCAGGAGGCGCTCAACGATCTTTCAAAGCGCGTGATCAGTTGCGCGCTGATCGTGGCGGGTACGCTCGGGACGGGATTCGCCGAACGAATCTACGAGGCGGCGTTGGCCCACGAATTGCGCAAGACTGGACTGCTGGTGGCACAACAGCGGGGAATCAGCGTCTGGTACGACAACGTCAATATTGGCGACTTCACAGTCGATCTGTTGGTCGAGGACGACTTGCTCGTCGAATTGAAGGCTGTCAGGGCCCTGGAAGATACGCATCGCGGTCAATGCCTGAACTACCTGAAAGCGACGGGCCTGCGATTGTGCCTGTTGCTGAACTTTGGAACGCCACGTCTGGAAATCAAACGCGTGGTGCGTGGACTTTGAAGTTCTCAACTTCTCGTGGTGGTCCGCGATGGCCCGCCAAAGAAAACGCGAATCACGCGAAGAAACGCAAATAGCGCAAAAGGCCGCATTGAGGACGGATTCTCGCCTGACGCGTCATCACGCGCTGACGCTTGCCATGGAATCATAGCTATATCTCGGGCTAATCGACCTATTGGCGCCCATCACGCGGAGGCAATTAGCCAAAGAGACACAGTCCCCTTCGCGTTATTTGCGTTTCTTCGCGTGATTCGCGTTTTCCGTTGTCTCAAAGCCGCGTGCAGAGCCAATCGACCCTATTGCCGCCCACGCGCGGATGCGGTCAGCCGATGAGACCCCGCCCTTTCGCGCCGAGACCTCCACCGCTCCCCCAAGACCATCCGCGTCCTCACCACTGGCCTCGCCGCCTCGCCTGTCCTAGAATCGCCCGAGCCGCTTCAAGGGAGTCCTCCATGGCCAAAATCATCCGCACCGAGCCCGGCGCGATCCTGTCCAAAGCCGTCGAATATCATGGTTTTGTCTATCTGCCGGGCATCACCGCTCGTGATACCAAACAGGACATCAAGGGTCAGACCGCCGATGTGCTGGCGCAGATCGACGCGATGCTGGAGCATCATGGCACCGACAAGACCCGCCTGTTGCAGGCCGTCATCTGGGTCAAGCACATCAAGGACCGCGTGCTGATGAATGAGATCTGGACCCCCTGGCTGCCGCCGGAGGGCGCTCCGGTTCGCGCCTGCGTGCAGGCCGAGATGGCCGCGCCGGACGTGCTGGTGGAGATCATGGTCACCGCCTGCAAGTAAACGCTTCGCACCCCGGCCCAGCGCAATCTGGACCGGGGTCGGAACGAAATTCGGGCCATTGCCGGCATCGCGTCGATAAACCCTGTTACCGCGCGCGGCACGCGACCCCGACAGGAGAATTCGCATGACCGGATTGTTGTCTCGCTTGCTCAATCGCTCACCCGCCACCCATACCGAGTGGATCGACATCGACGCGTTACAATCCCGTCTCGATCAGGTTGTATTGATCGACGTCCGCGGCCCTGACGAATTCAACTCGGCGCCGGGCCACCTGCCGGGCGCGATTAACATTCCGTTGCCGGAACTGTCAGGCCGGATCGATGAAATCTCATCGCACGCGCGTCCCGTCGTCCTGGTCTGCAAAACCGATCGCCGCTCCGCCAAAGCGGCCGAGATGCTGCTGACCGCCGGGCTGCGCGACGTGGCCGTGCTGCGCGACGGAACCGACGGTTGGCACGCGCGCGGACTACCGCTGCACTGAACGCCCGCGCCGGGTCAGTCGTCCGCCCGCAACCGGCTCGCCAGCAACTCGCCGTGGCTTCGCAGCACGCGATACGCCGCCGCCGCGACAAGGTGCGCGTTCACCTGCTTAATGTCGCGCAGCACGTCGAGTTGCAACGCGCTCGCCTCGGTCAGTTGCGAACCACCGGACCGCAGCCGGGAAAAGTGCGCCTGAGTCGCCGCGGCTTCCATATCCCGAAAAGCTTCTTTTTCGGCCGCCAGCATTCTCGCCGCCTTCACATCGTCGCTCATGAATACCGCCGCGGCCGCCTGTAGATTGGCGGTCAGCCGGTTCAACGCGGCGGTCAGTTCGGCCTGATCCTTCGCGGCGAAACCCAGTCCTCGCTTCAGTCGTTTCGATGCGAGACCCATCAGGTTCTTTTCCACGATGTCGCCGGCATATTCCAGGTTATGAGCGAAAGTCAGGATATCCTCAACGCGCTGATGATCCGCCTCGGTCATCGCCTCGGCGTCGAGCGTTCCCAAATAGGACTTGATCGCCATGTTCAACTTGTCCAGCACGTCGTCCATCCGCTTTATCTGGGCGATCTGCTTGCGGTCGCCATGCTCGAACGCATCGCGCGCGCTTTGCAGCATGACGTCCAGCACATCGACCAGCCGCAACGCCTCACGCGCGGCGGCGCCAATCGCGACGGATGGCACATCGGTCGCGGCGCGATACAGATACAGCGGCTTCCCCGGATCCAGAGGGTCCACGCGCGCCGGAAACCACCGCCGCAGCAACGCCGCGTACGGCCCGAGCACGGGGAAAAACACCGCGGCCAGAATCAAATTGAAGCCGGTATGAAAGTCGGCGACCGCGCGCGCGTTATCCGGCACCACGGTCACCAGCCATGGACTGATCACCGGCAACGCCAGCAGCGCGAGCCCACATCCCAAAGCACGGTTCAGCAAATTGCCAATCGGCAAGCGGCGCGCCGAAGGATCGCCGCCGGAGACACCTTCCAGCAATGGATTGATCGCCGTGCCGAGATTGGCGCCCAGTACAAGCGCGAACGCCGCCTCGGGCGGGATCACCCCCTTGGCGGCGAACGACATCACCAACAGCACGATCGCGACACTGGAATGCGCGGCCCATGTGACGATGGCGGCGAGCAGCACGCCAAGCACCGGCTCGGTGGCCAGCGCGCCCATGAGCAGCCGCAGGCTCGGCACGTCTTCATAAGGCGTGATGACCTCGAGCAACTGATGCAACGAAAGCAGCATCAGGCCGAGCCCGATCGCGACGCGGCCGAGATCGCGCGTGCGCGTGGCGTCGCCGCGGTTGAACATCAACAGGCCGATCAGGAACAGGCATGGCGCCAGTCCGGCGATGTTGACCGACAGCACCTGAACGATCAGCGTCGTGCCGACATTCGCGCCGAGCATCACGGCCAACGCGGGGACCAGTTCGACGAAGCCCCCGGCGGCGAACCCTGTCAGCATCAGACCCGTCGCCGTGCTGCTCTGCAGGCAGGCGGTCACGCCTAATCCTGAGAGAAACGCCAGGAAGCGGTTGCGTAGCGCGCCCGCCAGCATGACGCCCAATCGAGGGCCGAAGCCGCGTTGGATGCCGGTTTGAACCATGCGGACGCCCCAAAGCAGCAGCGCGATGGTGCCCGCCAGGTCGATCAGCGTCAGTGGAAAGTCCATGGTCACCCCTTCCCGTCACGCGAAAAACCGCCCAGGGACGCGCGTGCGTCGCATGACCGATCGATAGCAATGTTTCGGCGGTTGTCGTGATCCCGCGGCGACGCGGAGCTTTCCCGTAACCTGGCACAAAACACGCGCCGGTCCAATGCCTTGTCAGGGTCTGGCGCACCGCCCATCTGACGCGGGAACGGCCGCGCGACACAGTTCAGAGGACTTCCGGAGGGATGGCGTCACCGCCTGCAACCACGACCCGTCCCACCGCGTCGTCCCGAACCCGTACTGGGCGGGACTACCGGCTCGATTTCTTTCGCGGCCTCGCGCTGCTGTTTATCTTCATCGACCACATCCCGGACAACGCCATCAGCTATTTCACGCTGCGGTCCTTCGCGTTCTGCGACGCGGCCGAGGTGTTCATTTTTATCTCCGGCTATACCGCCGCCTTGGCCTACGCGCCGGTGTTCGAACGCGAAGGCCTCGCGATGGGCGCCGCGCGCATCTACCGGCGCGTCTGGCAACTTTATATCGCGCACCTTTGCCTGTTCATGATTTTCAACGCCGAGGTCGGGTATACCATGAAGTATCTCGACAACCCGCTGTTCGCGGATGAGCTGGCGGTCGGCGATTACCTGAACAACCCGGGCGAGGCCTTCATCCGCGTGCTGCTGTTGCAGTTCCAGCCATCGCTGTTGAACATTCTGCCATTGTATATCGTGCTGCTTCTGGGCCTGCCGCTGCTGATCCTGTGGCTGCGCAAGAACGTTCTGCTCGGACTTGTTCCATCCGCCGCTCTCTGGGCTGGGGCGAACCTCTTCGGCTGGAACATGCCCGGCTTCCCGGAGGGCGAGTTCTGGTACTTCAACCCCTTCGCCTGGCAGTTCTTGTTCGTGATCGCCGCCTGCCTCGGTTTTACCCGCGCCTCTGGCCGGGATCATGCGCATCCGCCGCGCTGGTTGCGTGTCGGCGCCTTGATTTTTGTCGCGGCCGCCGCGGTGATCTCGGCCTCCTGGAGCCTACACGACGCCATCAATCGCATTCCACAATACATTCTCCTGCCGGAGGCGTGGTTCGACAAAACCATGCTGCCGCCTGCTCGTTTGCTGAGTATCCTGGCGATCGCGGTGGTCGTCTCGGCGTATTGCCCGCGCCAATCCCGCTTCCTCACCTCGCGCGCGGGGTGGATCGTGGTGCTGTGCGGACAAAATTCTCTGGAGGTGTTTTGCCTCAGCATTTTGCTGGCGGTGATGGCGAACTTTGTTCTAAGTCTTGCCGGATATGGCGTCCTCATTCAAATTGCCGTCAACGTGTCCGGCCTTGTCATCATGGCCGGGGTCGGGTTGTTGTTGGCGTGGTTCCGGGCGGGCGGTCATTTACCTACGTCGCCGCGGACCGGAACGGTTGCATAACGGGCGGCATGGTCAATTACGCTATGGGGATCGACGTCGCGGTGCGCGGTCAAACGACATGACAAAGTGGGCTTCGCTGGCTTTGTTGGCGTCGCTGACAGTTATGAACCGGCCGGCCTTCGCCGAGGGCTGCCCAGTACCCGACCCCTTTACCATCTCGCCCAACGATCTGCCGGCGACCAAAGCCGCTTTGGCGAAAGGCACTTTGACGGTGCTGGCACTGGGGGGCGCCTCGACACTGGGCGGCCCAGCGAAGGGTGCGCGGTTCACCTATCCGGCGCGGCTGGAGGCGCGGTTGCGGGAGGCGTTCCCGAAAGTGACCGTCACCGTCGCGATGCGCGCGGTCGCCCGCGAGTCGGACGCCGCGCTGCTCACCTCGCTTGAAACCAGTCTGGCCTCGGTGAAGCCCGCGCTGGTCGTCTGGGGACCAGGTGGCAGCGCGGCGGCGCGAGGCGACGACCTCGATACATTTCTCAGCACCATAAACGAAGTCATCGGCCAGGTACGCGTCGCGGACGCCGATCTGATCCTGATGACACTGCAATACGCACCGAGCGTCTCGCGCCTGGTCAACCTCGGTCCGTATCGGATGGCGGTGCTGCGCGGTGGCAACGACGCGGGCGTTCCGGTACTGGACCGTTATGAACTGATGCGGTTCTGGAGTGACAACGACTTTCTCGACCTGGATGCAACGAATGCCGATGCCCGGATCCGTGTCTCTCGCACGCTGTATGACTGTATGGCGGAAATTCTCGCCAACGCGATCGTCGATGCCACGAAATAAAGCGCGGTCGCTGCTATGCGGCGTGGCGGCGATGTTCGCCTCGGGTGGCGCCTCCGCCGCCGAACCGACCTGTCCCGTCGTGCCGGCGACCCATATCGTGCTCCAGACCACCCGAGAGGCGCTGTCTCACACGCAACCGATCACCATCGTCGCGCTCGGCTCGTCATCGACCGAGGGCGCCGGTGCGTCGGCGCCCGACCGCACCTATCCGGCGCGCCTCGCCGTTGAATTGCATCAGGCGTGGCCGGATGCCGCGGTGCATGTGGCGAACAAGGGGATTGGCGGCCAGATGGTCGATGCGGTACTCGGCCGGATCGATGCCGATGTGTTCGCGGAACAGCCCACATTGGTCATCTGGCAGGTCGGTACCAACGAAGTTCTGCTCGGCATGAATGAAGCGCGGTTCGCGGCGCAGCTCGACGAAGGCGTGCAACGCATCCTGGCGAGCGGCGCCGACCTCGTTTTGATGGACAACCAGATCGCGCCGCGCGAGTCGCCGGAACGGCTCGCGGTCATCGATGCGATCATCGCGCGTGAAGCCCAGACGCGTCATGTGCCGTTGTTTTCGCGGTCCGCTTTGATGCGGGCGTGGCAGGCGGAGGATCCGCCGGTGACCGGCATGATCGGCCCCGACGGACTGCATCATACCGATCGCGGATATGCCTGCGTTGCCGAGGCCCTGGGGGAGGCGATTATAGATGCCGTAGCGAAAGGAATTCCCGTCGCGGATTTAAAGAAGAAATGAGCGGCGCGCCCAGGAAGGGCGAACCACCGCTGCCCCGCGGATCATCACCGGGCACCCTTGATCGTCATCGCCGGGCTCGACCCCATGCAAGCTAAAATAGCACGGCGAGCGGGATCGCACCCTCCATCCCCCGTCATGGTCCAGCTCGACCGGACCATCGGCACAATCACGCCGGTGAGAGCGATTTTGGGCACACCGATGGTCCGGTCGAGCCGGACCATGACGATAAATGAACGATATCGTTCCATCCACGACACTATTTTAGCGCCTATGGGGCTCGACCCGGTGATCTGTCGCAGCACATGCCATTACAGATGACCGGGTCAGGCCTCGACTCAACGCCGTTTCAACGCGATCGGCGACTCCTCCGATCACGGCACCTCGTTCGCGACGATGGCCTGCAAATCGGCTTCCGGCCGGGCGCCATAATGGCTGATCACTTCCGCTGCCGCCAGGCTGCCCATGCGGCCACATGCGAGCAGCGGCTTTCCCGCCGTCCATCCCGCCAGGAAACCGGCCGCGTAAGCATCGCCCGCGCCCGTCGTGTCGAGCACCTTCGCCGGAACCGCGGAGATCGTCACGGTCTCGGAACCGCGCAGGATCACGCTGCCGGCCTCGGACCGGGTCAGCGCCGCCAGAGCCACATCGGCCCGCGCCGCTTCCGCCGCTTCCGCGAAGGTATTCTTCTCATAAAGGCTGGTGATTTCCGTTTCGTTCGCGAACAGGATATCGACATGGCCCGCCACCAGATCGCGAAACGCCGCCCGATGGCGATCGACACAGAACGCATCCGACAGCGACAACGCAACTTGCTGACCCGCCCGGTGCGCCGCGCCGGCGGCTTTGCGGAACGCCGCCTGTGCCTCCGGCGGATCAAACAGATATCCTTCCAGATACGTCACGGCCGCGGCGGCGATCAGGTCCTCATCGACATCGTCCGGTCCGAACGTCACGCAGGCGCCGAGATAGGTGTTCATCGTGCGTTGCCCATCCGGCGTGACCATGATCAGGCAGCGTGCGGTGGGCGTACCGCCAGTCAGCCGCGCCGACGGGAAATGCACCCCCAACGCGCGCATGTCATGAGCGAACACATCCCCAAGTTGATCGTCCGCCACCTTGCCGAGATAAGCGACCCTAGCTCCAAGCATGGCCGCGACCGCACATGTATTTCCCGCCGATCCTCCACTGCTTTCCAGGCCAGGCGGCATGGCGGCGTACAGCCTTTCCGCCGCCTCGGCGTCGATCAGGATCATCGCGCCCTTGTGCATGTCGTGCCGCGAGAGGAACGAGTCCTCCACCCGGGTTGTCACGTCGACCATCGCGTTGCCGATGCCGATGATATCGTAATTAACTTCTGTCACGCTACGGATTCCTTAAACGGCTAAGCGATCGTTGCTGATGGTCCGTCACTTCGGCGGATGCGCTCGCACGGCCGCCTCGTTCACCTCAACCCCCCATCCTGGGCCTGTCGGCAAAATCAGCTCGCCGTTCTCGATCGCCGGCGCGTTGATGAACAGCTCATCGCGCCAGGACACGCTGTCGATATCGATCTCCATCACGCGGAAGTTCGGCACCACCGCGCAGAAATGCGCGCTGACCGCCGAGCACAAATGTCCATAGTAATTGTGCGGCGCGCAGTTGACTTCATACGCCTCCGCCATCGACGCGATTTTAATCGACTCCAGGAAGCCGTTCCAGATCACGTCGATAATCGCGACGTCGGTTGCATAGGCGTCGAAGAACGGCCGGAACGCACGCCTTCCGCACACCGACTCCAATGACGCGATCGGGCACGGTGCCTGCCGCCGGATCAAAGCGAGAGATTGTGGATCCCAGGTATCGATTTCCAGCCAGGTCATGTCGTATGGCGCGACCGCCTTGGCCACCTGCAGGAAACCCTCGGTCTTGAAGTGATAATTCACATCCAGGTGCAGTCCCATGTCAGGCCCGGCACCGGAGCGGAACGCAGCCAGCGTGTCCCGCACCGCCTGCAACGTCTTGCGATCGGCGTTCAATTCGGGATGCCCCGGCGTGCGGCCGAAGCCCGGTCCGAAACTCACGAGTTTGCCGTTCTCATACGGCATGATGTTGGTCTTCAGCGCCTTGAAGCCGCGCGACTTCACCTCATAGCCGAGCGCCGCGACGTCCTCGTAGTTCTTCAGCGGCGGCACGCCGACCAGTTCGTGGTTGCGCACCCGATACGTGCCGCAATGCGACCAATACACCGGGATCCGCGTCCGCACCGGACCGCCAAATAGTTCGTACACCGGCACGCCCAGTGCTTTGCCCTTGATGTCGAGCAACGCGTTCTCGAGTGCGGCGATGGCGCGTTGATTGACCCCGTTCGGCGCCTGCACCTGACGCACGTACAGCAGCGAGTCGATTGACTGGATGGGGCGAGGATCGAGGCCGATCAGGCCCTCGGCCATGCCCTGAATGACGGCGGACAGCCCGCGGCTACCGTCGGCCTCGGTGTATTCGGACCAGCCGACCAGCCCATCGTCGGTCGTCACCTTCAGGAACGAAAACGTGCGCCAGCCGGCGTCGCAATGCAGGCTCTCCACTTTGGCGATTTTCATCGGACGGCTTCCTCGCTTGACCGCATCGCGGTTAGCACCATTCCCGTCTGGGCGACAGGCGCGGTCGTGTTACACGGTGGACATGACCCCAACGATGCTGCCTTTGGCTCGCGCGCTGTCGCAACTGAGCGATCCGGCGTTGTTCGGCGTCGTCTGGCGAAGCGTGCTGTTCTCCGCGTTGTTCTTCGCGGCGATCCTCGTCGCCACGGTCGGCGCCGTGCACCATTTCGGCTCCGGCCACGGCGTCCTGGTCTGGATTTTCGACGCTTTGGGCTCGGTCGCCGCCGCGCTGCTGGCGATGTGGCTGTTCCTGCCGGTCGCCGCGATCATCGGCACCCTTTACTTCGAGCGGATCGCCCGCGCCGTGGAACGCCACTTCTACCCCTCCATGCCACCAGCCCAGCCGGCGCCGATCCTGGACCAATTGCGCGTTGGCATCGGCGTTGGGCTGCGAGTTTTCGCCCTGAACCTGCTGGCGTTGCTGCTGACGCTGATCCTCCCCGGCATTGGCCTCCCCATCGGCTGGGCCGTGGCATCCTGGGCCATGGGCCGAGGCATGTTCGTCGCGGTCGCGATGCGGCGTCTGAACCGCCCGGAGGCCGAGGCGCTGTATCGCGCGGTGCGGCCGGCCGCGCTGGTGCAGGGCGGCGCGATGGCCGCGGCGGCGTATTTTCCTTTGCTCAATCTGCTGATCCCGGTGGTGGGAACAGCGGCGATGGTGCACGTGCTGGATCTGGCCTTGACCCGTGGTCAGGAGGCCCCGCGCGAGAGAGGGTGATAGCCGATCGCCTTATGGAGGACAGCGTCCATCCGCGGCGTGGTGGACAAACAGCGTGCCAATGACAGCCGGGATCGCGCGAGGACAATACAGCCGGTTCAGGGTCGCGAAGAGCGCTCCATGATCCCGCTCCAGGTGCGATGGCGTCGCAGCAAGCACGAGAATGGCGTCGATCGCGTGACCGGTCTCCGCCTCATAGGTCGCGAGATCCATGTCATCGAGATCGGCCGGATTGACGAACCGGCACGGATCGGCATCATACCGGAAGTGGATTGGAAATCCCGGATAGTGCGCGTTCCAATTGTTCAGCATGACGATCCCGCGATCGGCGGCCGCGTAATGCTGCATGTGCTCGAACGGATTGTTCTGAAGATAGCCCTGGCCGGGAAATTCGTAGATCGGCTTTTCCCTGGCGCTGATCTCCAGCACCGTCGAGCCGGGCGTCAGCAGCGCATCGCCTTGCCGGAGCAGCGCGAGTTCCGGCTGAACCTTGGCGATCGCGATCGCGTTGGTGGCCAGTAACGCCAGACCGATCGGACCGGCCAGGATAGCCCCAGCGGCGAAAGCGATCGGACCAAGATCGCGCGTCGCCAGCCATATCAACACGACCAGCCACGGCACCAGGTCGAGCCTCGCGGCGATGTAACCCGCTCCGGCGCCCCCATCCGGGATCACGAGGTAAAGCAGCACCATCGTCGCCGCGACCAACAGCAGCCCGTCGGCGGCCTCTGGGATCCGGTTCGAGCGGAACGCGCGCAGCCGCTCGCGCAGCGACAGACCGAACAAAACCAGCAGGCACAGCGCGCCCGCGCCGCACAGGAATATCTGCCAATTATCCACGGTATAAAGCTGCCCCAGACCAGCCAGGCGCTTCAGGCGGACGCCGAGTTCAACACCGTAATGAACGCCAGCCCCGCGTTCGGCCGCGGCGTTCCAATGCGACTCAAGGTAAAGCCCCAGCAGCAGCAACCCCGGCACGCTGGATAATGCCGGGACCATCATGCGTCGCGCGATCGCCGCGGTGCCCGGGCTTGGCCTCGTCGCCAACCACGCATTCCACAAATGCAGCACGCCGCCGCCGGTCATCGCGAATACGGTGCCCACCGGGTGCGCGAGGGCCGCGAGCAGAAAAAGCACGGCGAGACAGATGCCGCGCTTCAATCCGAAGTCGCCTTTGGCCACGATCGTCAGACGCAAAATAAGGAAACACAGCAAAAAGCCGAGGATGAAGTTATAGTTTCCGGCGAAAAGAGTTTTGCTGTACGCAGCGGGCGCCGCGAACGCGCAAATCCAGGCGTTCGGGGCTTTTTCGGCTCGGGCGCAGGACCAAACCGCCAACGCGCCGCCGGCGATCAACCCGGACGCGATGATTTCCTCCGCCAGACGCGCGGGAAACAGCAGCACCAGCGGCATGCCGAGATAATGGATCAGGCTGTTCGTCGAAGGCGGCAACACGCTGAAAAACGCCGCGAAGTGAGGATCACGATCGAGCAGAAGCCGATTGAGGATCGCCGAGGTGCCGATGTGGGACGGTCCGTCCTGGGTGGGGAACACGGGAAACGCGAATGGCAGCAGGGCCGCCGTCAGCAAAAGGAAAATAAACCAGATGACGCCGGCGATCCGCCAGGGGCCGATGGGTTCGAACCTGGCGCGCCTTCCGATGGCTTGACCGCCTATCGCCTGTTGCTCGTGATGGCCCGGCTGTGTCATGGCTTCCACTTGCCACGCGGCCGATGGATGAGCCAGTGCCCAGGGTTGGTTCCGCGGAACCAACAGCCGGTCGACCTCGGTGGACACATTTCAGGGACAAGACGCCGCTCCTCCGACTCACGAAATTTTTCTTGACTAATATCCTATTATAAGAATACATTGATCCGCATCGAGACCCCTCCCACCCAGGAGACTCCCATTCCAATGACCGTCCTGCCCTGGCCCGCCGACCACAAATCCCGCCGCGCCAAAGCGCCTCGCAAAATGATCGTCGATCCGTTGCCGCGATCGGTGTTGCATTCTCTTGTTCGGGATCTGCCGGGCCCAAAAGGCGAAACCGAGGAACAGCGCGCCCTTCGCTTCGGCGTTCAACTCGCGGAAGTCATGACTTACAAACCACGCAACTCCGCCGACGCGATGTTGGCGACTCATTGCATCATGCTACGTCTGATGGCCGAAGACTGCTATCGCGACGCCGCGCGAACCGGCGTTTCGCCCGCCATGGTGAAGCGATTTAACCGGGATGGAAAGCAGTTCGAAACACTGCTCGCCAATATGCGCGCGACTCTGGCACGCCGCCAGACGCAGCCTCTGGGCAAGATGGATCCGGCGATGGCGCTGTCCCTGGGGTTGGGCCAATTCCTCATTCCGGACCCGGACGACCCGGATCAGATCGAGGACGCGTTCAGCGCCACGATCGTCCCGCTGCATCCCGCGCCGAAGATGCTGCAATAGGCGCGGGCGGCGCCGGGATACCCTCTGGGTCGGCCGTCAACGGGTCCGGAAGATCCTTCCCCGCCAGTAACTGTCCGGCCATCAGAGCCGCGGCGTAGTTATCTCGCCCTTCGTCGGCGAGCCGCGCCAGCGCCTCCAGGCGCCACACGCCGCCGTCCGTGTTCGCCAATCGCACGGCGGCCAATACGCGAGCGATTCCACCGGGGAGATCGACCAGATCATGCGTATCGATCGCCGGCGGCGCGTCCACGAATTCGATCTGGGCTTGCACCGAAGCGCCGCCCGCGTCAGTCACCCGTACGGTGTACAGACCGACTCGGGGTCCGATCATTGAAGAAACGACACGCTCGTCGCCGACCTGAAACGTCCAGGGCGGCGCGTCGCCACCGCCGTTCGACGGCGCCGTCTGAGTCCCCCCTGCCGGAGCCCCTGTCGGGGCCAGCACCACCGTGAACGGCGGTTTGCCGCCAAGCCACGCGAGGTTGAACCGGCGCGGCACCGCCACCAGCCGCTGCCTCACCGGTCCGGACAGCAACGGCATGGCCATTGGTGGTGGCGGCGTGAGCTTCGTTACGACTGGCGGCTCCGCGACCGCCGCGCGCGCCTTTCCTTTCCGCGGCGCCTTCGCGGGCGGCACGACCGGCGGCTGCAGATCGTCGTTCCACTTGTTGAGCGCCAGGCCGATCGGCTCCAGCGCCGTGGGCAGCAACACGGACCGCGGTGCCCGCGCGGTCATCTCGGCGGGAGAGTTCGTCGCCATGACGGTCCAGCGCCGCGGGCCGTCTTTCGGCATGATCTCGATTCGGCAATCGCCACGAGCGACGACCTGATCCCCAACCAGAAGATCCTCCCAGTATCGCGCTGGCGTCTCCTTCCGGCCGCGAGCGATCAGGCATTCGTTGGTGCGGCCGTCGATCGCGCTGACATAGCCGGCGATTGGCGCGGTTCGCGCGCGCGGCTCCATCGCGGAGGCGATCCCGAAGACCAGAGTCCCGAGCGCCAGGGTCATCACGAGCAGGCGAATCACTGTTTGGCTCCCCAGCGATTTTCGCTCCCGATCGCGCCTCCCGGTCAAGCGCCTTCGTTCGTCGCATCCCGCCGCCCCATGGAAGATAGATCAATGACGCGTCCGCCGTCTGGCCCTGATCTGGCGCTGTGCCGGTGGGTCGGCCCGATTGGGGTCGATCCAGTGGGGGCGACCCGGCCGGAGGCACTTTGAAAAGGGCGCGGAATGGCTCGCCTCTCGCGCCGCATGCTGCGCTGCGATATCCAGAGGTGATGGATATGAATATCGAACCGGTCAAAACCGTCCCCGCCCTGCCCGCCATAACGCCCGAGCCGGATGCGTGGCCGCGCTGGCTGCCGCGGCTTCTGGGCTATTTTATCGCGGTCGGGCCAGCGGCGACGGACATGTATTTGCCGGCGTTTCCGGCGGTGGAGGCGACGTTCCATACCGCGCCCGGCACCGCGCAGTTGACACTGGCGGCGTGGTTCGCGGGTCTCGCCGTCGGCCAGATCATGCAAGGGACGTTGTCGGACCGCCTCGGGCGGCGGCGGCCGTTGGCGATTGGCTTCACCGTGTTCGCACTGGCGATGGTGGGCGGCGCGCTGGCGCCAAACCTGGAGGTGTTGGCGCTGCTGCGGTTTGTCGGCGCGATCGGCGCCTCGGCCGGCATGGTGATCAGCCGGGCGGTGGTGCGTGATCTCGCCGAGGGCACCCGCGGCGCGATCCTGATGTCACGGCTGGTGCTGGTGATGGGGGTGGCGCCGATTCTGGCGCCGAGCGTTGGGGCCTTGTTCCTGACCTTCGCGAACTGGCGGTTCATTTTCTGGTTCCAGGCGGCCTACGGCGCGTCGTGCGCCTTGCTGGCATGGCGGATTCTGCCGGAAACCTTGCCGGAGGAACGCCGCATCCGGGTTGGCGTGGCACAAATCGTCGTGCGCTATCGTTCGATCGTACGGGAACCGGTGTTCCGGGCGCACGCGCTGATGGGCTGCGCGACGACGTTCTGCATGTTCGCGTATCTCGGCGGATCGTCGCCGGTGTTCATCCAGGGGTTCGGTCTGTCGCCGTCCGGGTTCGGCCTGATCTTCGGGTTGTGCTCGTGCGGTTTGATCGCCGGGTCGCAGATCAACGCCAGACTGCTGCCGAAGTTAGGCTTGTCGTTCATGCTGCGCTTTATTTGCCGGGTGTCGTTGCTGGCGACCACGGTCCTGCTGGTTCTAAGTTTCAGCGGCGTGCATGTGCTGTGGATGATCGTCGCGCCGGTGTTTCTGGCGTTGAGCTGTCAAGGCTTCACCAATGGCAATGTCACGGCGGGCGCCTTGGGCCGGCATGCCGCCCACGCCGGATCGGCCGCCGCGCTGATGGGCGTGGCGCAATTCGCGTTGGGCGCGACCAGCGGATTGCTGGTCGGACTGCTCACGGATGGCACGCCCCGAGGAATGGCGCTCCTGATGTTCATGGGCTCGCTTTGCGCGGTCATCGCCGATTTGTTCCGGCCGAAAACCTGAGTTATTTCGCATAGAGGACGGTGATCTTCAATCGGACGCGTGCCCGCTCGCAGTTTGGATAGGCCTGCGCCGTGATGCTGACGTGAGAGTCATCGACTTTCTCCACCAGAATTTGGGCGAACATGTTGATCGTGGCGACATTGTCGTAGGCTTCATAACGCGCATCGAACATTTTCGCGCCAGCGGGTGGCCCAGAGGGCCGCAACGGAACCTCAAGGAGCCAGCGCACCGGGCCCGCCCCCGGCCTGACCGCATATTCGTTGGGTCCCACGCCGCCTTCCTCCCCGCAATACAGCACCGGGTACATCGGCACGGACGTCAGCGAAGTGAAGCCGGTCGGCGAGGTGATGGTCGTGGCGGATGCCAAGGGACCGTTGTCGCCCACGATTTCGAACTTCTGCCCTTTGTAATCAGGAAGCGACTGATTGTGATCCGGAGGTGTCTGAATCGAACGAAAATCCTGAGCCTGCGCCGCCGTCCCGCACAGCATCAGGCCGCTTACCGCGATGGTCGGTAACCTCACGCCAATCTCCGCACGTCCGGTCGGAAAAGGCCGCCGGGGTGTCGCCTCGACGCGCTTTCAGCCGACGCCGATCTTATCGCGCCAATTCTAACGCGCCAGGACATAAAACAGCGACGACCGGCGCCGGATGAACCCGTCGGCCATGACAATGGTGGGAAGCGGTCATCGTTCCGCGGCGGATCAGTCCGGCAACTCGATCGTCCGCCAGTAGCTTTCCAGTGCCGCGATCGACTGGACGAAGGTCTGACGCGGCCGGTCTTTCAGCACGTAGCCCGCGACGTTGTATTCGTAAGCGCGCTCCCGGTCTTCTTCCGCCGCCGAGGTCGTCATGACGAAAACCAAAGTCCGGCGCAGTTCCGGATCACCGCGCAACTCCTTCAGGAACTCGATTCCACCCATGCGCGGCATATTGAGGTCCAGCAGGATCAGGAACGGCGTTTCGAGCTTCGCGTGATCGTTCTCTCCGCGCGGCATCTCCAACGCTTCGATGCCATTCCGGGCGACCGCGATCGGATTGACGATCTCCAGCTTCCGGAACGCGCGGCGAATGGCGTCGACGTCGATCGCATCGTCATCGACCAGCAAAATCGTGGCCGCGTCGGGTTTCGACGTGCCATCCCGCGGGCCCATCGGCGATAGGCCAGCGAACGCCTCCAGCCGGGTTTCCTGTAACCATTCGTGCGCGTCCGACACCGGAAGCTCTCTGTCCATCTCGAGAAAACAAAAACTGTCGCTCCGAATTCCCGCTCCGATCCGGAGCGTGTTCGTTAAACAGATGTTCAGCGAGTTGAGATCCATCCGGTGCGTCCTTGAAAGCGTCAACGAGCGGCAAAATGTCCGCCTCAGGTTAACGAAAGGTGAATTTCAGTCATCATTTTCCTGTTTTGTTCTCTGCCGCTCTTCGCATCTTGTTAACGTTTCCGTGATAGGATTCGGCCAGCCACGCGGACCAAACTCCGCCCGTGTTTCCCGACACCGGTGTGTCAGCTTGAAACCCCGTCCATTCTCATAAAGACTGACCACATCAGGCGGAGCCAATCCGTGGGCATTGTTCGGAGGAGTCGGGAAATGACGCTCATTCACCATGTCGTGACGGGCGCGGGCCGGCCCCCTGTCGTGTTCGTGCATGGATTCGCCTGCGCGCACACTGATTGGGATGCGCAGGTCGCGCATCTGGCCGACCGCCNNCTTTGCGCCTGCCGCCCGCCGTCGTGGTCGGCCATAGCATGGGGTGCCGTGTCGCGATCGAGGCCGCGCTGCAGGCGCCCGAGCGTACGGCTGGTCTCATCCTGGTCGATGGCAGCCAGTTCGCCGCCGCGATGCAACCGGTGTTGATGGAACGGTTTGCTTCGGCGGATGGCTACACGACGATCACCAACGCGTTGTTCAAGGACATGTTCACCGCCAGGAGCGATCCCGCCATGGTCGCGTCGGTGGTCGCGCGGGCGTTGCGCCTGCCTCGGCCGATCGGGGAAAAAATGCTCAGCGATTTGTTGCGTTATGATGTTGGTCGCCTGACTGGGTCGCTCGCTGCTCTGCACGTACCAGTCATGGCGCTGCAATCGACCTACAGCAACGAAAAGCGCGAACGGATGACGATGCGACCGGGCCAGAGCACCCCTTACCTTGAAATGCTACGCGCCCAAGTGCCGTCGGTGCGTGTCGAGATCGTTCCGGATACCGGGCATTTTCCACAACTGGACGAAAGCGCTCGAACGAACGCGCTGGTGGACGATTTCCTCGCGACGTCGGCCGCGTGGTGACGCGTGACCGGGCACGAGGAGATTGGCGGAACGGAGCCATGGCGGTTCGGCTGCTCGCCACTGTTCTGGCGTTGGTGTCGCTGTGCGGCCCCGTTTGGGCGCAGGACGATTCAGGCCATGGCGACGGCGCCAAACCGTCGAACAAGACGGCCGTCGCCGACTCGCTGAAGCTGCCGCCGGATCAGACCACTCACCATGTGTTGGAATTGCCTGGACGCTCGTTACGGCTGATGGCGACGGCGGGCTCTATCCGGCTTAGCAACGATGAGGGCGCGGCGCAGGCGGATGTGGCGTTCATCGCCTACCAATTGGAAGGGTCCGATCGCCACACGCGGCCGGTTGCTTTTGTGATTAATGGCGGCCCAGGAATGGCGTCGGGTTGGTTGCAGGTGGGCGCTATTGGGCCGTGGCGCATCCCGATCGGCGGCGATGCCGGGGTACCTTCGGCCGCGCCCGAGCCCGGACCGAATGCCGAGACGTGGCTGGATTTCACCGACCTCGTGTTCATCGATCCGCCCGGGACCGGTTATTCGCGGATCGTCGCGAAAGGCGATGAGGCGCGCCGAAGGTTCTGGTCCGTCGAAGGCGACATCGGCGCGTTGGCGGAGGTCGTACGTCGCTGGCTTGATCGTAACGACCGGATCGTTTCGCCAAAATTCATTATCGGCGAAAGCTATGGCGGGTTTCGCGGTCCGCGGTTGGCGCGCGCGCTGCAATCCGAGCAAGGCGTCGGCGTCAGCGGCATGGTGCTGCTCTCGCCGCTGCTCGATGCGCATGTGCAAAGCGGTTACAACGACCCTCTCGACTATGTATCCGGCTTGCCGACTGAGGTCGCCGCGGCGCGAGCCTTAAAGGGGCCGGTGACGCGCGCCGACATGGCGGATGTCGAGCAATACGCGGCGAGCGATTACCTCGTGGACCTGATGCGCGGGTTTCACGACCCGGCGGCGGTGGCGCGTTTGACCGATCGGGTCACGGCGCTGACCGGCATCGATCGCGCCATCGTGGCCAGGGGCGGCGGCCGGCTGGATGGCGATGTGTTCTTGCGCGAACTGGAACGCGCGCGGGGGCGAGTCGAGAGCGTTTATGACGCGACGGTTGGGCGCGCCAATCCCTCGCCCCGCCGGCCTATGGGACGATATCCGGATCCGATCCTTGAGGGGCTGAAGGCGCCGGTGACCAGCGCGATGGTGGCGATTTACAACGGCAAGCTGAACTGGCGACCGGACAGCGTTTACCGGCTGTCCAACGACGATACGTTCAAGCAATGGAATTGGGGCCGCGGCATGGGGCGCCCCGAGAGTCTGAGTTATCTGCAGTCCGCTCTGTCGCTCGATCCGCGGTTGCGCGTACTGATCGCGTGCGGATTGTTCGATCTGGTTACGCCCTATTTCACAACGGTGCGATTATTGAACCAATTGCCAGACGCGGGCAGCGCCGAACGGGTCAGGCTGGAGGTTTATCCAGGCGGCCACATGTTTTATTCCAACGATACCTCACGCATCGCCTTCCGTGACGCGGCGGCCGCGCTGTTTCAGGGTCCCTGACAATCGCGTTCAAGACAGTGGCGTACGGGATCCGCTGGAACGGCGAGTGGGAATGGAAGCGGCGCGGCTGGCCGCTTCCACCGCCGCCGTTCAGCTCGGCAACAGAACGGACGTGACGACATCGATCACGCCGTTCGACTGCATGACATTGGAAATCGAAACCTCGGCGACGCCGCCTTTTTCGCCGCTGATATAAAGATGACCGCCTTTTTCCGTGACGGAAAGCGGATCGCCCTCCACCGTCTTTAGCTCGGCCTTACCATGGCCATCCTTGACCATCTTCATCAGGTCGGCGGCCGTCAGACGGCCGGCCACGACATGATATGTCAGGATTTTCGTAAGCATCGCCTTGTTTTCCGGCTTCAACAGCGTTTCGACAGTTCCCGGCGGCAGCTTCGCGAACGCCTCATTGGTCGGCGCGAACACGGTGAACGGTCCGGGACCTTCAAGCGTCGGCACAAGTCCGGCCGCTTTGACCGCGGCGACAAGCGTGGTGTGATCTTTGGAGTTGACCGCGTTCTGAATGATATCCTTCGACGGATACATCGCCGCGCCGCCGACCATGACAGTCTTTTCCGAAGCCATGGGTGTGGTTGTCATCTGCGAGACGGCGGGAACGGCGGCGAGCGCGAACGGCAAAGCCGCTGTCGCCAGCAGCAGGGAACGAATGGGTCGCATGAGAAATGCTCCTGGTTGTTGGCGCGGCATCTGGATGACGCACAATCGTGATACGGCGCATGCGATGGTTTGGATCAGCCAAGGCATGCGTTTCCCGATGCCTTGATTGGCCGATGCGATCGCCGGCCCTTTAACCGTCATCACCGGACTCGACTTAACCGTCATCACCGGGCTCGACCCGGTGATCGTTCGCCGCGCCTACCGCGCCAGAGGGCCGGGTCGGGGACCGATGATTTTGATTGCGGTCAAACCACATACGTTCGGGCGTATGGCGCGCAGCGCCGCCTTCTCGCTGCTTAAATGCTCCCTACCGTTGAACGATCCGCCAACCCGGTTCATCTTCCCGCCACACTCGAACCGCCAGCCCAGAGCGGGCCAATCAGGCAAAGGATCCTCGATGCGCGATTTCCAGTTTCCCGGACGCAGTCCCGTCTATGCGACGCACGGCATGGCCGCCACCTCGATGCCGGCGGCGACGCTGACCGCGCTGGATGTGCTGCGCGACGGAGGTAACGCGCTCGATGCCGCGATTGCCGCCTGCGCCGTGCTGTGCGTGATCGAACCACAGTCGACCGGTATCGGTGGCGACTGCTTCTGCCTGTACGCGCCCGCCGGAACCGGGAAAGTGATCGGCCTGAACGGCTCCGGCCGGGCACCCGCCGCGGCGAGCATCGACTGGTTCGAGAGCCACCAGATCCGCGCGATCGAGAACACCTCTGCTCATGCCGTCACCGTGCCGGGCGCGGTCAACGCCTGGGAGACGTTGCTAAAAGCACACGGCCGCAAAGGCCTCGACGAGCTTTTGCAGCCCGCGATCCGCTTCGCCGAGGACGGCTGGCCGGTGCATCCGAAAGTTTCCTGGGACTGGCACCGGCTGGAAGCGAAGCTGCGCAAGAACGGCACGCACCATTTTCTGCCCGGTGGATCGGCGCCCAAACCCGGCGATCTTTTTGTCCAGCCGGCCCTGGCGGAGACGCTGCGCGCCATCGCCAGGCATGGCGCGCGCGCCTTCTATGAAGGGCCGATCGCCGCCGACATGGTCGCCACGCTGCGCGAACGGGGCGGCTTGCATACCGAGGAAGACTTCGCGCTTGGCCTCGCGAACGCCGACTTCGTCGAGCCGATCTCGATCAAATGGAACGGCTACGACGTCTATCAAATCCCGCCCAACGGCCAGGGCATTCTCGTGCTGCAAATACTGGGCATGCTCGAGGGTCTCGGCGATGCGCCCGACGGCCCGATGGGCACGATCCGCATGCACCGCCATACCGAGGCCGCTCGCCTCGCCTACCGCGACCGCGACGCGTTCGTCGCCGACATGTCGCAGGTTGACGTGCCGGTCGCGAAGATGCTCGACCGCGACTACCTGAACGCGCTCGGCCGCCTGATCAAGGACGATAAGGCGATGGTCGACCTCCCCGCGGCCGGTGAGGCGTTGATGCCGCCACACAAGGACACGGTCTATCTTTGCGTGGTCGATAAGGACGGCAACGCGTGCAGTTTCATCAACTCGCTGTTCGAAGGCTTCGGTTCGGCGATCCTGTCGGAACGGTCCGGCGTGATGATGCAGAATCGCGGCTTCGGGTTCCGGGTGGAGCGCGGCCATCCCAACTGCATCGCGCCACGCAAGCGTCCGATGCACACGATCATTCCGGGCATGGTCGGCAAGGATGGCCAGGCGGTGATGCCGTACGGCGTGATGGGCGGCCATTATCAGCCGATGGGCCACTCCTGGTTCCTCACCAACATGTTGCAATATGGGCTGGACATTCAGGAGGCGATCGATCTGCCTCGCCTATTGCCGCTGAAGGGCAAATTGCAGGTCGAGCGAGGCATTCCGGCGGATGTCGTCGCGCGCCTGAAGGCGATGGGCCACGACCCCGAAGTCGCCGAGCGGCCGCATGGCGGTGGTCAGGCGATCTGGATGGATCGCGAGCGCGGCTGCCTGGTCGCGGGATCGGAGCCGCGCAAGGATGGGCTGGCGCTGGGGTACTAACCCCAGATTGCCAGAACCCGGCCAGCAGTCCCCTCGTCATGGGTTCGCCTGACCAAATGGGCACGCCTTTTCGGCGTGCTGGCCGGGCTTGACCGAGCCATCTCGCGCGGCACAAAGTTGGTTGAAATGGCGCGGGCCAGCCTCACCCAATAATGGTACCCTCAGGCGTCTGATTTCATCGCCGGTCGTGCGAACCGGCAATCGCGAGGCACCGAAATGGCGAAGTTCTTCGACCACATTGAGCCACCGTTGAAGGAATTCATCGAGCGGCAGCATATCTTCTTCACCGCGTCGGCGACGGCGGACTCGCGGATCAATCTGTCACCGAAAGGATCCGACAGTTTCCGCGTGCTCGGCGAGAATGCCGTTGCTTACCTGGATCAAACCGGCAGCGGCAACGAAGCCGCCGCGCATTTGCGCGCGGACGGCCGCCTGACGATCATGTTCTGCGCGTTCGAGGGATCGCCGATGATCTTGCGGCTCTACGGTCGCGGCCGGCCGTTGCCACGCGGCTGCGACGAATACGAACAAATCCTCGCCACCGCGTTCAACGGCGACGAGCCACCCGGCGCCCGCCAAATCGTCGTGCTTGATGTTGAATCGGTGCAAACCTCGTGCGGTTATTCCGTCCCGCTCCATGACTACAAAGACGAGCGCCCCACCCTCAAAAACTGGGCTTCCCGCAAAGGCCGCGACGGGATCAAGGAATATTGGCGTGAGAAAAATGTCACCAGCATCGATGGCTTGCCGACCGGCATGCGCGAGGTGCTCGGCGAAGCGGTGGAGTAATACCAGCCAGCGTTGACATTAACTCTCGGTCGTGACGCCATCGTAGCGTCATCCTCGGGTTCGACCCGAGGATCGGCCCGCACGGAAAATGTGCCCGGCCTGAGAGCACTGGGCCTGCACCACGAGATGCCAGGGTCAGGCCCTGGCATGACGGACGGGTGGCCGGTACGTCATTTCTTTCGCCAGTTGGCATAACGCCCGTTACGCCTTCGGGTGAAACCGGTAGCCGACCCCTTGTTCGGTCGTGATCGTCGCCGGGTCGTCCGGCGACTCCTCGATCTTCTGCCGCAAGTTCCTCATATGCACACGAAGCACCTGAATATCGGGTTCGTCCGTGCTCTCCCAACACTTCGCCATCAAATGGCGGTGCGTCAGAACTTTCCCCGCGTGCATCACAAGTTCTCGCAACAGCGCGTACTCCCGCGGCGTTAGTTTCGGATCGACACCGTTGATCCGAACCCGCCTTGTCACCAGATCGACGCTAAGCCGCCCGTCGTCATAAGATGGCGCGCTCCCCTGCATCCGCAAGCGGTGACGCAAGGCAGCGCGGACCCGGGCCATGAACTCGGCCACCCCGAACGGTTTGGTAACAAAATCGTCCGCCCCCAGATCCAGCACCGTGACTTTCCGCGCTTCGTCGTCCAGCGCCGACAACACCAGGATCGCCGGTGCGTCCAGCGTCAGAATCGGCGTGATCAGGTTGGCGCCGTCGCCGTCCGGCAGGCCGAGATCCAGCACCACCAAATCCGGCCGTGTTTCCCGTGCCCGCGCGAGGCCTTCGGACGCGGTCTCAGCCTCGGTCACCTCAAAATCCTCGGCGGTCAATGTCGTGCGCAAGAACCGGCGGATCGACTTCTCGTCATCAATTACCAGAGCTTTCAATCGCTTCGGCGCGACGGTCATGACAAGATGGCACTCCTGGGAAAGGTCAGCGTGAATACGGCACCTTTACCATCTCGCCGGTTGCGCGCCGAGACCGACGCGCCCATCAGGCCCGCGAACCCCTTGACGATCGGCAGGCCGAGGCCGGTACCGCCCGCCCGCGCGTTGTCGCCTCGCCAGAATTTGTCGAACAATTTGCCATCTCCATCGGGTGGCAATCCAGGTCCCTCGTCCAGCACCACGAATTCCATGCCACCGTCTCGCAACCGGGCGCGCACGGTCACGGTCCCTTTGCCGCCATGCAGGATCGCGTTCTCCACCAGGTTCAACAGCGCCTGATGCAGCAACGTCTCGTCGCCCTTGAGCATCGGCAGCCCAGGCTCGATATCGGCGATCAGGCGGACATCTTCCGCCAGAGGCCGCGCGCGTTTGATCACGGATGAAACAATATCCGCCACATCCAGTGCTTCAATGCGCGCCTTCACGCCGCCCGCGTCCAATCGCGTCATGTCGAGCAACTTGACCACGTAACGCCGCATCCGATCGGCTTCCGATTCGATGGCCGCGAGCAATTCCGCTTGGGTATCCGTGTCGTGCCGATAGGCTCGTAACGATGACACCGATCCCAGAATTCCCGCGATCGGTGTTCTCAGGTCGTGCGACAGCGACGCCAGCATGGTCGCGCGCAATTTCTCCGCATCCATTTCGATGCGCGCTTCCTCGAACGCGTGTGCGATATGGGCACGTTCCAACGCGGACGCACCCTGATTGGCCATCGCATCGATGCGCTCCCGCTCGGCCGGGGATAATTCGGCATCGCGCGCGATCGCCAGGACGCCAGAGAACAGCCGCGCGGTGCGCAGCGGCAACAGCAGCCACCGTTCGCTCGGCAGCGTGTCGGTGCCTTTCCCCGCCGGCATGCCCTTGTCCAGAGTCCAGCGCACCGCCGCCATCTCGGCCTCGGTGAATTTTGGCGTGCCGGGCGCGGTCGCCGCCAGCCGTAATCCGTTCTGGCCGACCCGCGCGAACACCGCGCACTCCGCGTCGAACGCTCGCGCGGTGTAGGTCGCGAGCGTGCGCGCCAACTCATCCTCCCCAGCGACGGCGGCGAGGCCGCGCGCCAGGCCCAACAACTCTCGCGATGTGCGGGCCTCGGTACGGGCGGCCAGAGTTTGATCGCGTGCTCGCGCGGCCAACGGCGACACCACAATCGCCGCCGCGGCAAAGGCGATCAGCGAAACCACCGCGCGCGGATCGTGCACGCTGAAACTGAATCGCGGCTCGGTAAACAGAAAATCGTACGACAGAACGCTGAACAGCGCCGCCAGCAGCGCCGGCCAAAGTCCAGAGCGTAGCGCGCTGATCAGCACTGGCGCGAGGAACACCAGCCCCAGATCCGCCACACCGAGAAACCGGTCGAGTACGAACGCGACCCCGATCGCTCCAGCGGTTCCAACGGCCGCCTCCGCGACCCCGCCGCGCGTCACCGTGGACGATCGCAAGCCAATCCCCAATGTCCGGCGGTGCGCGTGCGCGATTTCTTCCGGCACGACATGGACCGCGACGCTCGCGGAACGGTTGATCAGATCGCCGACAACGGAACCGCGAAGCGCGGTAAGCAGCAGCGGCCGTTTCGCTTTGCCGACGACAATCTGGGTGACGTTTTGCTCGCTGGCATAGCTCAGGATCGTGTCGGCGACGCGATCTCCGGGCAACGTCGCCGTCTCGGCGCCCAGACGCATGGCCAGGCGCAACGTCTCATTCAGGCGCATCCGTTCGGTATCGGAAAGACCACGATCGCGCACCGTCCGCACATGCACGGCGATCCAGCTCGCGCGCGCCCGATCGGCAAGACGTTTCGCATGGCGGACGACCTCCGGCGCCGCTTCACGCTCATCGACACAGACCAGAATGCGCTCGTTGACAGCCCAGGACGCCGTATCGCCGAGGGCCTGACGGAATCCGCGAACCTGGAGATCGATACGGTCGGCGGCACGGCGCATCGCCAGTTCGCGCAAGGCGGACAGATTACCTGGCGCGAAATAATGCCGCAGCGCGCGGCGCGCCTGATCGGGGCCATAAACTTTGCCCTCCCGCAGCCGTTCGATCAGTTGATCCGGAGTCAGATCGATCAGCTCGATTTCGTCGGCGCGCTCGATGACCGCGTCGGGCACGGTTTCCCTCACCCGCACCCGGGTGATCCGCGCGACGATGTCGTTCAGGCTTTCAACGTGTTGAATGTTGAGCGTGGTCCAGACATCGATGCCGGCCGCGATCAGTTCCTCCACATCCATCCAGCGCTTGGGATGGCGCGCGCCCGGCGCGTTGGTGTGCGCCAGTTCGTCAACCAGAGCTATCGCCGGCCGCCGTTTCAGCAGCGCGTCGAGGTCCATTTCTTCAAGCTCGCGGTCTCGGTAAATGACCATGTGGCGCGGTAGAATGGTCAGTCCTTCGCATTGCTGTCGCGTTTCGGCGCGATCGTGCGTCTCGATGAAGCCGGCGACGACATCGATCCCATCGACGTGTTTCTTCCGCGCATCCGCCAACATCTCATACGTTTTGCCGACTCCGGGCGCCGCGCCCAGATAAATCTTCAGCTTCCCGCGCGGCCCATCCTGGGTCGCGGCGGAGTCCATCGACGGAAGCTGGGTCAGGTTGTCGCTCAAGCGGCGGTTCTCTCATGCCGGACGCATGGAGCATCCCGCCGCGATCCCTGGCAAGCGAGTTCCGCGCCCAGGCTCTATGCGGCCAGGAACGGTTGCGGGAAGATGCGGCAACGTCGTCGCGTCATGTCAAAGGAGTTTATGATGGCCCAACTTCCACTTCAGGGTCTCTCGGTCCTCGATCTCACCGCCCATCGCGCTGGACCGACCGCCGTGCGGCAACTGGCCGATTGGGGCGCGGATGTCATCAAAATCGAGCCGCCGGGCTCCGCCAAAGGCGACGTGGTCGGCGGCAACCGGCACGGTTTCGACTTTCAGAACCTGCATCGCAACAAACGCGGCATGACGCTCAATCTGAAAACGCCCGAGGCGCACGCGATCTTCATGAAACTGGCGGAGAAGGCCGATGTGGTGGTGGAGAATTACCGCTCCGACGTAAAGTATCGGCTAAAGGTGGATTACGACACGATCGCGGCGGTGAACCCTCGGATCGTGTATGGCAGCATCTCCGGGTTTGGCCAGAGCGGACCGGACGCGACGCGGCCGGGGGTGGATCAGATCGCGCAGGGCATGGGCGGGTTGATGTCGATTACCGGTCTGCCGGGCCAGGGGCCGGTGCGCGTTGGCATTCCGATCGCCGACCTGACGGCGGGGATTTTCCTGTCGCAGGCGATTCTGCTGGCGTTGATGGAACGGGGTCGCACCGGGAAAGGCCAGTGGGTCCATACTTCGTTGCTGGAAGCTCAGATTTTCATGCTGGATTTCCAGGCGTCCCGCTGGCTGATCGCGCACGAGGTGCCCGGTCAGGCCGGCAACGATCATCCGACGGGCATCCCGACCGGCGTGTTTCCGACCGCCGACGGACATATCAACATCGCCGCGTCCGGTGCTGGACTGTGGGAACGGTTTTGTAAGGCGATCGGTTGGGAGGACGCGCTGTCCGATCCGGATTACGCGACAGGCGGATTGCGTTCGAAAAACCGCAAGGCGCTGAATGAACGGATCGGCGCGATCACGCGCACGAAGCCGAGCGCGTATTGGCTGGAGACGATCAACAAAGCGGGCGTACCGTGCGGCCCGATCAACGACATCGCGGGTGTGTTCGCGGAGCCGCAAACGCAGCATCTTGGGATCGCGCGGGCGGTGCATCATCCGGTGCTGGGAGACATCCGGGTGGTGGGGCAGCCGATCAATCTGACGGACAATCCGCAGCCGGAAGCGTTGGGCGCGACTCCGGAACTGGGCCAGCACACGGACAGTATTCTGGCGGGGCTGGGATACGATGCGACGACAATCGCGGACTTCAGAGCGAGGGGGGTTGTGTGAGACCAGCCACCCGCTCGAACTTCCTTACCTCCCCAGAAACACCGGCTTCCGCTTCTCCACGAACGACCGTGTCGCTTCCTTGAAGTCCTCGCTGTCCTCCGCCTCGCGCTGCATCGCGTCCATGCGGGCCTCGTCGCGCTGCGCGCGCTCCAACCCAATCTGATTGATGAAGTATTTCGACGCCCGGATCGACAGCGGCGCGTTCGCCGCCAGAGTTTCCGCGTAGGCAACGGTGACCGCTTCCAGTTCCTCCGCTTCGACAACGCGGTTGATCAACCCGACCCGCAGCGCCTCATCCACCTTCAGGCGCCGTCCGGAGAACATGATGTCCTTGGCGACGCTCGGCCCGACCAGATCCACCAGCGACTTCAACCCGTCGGGCGCGTAGGCGATGCCACGCAACGCCGCGGGCACGCTGAACTGCGCGTCCGATGACGCGAACCGCAGATCGGCGTTCAGCGCCATGCCCAGTCCGCCACCGAGGCAATAGCCGTAGATCATGGCGATGAACGGCTTCTCCATATGCAGCATCGCGTGCCGCAACTTCGCCGGCGCCTCGCGCGCCCTGCGGGCGGCTTCCGCGTTGGCGCGCTCCTTGTCAAAACTCTTGATATCGCCACCGGAGATGAATGCCTTGCGGCCGGCGCCACGCATGATCACGACCTTGATGGCGGGATCGGCTTCGAAGGTCTCGATGACCGTCAGCGCGTCCTCCGACATGCCGGGGGACAGAGCGTTCAGCTTGCTGGGATTGTCCCAGATCAGCCAACCGATGGGGCCTTGCGTTTCCGCGCCGACCAGTCCGGATGTGAGGTTCATGGGTGCTGGGGTTCCTTAGGTTGATGCTTCGCGATGGCCGCAGGATACAACGGTTCCCGGCCAAGGGAATGTCCCGCGGTGGACGGCGGGCGGGGACAAGCCGCCGCCATCGCGCTACCATCCAGCGATGGACACCACCCCAATCCGAATTTTCGTCGATGCCGACGCCTGCCCGGTCAAGCCCGAGATCTACCGGGTCGCCGAGCGCCACCGCACCAAGGTTATCGTTGTCTCCAACAGCGTCATGGCCATTCCGCCCGCCCCGTGGATCGAACGCGTGATCGTCTCCGACAAGCCCGACGCGGCCGACGACTGGATCGTCGAGCGCGCCACGCGCGGCGACATCATCGTCACCGCCGACATCCCGCTGGCCGCGCGTGGCGTGAAGGCCGGCGCCGAGGTGATCGGGCCGACCGGGCGTGTCTTCACGGAGGCCTCGATCGGCGACACCCTGGCGACACGCAACCTGATGGACGATCTGCGGTCCTCGGGAATGATCACCGGCGGCCCGAAGCCGTTCGCGCAAAAAGACCGGTCAGCGTTTCTGTCGGCGCTGGACCTGGCGGTCGTGCGATTGAAGCGAGCCGGGTTCAGTTGAGCAGGATCTGGGTCAATTCGTCTGGCATGCTCAACATCGGATAATGTCCCGTATCCAACTCCAACCATTTCGCCTTGAGGTGTTCGGCCGCGCGACGCTGATGGGCTTCCCCGGGATTTTCGGCGCGGCGGCACCAGATCACCGTCGCGTCCCAACTCTTGTGCCAGAAATCCGTCAGCTTCACCGGCGTCATCGAGCAACCGACCGGATGCGGGGTATAGCGATCCAGCACCCACTCGCGCGTCGCCGGGTCCAGATCGGCGAACAGGCCTTTCGCGGCGTCCTCACGCGACGGACCGGCGGCGAGTCCGAACGGCGGGGGAGCGGAACGATTGACGATGTCGCGCGTGCGTTCGCCGGGGAACAGCGCCAGCGCATCGACCAGCACCAGCCGGGCGACGCGATCCCGCATCTGTTCCGCCGCGCGATTGACCACCATGCCGCCCGAACTGGTGCCGACCAGCACGACATCGCGGAGGTCTTCGTAGAACAGCAACTCCGCGATTTCGGTCGCGTGCGTCGTCGTATCGATCCCGGCGCGTAACTGATGCCGCCGCTCCCCGCAGCCATCGAGGGTTGGAGCATACACCGTGTGTCCCGCGGCACGGAGCCGTTGGACCACCCGCTGCCAGACCCACCCGCCCTGATAGGATCCGTGCACCAGCACAAAATTCGTCATCGGTTCCTCCGTTTGCTTGTTGACTTCATGCTCCTCCGGATATCCGCGCGAGGCAACCGGCGCTATGCTGTGGCGAACGTTTGAGGGAGATCCAGGTCATGCCGAACGATCCGTTCGTCGAAGTCGCCGCGTTGCCGTCCTTGGGACCCGTTCGCTATCTGGATGCTCGGGATCAGGCGGCGTTCGACGCCGGCCATGCGCCCGGGGCGGTGCGCGTGCCGTTGGACGCGTGGGACAAGGCCGCCAAGGCGGCGGATATCGGGTTCGCGAAGACCGCGTTCTGGGATGAGGCTTTGGGCGCGTTGGGTCTCGATCCGTCCGGCGTGGCGGTAACTTACGACACCGGCGCGATGACCAACGCGGCGCGGGTCTGGTTCGTGCTGCAATATTTCGGACTGAAATGCGTCATCGTGAATGGTGGCTGGCCCGCTTTGGCCGCCGCGTCCGGCGTGCCGGTCGCGGCTGGACCGGCGACAGCTCCCATTCACGCGAAGCCGGGCGCGGGAGCGGTCGGCGTGGTCGACCGGGAGACTCTGAAAGCGCAACTGAACGGCGCCGCGCAGGTGTTCGACTCGCGCACGCTGAAGGAATTCACCGGCGAGGACTCGCGCGGCCGGCCCAGAGCTGGGCACCTCCCCGGCGCGCGGCATTTGTCGCACGTGGACCTGATGGAGAGCGGCTTCGTCCGGCCGGCACCCGATCTGCGCGGCATGCTGGAGGGCGTCGGGTTTGGCCCGGGAGATCATATCGTGACACATTGCGAGGGCGGCGGGCGGGCGGCTCTGGCGGCGGCGGCGGCGGTGCGCGCCGGGTTCGACGACGTCCGGGTGTATTACCTCAGCTTCGGCGATTGGGCGCGGGACGAGAGTTGTCCGATCGTTAAGGATTAGACGCGCTCGTCCGGACCAGAGCCAAGGATTGTCCGCTCGTTATCCTTGTTAACCGTCGCTCGGCGGCATAGGTTCGTGTAATGGATAATCGTGAGCAACAGCGGGAGATCGAACGGCTCTACAGGCGGGCTTTCGCCGAGTACGGCGCCGTGGCGCTTTGGAATATGCGGCCGGTGGCGCATCCAACACCCGGCGCGGCGTTAGCGATCACGCCCGCTCTCCGCACGTACGGCTCCATGTCTGGGCGGCGGTTGGCCGAGCAGCTCGAGCAACTCTGCCGTGCCGCTCAGTAACCTTCAGTCGGCGTTATTGCGGCTGCTTGCGAGCCAGCGTGGTCCGGACAGTTACGTGGCCGGTGGAATCGCGCTCAACCGCGACGGGCCGAGATATTCCGCCGACATCGATATTTTCCAGGATGGCGATGAGCGACTTGTGGCGATCGCCGAGAGCGACGCCGCGCTGATCGCCGGCGCTGGTTTCACGGTTACCTGGCTTCCCGGTCGCGGTAGCGGCAAGCGATCGATCGTCGTCGAGGGCATGGGTGAAACGACCCAGCTGGAATGGGTCGCGGACGCGGACTTTCGATTTTTTCCAGCGCAGACCGACGAATTGTTTGGCTACGTACTGCATCCAGCCGATTTGGCGACCAACAAGGCGTCTGCTGCCGCGGATCGACGGGTGCCGCGGGATATCGTCGATCTGGTCACAATCCATGAAAATATTCTGCCTCTGGGGGCCGTCATCTGCGCGGCGGTCGGCCGCTTTCTGGGAATGACACCGGAAGAGATGCTGGCTGAGATCAGGCGCCACAGCAGCTTCACCGCCGATGAGTTCCTGGGGCTGGCCACCCAAGAACCGCTCGATCCCCGAGCATTGCACAAACGGATCAAGGCAATGCTGGAGAACGCGGACGAGTTCATCGGGCGGTTGCCGAGCGACGCGGTGGGTGTGCTGTTCCTCGAAGGTGACAAGCCCGTACAGCCCGATCCAGCGGCGCTCGATCGCTATCGCCGCCATGCCGGCGCGCGGCGCGGGCACTGGCCGTCTTCGTCCGAAATCGGCTCGGCGATGCTGGAACGTTACGGAACACCAAAACTCTGACCGTCGCGCCGACGCTTCAAATTCCGACGTTCCCGGACCTGCGCCGCGCGGCCAGTAGCTTGTTCGACTCGAAGAACTGATCCACCGCCTTCGCGTGCGCCGCGCGCGACATGCCATCGAAGTCGCCCGCCGGCCTCGGTTCCGGATCGAAATGGCCGTAATCGTCTCGACCGCGCACCAACGCCGCGCTGACCCGCGCGTCGTTCATCAACCGGCAACGCGTCGGAATGTAGCTGACGCCGATGCCGATGCGCCGCTGGTTGGTCCGGTTCGGCTCCGAGCAATGCACGATATGCGTATGATGCAACGAAATCTGGCCCGCCTTCACCGGCATCATCACGTAACTGGTATAATCCACCGGATGATCGATCGTTTGGCCGCGCGACAACAGATTGCCGGGTGTGGACGTATCCTTGTGCGGCCGCTGACCGATCACGTGACTGCCCGGAATGATCTTGATGCAGCCCATCTCCGGCGTGGCATCCGTCAATGCGATCCACGCGGTGATCTGCTCGAACGGTTCCAATCCGAAATAGGTGCCATCCTGATGCCAGGAGACATGCGACGGCTCATTCGGCTCCTTCAACCAGGAGGTTAAGTGATAAACCAGGATATCCGGGCCAATCAGGCTTTCCACCGCGTCCAGCACTTTGGGATGGCGCACCAGTTCATCCATCCACGTGAACAGTAGATGCGACTTCGAGCGGACCAGCTCAGGGAGTTTACCGAAGGTATCGCCTTGCTCGCGCTCGAAGTCTTCAAGCCGGCCGCGGAAATAACCGACCTCTTCCTGTGTCAGGCAATCGACCGGAAACAAGAACCCATCGCGTTGGTACTGAGCGACCTGGGAGGGTGAAAGACTGGCGGGCATGATCGGGCCTCCGAGAACCGCGACACAGTGACTGGTGTGAATTCCCTCCGCAAGTCGCCGCACACGCGACCAAGGCACCGGACCCCGGCGCTCAATTTGCCACCTCGCGGCGTTCCGTGTTGAGTGGCCCGAACGCCCGCCGGACGGCCCCCGGTGGCCAGCAGTCAGGGAGAAATCACCATGCCTCCATTCCAACACGAGATAAAGTCCGCGGCGGCCTGGACCCATCGGGAGATCGGCGATGCCGGCCTGACCTACCGGCTGACCCAGGCGCAGCTCGCCGCTTTCGATACGCTGCTCGCGAGAACCCGCCACCTGAAGCCGCAACTGATCACCCGCGCCGAATTCGATCATCCCGAGGTCGATGCGCTCACCGCGTGGCTCGACGACACGATCCGGCATGGCCGCGGCGCCGTGCTGCTGTCCGGACTGACCCGGGAGACGCATTCCGAAGAGGATATGGAGCGGATTTTTTGGGGCATCGGCACCCATCTGGGCGACGCCGCCACGCAAAGCATGCTCGGCGACCGGTTGGGCCACGTTCAGCACGTCAAGGACGACCCGGTGGCGCGCGGCTACCGCAGCAACGAGGAATTGACACCGCACACCGATTCCTATCGCATGGTCGGCCTGATGTGCCTGCAGCGCGCGGAAACCGGTGGCCGCAGCCGGATCGTCAGCGCCCTCGCCATCCACAACGCGATCCTGGCCACGCGGCCGGATTTGCTGGAGCCACTGTACGAAGGCTATTACTACGCCATCGCCGAGGCGCGGTTTTCAGCGCAACCGGTGACGGACTTCAAGATACCGCTGTTTTGCTGCATCGACGGCACCGTCAGTTGCGGTTACTCGCGCCAGTTCATCGAGCGCGCGGCTGAACTGCGCGGCGAACCATTGCCAACGAAACTGGTCGAAGCGCTCGACTATTTCGATCGTTTGGCGGAAAGCGACGAACTAAGCCTGCACTTCATGCTGCGGCCCGGCGACATGATGCTGTGGCACAACTTTCAGATGCTGCACGCGCGCGACGCCTATCAGGACTCGCCGGAGCATACCCGCCATTTGCTGCGGCTCTGGCTGCGGATCGAGAACGACAGGCCGATCGCCGCCGAAATCCTGGAACGCGCCAACATTTACGAGCGCATTTATCGCGAACGCTCCGGCCGCGTGCCGGCCAGCGTGCTGGCGTAGCGTCAATGGCTCAGTTCCGCCCCACCCCCGATCTCGATATGCATTATGAGGTTGATAACTTCACCGATCCCTGGCGCGAGCCCGAAACGATCCTGCTGCTGCACGGCAACGCCGAGAGCGGTCTCGCCTGGTACGGCTGGGTCCCGAAACTCGCGCGCCATTATCGCGTGGTGCGTCCCGACATGCGCGGCTTCGGCCAATCGACCCCGATGCCGGCCGACTATCCCTGGACCCTCGATCGCCTGATCGACGACTTTTGCGCGCTGATGGACCACCTTGGCATCGAGCGGTTCCATCTGGTGGCGGCCAAGATCGGCGGCACCATCGCTCGCGCCTTCGCCGCGCGCCGGCCGGAGCGAGTGATTACCCTCACCGTCGTCGGCACGCCGCCGCCGTTCCGCGCCGGCAACCTGGAGAAGGTGCCGGCGATGATCGCGGACTTCAAAACTCACGGCGTCGAGTACTGGGCGCGGCGGAACATGGCCGGCCGTCTGGGTGACTCGTTTCCGCCCGAAGGCGTCGAATGGTGGACTAAATTCATGGGCCGCACCGCCGTATCGACGCAACTCGGCTTCATGGGGCCGATCGCCAGCGCCGATATCCGGATCGACCTGCCGAAGATCGCGTGCCCGACGCTGGTCATCGTGACCGAACAGAGCATGCTCGGCTCGGTCGATGAAACCCGCGCCTGGCAGCAACAAATCCCGGATTCCGAACTGGTCGTGCTGCCGGGCAATTCGTATCACGTGGCCGCGACCCACGCGGACAGCGCCGCCGAAGCGACGCTGGATTTCATCGCCCGGCGCGGTCAGCGATAGAATTCGACCTTCGCCTCTCGAAACCAAAGGAAATTGGCCGGCGCGGCGGAGATCGGGCCGTTGATGGCGAACACCGCGACCTCGAACCGGTCGCGGGGCGAGACGGCATCGCCGAGCACCAGCCGATTGGGCATATTGAACCCTTGAATCGCCGCCGGACTGGGCCGGCCCGCCGCTCGGGGGAGCACGCCGTTGACCCAGACCTCGGCGTAGTCATCGACATTGACCGTGAACACCGCTTTCGCCCCGATGGTGTCGAACCCGGCCGCGCGCGCCGGGATCGTCAGGGTCGCGCGGAACCAGAAAAACGACACCATGCCACCGCCGCGCCGGGCGCCCAGATCGGTCGCCGCGATCTCCGGCCACGCGGAATCGTCGAACCCGAGCAGTTCGGCGTGCGGCTCCACATCGTAGGTGGTTTTGAATTCCGGCATCGAATCCGACAGCGCCGGGCATTCGACCAGCTTCGCCTCCCGCCCCTTCCATCGCGCGCCGAATATCGCCGACCCAGCCTCGGTCATGAGGTCCACCACATGCACGGCCGGCACCAGCGGCGCGATCGCGGGCTGCGGCATGAGGTTGGGAGGCGTCGCCGGCGGGGCGGACACGATGGGTCTGACGTAGGGTTTCGATGACATCCTGGTTTCCCTTTCCCTTGGAACACGTGGTTTCTGGTTGGTGCCGCAAGCGTGCGAGGTCCGGCCGAAGCCGTCAAATCGACGTCGATCCCGTACGCTGGCCACCATCGCCCTCTACCGCGGATCCGATTACCGTCCGCGCGTCAGAAACGATTCCCGGAGGAAATTCAGCCAATGCGCAACGTGATCAGGTATGCCGTTGTGCTGCTGGCCTTGCTGATGGCCGCCGGCGCGTCACATGCCGACCCGGCGCATGGCGCCCAGATCGATCTTCCTGGGGTGAAGCTGTGGTACACCGATACCGGCGGTAAGGGCGCGCCGATCGTTCTGCTGCACGCCAATACCGGGACCAGCGCCGCCTGGACGAAACAGAACGAAGCTTTCGCCAGGGCCGGTTACCGCGTCATCGCCTTCGACCGGCGCGGTTGGGGACAAAGCGTCGCCGATCCCGCCACCGGGCCGCAACCGGGCAGTATCGCCGCCGACCTGGACGCCCTGGTCACCGCATTAAAGCTGGAAAAGTTTTGGCTTCTGGGCACCGCCGGCGGCGGCTTCGCGGCGCTGGATTACGCCGCCTGGCATCAGGAGCGTCTGCGCGGTCTGATCGTCGGCGCCAGCACCGGAGCGTTCTCGGAACCGGTGATGACCGATTTCATCAAACGGATCGCCATTCCGGGCCTCGACAAGCTTCCCGGCCAATACATCGAACTGGGCTTGTCCTACCGCGGCGCCGACCCGGACGGCACCGCGCGCTGGGTCGAGATCGAGGAACACGCGCGTCAACCTGGCGCCCCCGCGCAACCGCTGCGCACGCCGAATACCTTCGCCAAAGTGGAGACGATCACCGTGCCGACGCTGATCCTGGTCGCCGACGCCGATCTTTACGCGCCTCAGGCGCTGATGCGGGTCTGGGCTTCGCACATCAGGCACCATGAGTGGGTCGTGATCGATGACGCCGGCCATTCCGTCGCCTGGGAACGGCCGGAGGCGTTCAACGCCGCGGTGCTGCGATTCCTGGGAAAGCATTGAGACACTGCCAGTGCACCGGGTTCCGCCGACCCGGCGCACCAGCCTCGCTCCCGATAAGTCATGCGAGCGATGATAAAATTTGGGTTTGCCCAGGCCGCCGGCGCGCATAGTTTATGACTGGGTCCAGGACAAGGAAGAACACCGCCATGCCGGGCACACCGTTCGAGCGCATCTGGGAAAAGCACGTCATCAAGGACTACGGAGATGGCCGCTCGCTGATCCATATCGACCGGCATTTCGTCCACGAAGGTTCCAGCGCGCGAGCATTCGACGGCCTGCGGCAGGCGGGACTGCCAGTGCGCCGCCCAGACCTGACCTTCGCGGTGATCGATCACGGCATCTCCACCTTGCCGGGCCGCACCGTCGAAAGCTGGGCCCCCACCCGCCCACGCAACCTGCAAATGCGCAAGAACTGCCAGGAATTCGGGCTCCGGCTGTTCGACGTCGGAGACCCGAACCACGGCATCGTGCATGTCGTGGCTCCACATCTGGGAATCCCGCTGCCAGGCTGTAGCTACGTCTGCGGCGACAGCCACACCGCCAGCTGCGGTGGCGTCGGTGCCTGGGCCTGGGGCATCGGCACGACCGAGGTGATGCAGGTTCTCGCGACACAGGCGCTTGTTCAGCGCAAGCCGCGGACGATGCGAGTGAACTTCAACGGCAAGCCGGCCCCTGGCACCTATGCCAAGGATATCATCCTGCATCTGATCGGCGCCCACGGTGTCGATGCCGGCGTGGGCCATGTCGTGCAGTACGCGGGACCAGTGATCCGCGCCATGCCGATCGAAGGCCGTTTGACGATCTGCAACATGTCGATCGAGTTCGGCGCGCGAGGCGGACTTATCGCGGCTGACGATACCACATTCGAATTCTTGCACGGCCGGCCGTATGCACCGGCAGGTGCTAAATGGGACCTCGCCATCGACGCGTGGCGACGGCTGTACGACGACACCGACGCACAGTATGATCGTGAGATCGACATCGATTGCTCGGCGATCCAGCCTCAGGTCACCTGGGGCATATCGCCGGGCGACGTCATCGGGGTCAACGATCGCGTTCCCGACCCCTCGACCGCCACCGATGCCGATCGCCGCGCCATGATGGAGCGAGCGATCGCCTACATGGATCTGATACCGGGCCAGCCGATCGAAGGCACCCCGGTCGATATCGCGTTCATTGGATCCTGCACCAACGGCCGGCTCTCCGACCTGGAAGCGGCGGCCGCCGTGGCTCGTGGCCGAAAGGTTTCCAATAGGGTCAAGGCATTGGTCGTACCTGGCTCGGCGCAGGTCAAGGCGTCGGCCGAGGCGGCTGGTCTGCACAACGTATTCATCGAGGCCGGATTCGAATGGCGGGAATCCGGTTGTTCCATGTGCGTGGCCGCCGGGGGTGACATCGTGCCCGCCGGCAAGCGTTCGATTTCGACGTCCAATCGCAACTTCGAGGGGCGCCAAGGGCCGGGAAGCCGGACACATCTCGCGAGCCCGGCCATGGTTGCCGCGGCCGCGATCGCCGGCCACGTCACCGACGTTCGCAAGATGCTGGGTCAGGGAACAGTTTAGGCCATGGAAAAGTTCACCTCCCTCAACGGGGTCGCCGCGCCGATGCTGATGGTCAACATCAACACCGATCTCCTCGCCCCGTCTTTGGTCCCGGGCAAAGACCTCGTGGATATCCCGCTGATCCCCTTGAAGGACAAAATGTTCGCCAATCTGCGCTATGACGCGAGCGGCGCGGAGAAACCGGAGTTCGTGCTCAATCAGCAACGCTATCGCGCCGCCCGTGTTCTTTTGGCTGGCCCCAATTTCGGTTGTGGCAGTTCACGCGAAACGGCCGTATGGGCGCTGATGGAGTACGGCATACGTTGCGTGATAGCACCGAGCTTCGGCGACATTTTTCACGACAATGCATTTCAGAACGGGCTCCTGCCTATTAAGTTGGAGATGGACCAGATCCGGCGCATCGCCGAGGCGATCGACCGATCGAACAACGCCGAAATGACGGTCGACCTGGAACGCGGCCTGATCGAGGTGCCGGGAATGCAGCCGATCCATTTTCATATTCCGGAAGACCGGCGTGTGCCTTTGTTGCAAGGCCTCGACCAGTTGAGTTTCATCCTAAGCAGCCAGGCCGACATCACCGAGTTCGAGCTAAAGCACGCCGAGGCGGAGCCTTGGTTGTATCCCGTGTGAGGTTCTCAGGTCCGCCGTTTCCCGCTGCCGCGCTCTCCATTTCTCTGTTTTCGATTGCCCCGCTTGCCGTTCCCCTCGCGTGTTCCGAGAGGATCCAGGCGCGGAAAGCGATCGCTTCCGGGCTTGCGTCACGCGTGTCCCGACTTGCCAGGAAATAGGCTTCCCCGGTGGCGACCGCGATCTTGGACGCGGCCACCAATCGACCCGATGCCAGATCGTCGGATACCATCGCGCGATGTGCGATCGCGATGCCGGAGCCATCGATCGCCGCCTGATAAGCAAGCGCCGAATTGCCGAACGTCAGGCCGTCATGGATCGCGACGTGCGCGAGACCGGCGGCCTCCCGCCACGACCGCCAATCGTTCGGACGCTGCATCGAATGCAGCAAGGTGTGCCGCTGCAATTCTTCCGGCGGGCACCGAAACGGAGCATGGCCGAGCAGATCGCGACCACAGACCGGCATCAATTCGATGTCGAAAAGTTTGTCGTATCGCACGCCCTGCTGGGGAATGTTCCGGATTTGCACGGTAAAATCGACGTCCTCGGTATCGAAACGGACCGGGCTCGCCGTCGTCGTTATCTGTAGATCGATGTCGGGATACCGAGCGTGAAAACCGCCAAGTCGAGGGACCAGCCATTTGATCGCGACAGTTGGAAAGAGTCTGATGCGCAGGGGCCTTGGCCGATCCACATGCTGTACTTCGCGCGTCGCCGTTTCCACCTGATCGAAAGCGGTCCGGATCGCTTGCGCGTATCGCAGCCCGTCGGTGGTAAGCCGTAGGTCCCGATGATTCCGATGGAACAGCCGGATTTCGAGCCAGGCTTCAAGCTGCGCCACGTGTCGGCTGACCGCGCCTTGCGTGACGTGCAGTTCCCGCGCCGCCAGCGTGAAGTTCATCGTTCGGGCCGCCACTTCGAACGCACGCAGAGCATTCAGTGGCGGCAGCCGGCGGCTCATGGCACCACCGTCGATCCCCAGGAAAACTCATCGCGCCGATGACGAAATTGCCCTTTCTCCATCGCGTCCGACCTCCTAGCCTCGCAGCCAACAAGTAGCGGGCCCCGTCGTCAAGGCGCCGACACGGACGCCACGCCGAGAACACGGGCGCCACGCCGAGAACAGGGAGCGAGGCCGAGAATGCAAGTCGCGAACGCCGCCGCGCGATTGGATCGCCTGCCGATGGGACCGTTCCATTGGCGTGTCCTGCGCCTGATCTCGCTCGGCATGTTCTTCGACACGTTCGACAATTCCATGGCGGCGGGCATTCTCGCGACGCTGGTGCACAACGGTTGGTCGACACTGGCGCTGAACGCGCACTTCATTTCTGTCACGTTCCTGGGGCTTTCGGTGGGCGCTCTGCTCGCCGGTGTATTGGGCGATCGGTTTGGCAGGCGTTTCGCTTATCAGTTCAATCTGCTGATCTTTGGCGGAATGTGCCTGGCTTCGGCGGCCGCCCCAACAATGGGCTGGCTGATCGCGATGCGCGGATTGGTGGGTGTCGGGCTGGGAGCCGAGTATGTGACCGGCTATTCCATGGTCAGCGAGTTCGTACCGCCAGGCCGTCGCGGTTGGGCGCTCGCCCTGGTGAACCTGGTTTCGACTTCCGCCGGCTTCGTCGTGTCGCTCGTCGGCTTCGCGGTCATCCCGACGATCGGTTGGCGGGCGATGTTCGTGATCGGCGGTCTGGGGGCGTTGTGGGTCTGGTATCTGCGCAAGAGCCTGCCCGAATCACCGCGCTGGCTCGAACAGGTCGGACGGGTCGAGGAGGCCGACCAACTGCTGCGCCAGATCGAGCGCGAAACAGGGGTCCTGACACCGCCCGCCGTGATCCCGACCTCGCCGGCACCGACTCCGCGCGCGGTCCCGATCAGCGTGTTGTTCACCCGGCCGGTGATCCGCCGCACCCTGCTCGCCATCGCGGTCAACGTTGTCTGCCTGGTGGGCGCCTATAGTTTCACCTCATGGGTGCCGACATTCTTCGTCGAGCAAGGGATGAGCGTGACAAAATCGCTCGGTTTCATGACCGCGATGACCCTGGGGAATTTGGCCGGCCCGACAATTGGCATGCTCGTGTCGGACCGGATCGGACGCCTGCGTGGTCTGATCGTGACGGCGCTGGTTTGCGCGGCGGTCGGGTTTGTCTACCCTCAGCTGCATTCCCCGCTGGCGATCGTGCCCTGCGGTTTCGTGCTGATCAGTTGCATGTCGTTAATGATCGGGTTTGGCCTCGGCGCTTACACCCCCGAACTGTTTCCGACCGAATATCGCTTCCGGGGCAATGGTCTGGGCCAAATGACGGGTCGTATGGCGGTCATCGCGTCGCCCTATGCCGTCGTCGCTCTGTACGGCCTTTATGGCGTTGGCGGGGCTGTCGGTGCCATCGCTATACTTTACCTCGCTTTGGCGATCGGTCTGGCCTGCTTCGGTCTGGAGACAAATCAACTGTCGCTTGAGGCTTTGGCGCCAGAGCCGGAGCCGTCCATCCTGGTAGACACCGCCCGTGTCGATGAATCCGGGATCTGAATCCGGCACGGCGAGCATGACCATCCCGGCAAGGGAAGAGCCTCGGTGGAGTGTCGGGCCTGATGCGCGGACCAACTGACGCCCCCCGAAACCCCTTGCATTCTCCCCCGCGCCGCACAAACATCCTTCCCATGCACGGCCTGGATTCCTTCCCCGCCCGCGTGAAGGCCGTCCTCGGTCCGACGAACACCGGCAAGACCCACCTTGCCATCGAGCGGATGCTCGCGCACGCCTCCGGCATCATCGGCTTCCCGCTCCGCCTGCTGGCCCGCGAGAACTACGACCGCATGGTGGCCAGCAAAGGCGTCAGGAACGTCGCCCTCATCACAGGTGAGGAAAAGATCGTCCCGCCCGGCGCCAAATGGTTCTCCTGCACCGTGGAGGCGATGCCGCTCGACCGCCACGTAGAATTCGTCGCGGTGGACGAGATCCAGCTTTGCGCCGACCCCGACCGCGGCCATGTCTTCACCGAGCGCCTGCTGCACGCCCGCGGCATGGTCGAGACCATGTTCCTCGGCGCCGAGACCATCCGCCCGCTGCTGCGCCGCCTGGTGCCGGAGGCGTCGGTCGAAACCCGCCCGCGGCTGTCGCAACTGACCTACGCCGGTCCGGCCAAGTTGGTTCGCCTGCCGCCGCGCACCGCCGTGGTCGCGTTCAGCGCCGCCGAGGTCTACGCCATCGCCGAACTGATCCGCCGCCGGAAAGGTGGTTGCGCGGTGGTTATGGGCCGGCTCAGCCCGCGCACGCGAAACGCCCAGGTGGCGCTGTATCAGGAGAGGGAGGTGGACTTTCTGGTGGCGACGGACGCCATCGGGATGGGCCTCAACATGGACGTCGATCACGTCGCCTTCGCCGGACTGGGCAAGTTCGACGGCCATCGCCCTCGGCGGCTGACGGCCTCCGAGGTGGCGCAAATCGCCGGTCGCGCCGGCCGCGGCATGCGCGACGGCACCTTCGGCACCACCACCGAATGCCCGCCGCTGTCCGACGAGGTCGTAGAAGCCGTCGAAGCACATAACTTCGACCCGCTGGACGTGCTGTTCTGGCGCAACGACGACCTGGATTTCTCTGGCATCGATCCGCTGCTCGACAGCCTGACCGCGCCGCCGCCTCGGGCGGGATTGGTGAAAGGCAACGACGCCTCGGACCAGGAGACGCTGGTGGCGCTGTCGCGGGATCCGGAGATCCGGGAAATGGCGCATGGGCGGAAAGCCGTCCGGCTGCTGTGGGAAGCGTGCCAAATTCCCGATTTCCGCAAGCTGACGGATGAGACGCATAATTTGCTTTGCGCACGGGTCTTTGGGCACATCATCAAAGACGGGCATTTGCCGACCGACTGGCTCGCGAGCCAGATCGCCGCGCTGGACCGCACCGAGGGCGACATCGATACCCTGATGCAGCGGCTCTCCGGCGTGCGCATCTGGTCGTATATCGCCGCCCGCCCGGACTGGGTGCGCGATTCGGTGCACTGGCAGGGCAAGGCCCGGGAAGTCGAGGACAAGCTCTCCGACATCCTCCACGATCGGCTGACCGCGCGCTTCGTCGATCG
>PLSZ01000001.1 GCA_003164305.1 Acetobacteraceae bacterium
ATGCGAAGTTCGATGGCTACGTGCCTCGGCAGGAGCCGCCGGAATGGGCGAGCGGCGGCAAGGTCGCACGAATGGAACGGGTTGAGTGGCGCTTTATCCCGGACGCTGCCACCGCTGCCGCCGCGTTACAAAACGGTGAAGTGGACTGGTGGGAGCAGGTGCAGGCCGACCTTGTCCCACTGTTGAAAAAAAGTCCGGGAATCAAACTGGGCATCGCGGATCCCACCGGGCAAATCGGTTATATCCGCTTCAATCATCTCAATCCGCCATTCGACAATGTGAAGCTACGGCGCGCGATACTCAAGNNCGCGAATTGTTTCACCTGTGCCGATCGCAATTTCCCTGCGGCACACCTTACGGCACTGAACTGGGCGCTTCAGTTTACAAAGCGGACATTGAAGGCGCCAAGGCGGACATCAAGGCGTCCGGCTACGCGGGGGAGAAGATCGTTATCATCAACCCCACCGATTTCGCAAGCATCGCTCCGTTTGGCGACGTCACCTACGACCTGTTCCGCAAGCTCGGGCTGAATGTCGAAATCGCGGAAACCGATTGGGGAACCGTCGTGCAACGCCGCGGCAGCAGGGAGCCCGTCGAGAAAGGGGGCTGGTCGATCTTCCACACGTGGTGGACTGGGTCATCGACAGCCAATCCAGCGGTCAGCGCGCCGCTGCGCGGGCAAGGCAGCACCGGTTGGTTCGGCTGGTATGAGAATTCGAAAATCGAAGACCTGACCACGCGGTGGCTTCAGGCCCCAACTGATGCGGAGCGGCTGCAATTGACCAACGCGATCCAGGCCGAGGCGTTCGAGACCGTGCCAAGCATCCCACTTGGGCAGTTTTTCATCCGGTCAGCCTATCGCAGTGACCTGACGGGGGTCCTGGAAGGGACCGGCACCTACTCCTGGAACGTGCAGCGCGGGTGACGGCCTCAGGCGGCCTGGGCCCTCGCCTCGGGCTCCAGGCTGGTGAGCGCCGGTAACGCGGCAGCTGACACTCCCAGGTGATACGCCAGGATTTCGCGCCGGAAATTGTCGTAGAGCGCGACATGACCACCAACATCGGTGTGTGCCGCTCGCTCGGTCAAAGCCCAGGAGTCCCGAAGATAAGGATTAAGGTTGCGCTGCAAAGCCTCATCCGCGGCGAGAATTTTCGCGCCCCACTCCTCACGTTGCGACGGTGACGCCGCGTCGAACCTCCGCAACCACCATTCGGTGATCTTGATGCGGTGAAATTCCTCATCCGGAACGACGCGCTCCTCGGCGAAACTCTTGAATGGCAGATCAGCAATCTGGGTGGTACGGCGACGGATCAGCACCTTGGGTAGGATGTGGTGCTCGAAATGCAATTCCCAGGCGAGGAAGCCGTGCCAGCTGCCGGTCGCGATTTCGCCTACCCGTTCCCAATGGGCGGCAATCGCCTTCTCAACGCGGGCGATCTGATCGCGTCCGGTCAGCGCGGTGGTGCGGTCCCGCGTGGCCCAGGCGTGTGCGCCGTCGTCGCCGATCTGCCGCGCGAGGACCAGTTGAAAGTCGGGATCATCCTGGAAAAGCCGGTTCACCGCGTCGGATGCGAGTTGCACGATGAAAAGGTCGTGGGCGGTACTCCAGACATAGAGGTCGGCCAGCGCCTCGCGCTCTTCCGGTGTGCGGGGGCCACGCGGCGGGCTCGTGCGCTCCAGGGGGATAGTTGGCGCATACTGATGGGCAATGCGGTTGAAGAGATCCTCTTCGAACCGGCCATTATAGGTTGGCCTCGAGGTGGTCATCCGTGGACGCTCCGTGCTTCGTGGCGATGCATGCATATTACACGTTTTAATGAAGTGGTCAACACGTAATAACTATGTTACTAGGTATGAGATTTCAGTGGCAGAGACCGTAGCCACCGGCCATCACGACCGACGCCGGATTGCCCGCCACGCGAATCGTCGCCGCCAGGCGCTGTCTCCGTGCGTCCACCACCGCGATCTCATTGGTTTCCGACAGCGGCAAATACAGCTTCTGTCCATCGGGAGTGACCACCCCACGTCCCGGTGCGCCATCGAGCGAAATCTTTTTCAGCAGACTTTGGGCCTCAAGATCGTAAATCGAGACCTCCCGCTCGGTCTCACTTGGCAGGAGCGCCACGGTGTCGAACCACGTGGCATAGATCGTCCGCACCCCGGAGTCGGACGGCAGCACCATTGGCGCCACATGTGTGCTTTGACGAACGACGGTCAGAGTTTCTCGCTGATTATCGGCGATCAACACGAAGCTACCGCTGGCGGACGGAAACGCCGCCGTGGATCCAGGACCGGTGTCGATGGGAATAAGCGGCGCGGCGTGTTCCAGATCCAGCACGCCCACCCCGCCGTCGCCATCCGATTGCACGAACAGCCGTTGCCCGTTCGCGGTTCGCGTCAGGGCGCGGCTTCCACCTGGCAGACCCGTCGCAATGGAATTCGCCAATCGGCCCGTCGTCACGTCGATCACATCAATCGCCCCTGGCCGCGCGCCGGAAAGATAGAGCGCGCCGTTGTTCACGCTGAACACCATGTCGCGCAGGGCTGGCAGGCCGTCCACGAATCCCAATTGCTTTGATGACAGCAGATCGATCAGCACAACGCGTCCGCCCGTCAGATCCGCCAGAGCGATGGTCAGACCATCGGTGCTGATCGCCACACGTCCGGGCACCAGATCCAACTTAATCTCTCGGATCGTCCGGCCCGCGAGGTCGACCAAATCCAGACGCGCGGTTTCGCCGTCGATCACCACGAGCTTGCCGAGTGACGATGAAAGTTCGATCTGGCGCGGAACCAGCCCAACATCGAGCGTGCCCTCCACCGTGTCGTTATCCGGATCGATCAGCGTGACCGCGGTCGAACCCGCGATCGAAACGAACACCGCGTTCTGAATGTCTTCCACCGCTCGGGCGGAGTGGAGGGCAAAGCACATCAGCAGCAGCGCGACGATGACGCGGATCATCTTATGCGGCCCTAGCGTCCAAGGCGCCCATATCACGCAGAATCTGCTGGCGAAGCTCAATGAACACTGGCGATGCCCGGTCGCGCGGCCGAGGCAAATCCAGCGCGATCTCCCGCGTCACGCGGCCCGGACGCGGTTGCATCACCAGTACTCGATCGCTGAGATAAATCGCCTCTTCCACGTCGTGCGTGACGAGAATCATCGTCACGCGCCGGCTTTGCCAGATGCGCAACAACTCGCCCTGCAGCCGGATTCGGGTCAGCGCATCGAGGGCGCCCAGAGGCTCGTCCAACAGCAGGATTTCCGGCTCGCCCACAAGGCCACGGGCAATGGCGGCGCGTTGCGCCATGCCGCCAGACAATTGGTAAGGAAAAGCGTGCTCGAACCCGGTCAGGCCGACCAGTTCAATGTGACGGCGCACGGCGTCGCGCTTACGTTCGCGCGGCCAATCCAGGCGTTCCAGGCTGAGGGCGATGTTTTCTTCCAATGTCATCCATGGCAAAAGTCGATGGTCTTGGAAGACAATGCCGCGGCGCAGGCTGGTGCCGCGGATCGGCTCGCCATCGAGACGGATTTCACCATCGAACACAGGATCGAGGCCGACAATCAACCGCAACAGCGTCGACTTGCCGCAACCACTGGCACCGACAAGGCTGATGAAGTCTCCCGATGCGACGCTCAGCGTGATGTCGCGCAGTACGTCCAGCATGCGGCCTTTGACATTGTATTCCTTGCCGACGCGATCCAGCCGCAGACTGCCTCGTTCAGTCACGCCATCATCGACCATCAAAGCCCTGCTTCCAGCGGAGCAAGTGGCGCTCCACCACCAATACACCACGATCGATCGTGAACCCCACCAGGCCAATCACCACCATGCAAACCAGCAACTGGTCCGTCAGCAACAGCGCCTGAGCCCGGAAAATCAAGTAACCGATGCCTTGCATCCCGCTCAGTCCCTCGGCCACGACGACCATGGCCCACGCAAGTCCGGCGCCGTATCGAACGCCGACGAGAATGCTGGGGAGAGCGGCGGGAATGATGATCCGGCGGACCAGTTGCGCGCGGCGCAAGGTCAGCACATCGGCGAGATCAATATACTCTTTCGGCACGCCGCGGATCCCTTGCAGCGTGTTGAGAAACACCGGAAAGAACACGACCTTGGTGATGATGACGACCTTGGCGAGCGGGCCGATGCCAAGCCACAGCACAACCAACGGCAACCAGGCGATGGCGGGAATTTGCCGGATGCTGTCGAGTGTGGGTCCCAGAAATCGCGCCACTCCGCGCGATAAACCCGCAGCGCCGCCGAGCAGGATACCGAGGCCGGCACCATACAGAAAACCCTGCGCGACGATATCGATGCTGGCGAGGAAGTCGTGCAGGAAGTCCTGCTTTATCACCATGTCGAAAAAAGCCGCCACCGTGCGTTCCGGTGTCGGCAGGAACACCGGCTTAACCCAGTGCAGGTGCGACGCTGTCTCCCACAACGACAGGATCGCGATCGGCAGCAAGACCCCGGTCATGCCGGGAAGCGAGGCCTGAAATGTCGAACGCTCGGGCTCCGGTGTGACGGCGACAGCCGGGATCGTCGCACCGCTCATGTCAGTAAACGCTGTATTCGCCACCATCGAAGAATCGCTTGTCGATGAACGCATCGATCTGTTCATCTGTAAGGTGATGGTCGGCCAGGATTTCGTCGCCATGGGCCAGGTACCAGGCCTGGAACGATTTCACCGCGTTGACCGCTGCGGGGGCCGAGGGCTCACCCTCCATGAAAACGAACGACGACGGATCGAGCAGACCGAACCGGGCGATCTCCAGCGGGACACGGCGGCCTTTGGCGATCAGTTCGGCCGCCTCGTCAGGATTGCTTTTAACCCAGGCCATCGTGCGGTTGCGCGCCAACAGAAATGCCCGGATCGCGCGTGGATGTTGTTCCGCGAACTCGCGCATCGCGAAATACGACACTCGCCCGGCATAGTTGACGTAGACGCCATCCTCGGGGCTGCGCCCGATCGCCTTTACCTGGCCTGACGTCCAAAGCGCGGCCTGCTCGGCGATCGCGATGTGTGTCGATGTCGCCTCGATCCGGCCACTGAGTAGCGCGTTGGTCGTGGCGACGGCGTTCATGATATTGGTGAACCGCACCGCTCCCTCGCGGACCTTGGTATCGAGCGGCACGCCCGCGGTGTCGAGAATTTCGGTTGGCGAGGTCCAGCCGCAACTAACGCGGCTCGATCCCAGCGTCTTCCCTTTCAGATCCGCGACCGTCTGAATGGGAGAGTCCTTCAGGGCCAGCACCGGCGTGCGCGCCGGCGAAGACTTCGTCGAGAGCCAAACGATCGATGCGTCGATGCCGTTGGCCTTATGAATGGTCGCCGGGTACATCATCCGCTGCGCCAGCGCGAGGCCGCCGCGATCGAGCAACGCCGCTTCGGAACCGGAGAGCTGGTGCGTGCCGGGATCAACCAGCACTACCTCCGCCGTACCGATCCGCCGATATTCTTCCTGCAGGAATCTCTTGGCGAAGGCCACGACCGTCCAGTCTTCCAGCGGCAGGTTGATCGATGGAAGCGGCTCATCGGCCCGCGCCGGCTTCTGGGTAAAGCCGAGCGCGAGGACGATCGCCAGAAGAAACCGGATGGTCATTGGCCTGGTCCTCTCGAGTTTATATCACGTGCGTCAGGTGCCATTACCGCCACGTTAACCACGAGTCAATGGCGTATAATAGTTGACACACCCTGTCCGGACAGTGAAATTGCCGTCCATGATGGAGCCTGGATCATGACAGTCCTCGATGCGCCGGTGAGGATCAGACCATCCTCGCCAGCTGATTTCCCCGACAGCCCGCTGTCCCGCGTCTTGCGTCAGCCATTGATGCTGGGATTGTTCCTGCCCATCCAGGCCGGCGGGTGGAGTGCGTCCAAACTGCCGCGCACCACCGACTGGAGCTTCGACTACAACGCCGACCTGGTGCGTCAGGCGGAGGGCCTGGGCTTCGATCTCGTGTTCGGCCTGTCGCAATGGCTGCCAAAAGGCGGCTATGGCGGCGTGTTGAACGGTCAGGCACTGGACAGCTTCATCTCGCTCGCCGCGATGGCGGCGATCACCAGCCGCATCATGCTGATTTCCACCGTGCATGTGCTCTACGGCCCCTGGCATCCGCTGCATTTCGCGAAGTTCGGCGCCACTCTCGACCACATTTCCAAGGGCCGCTGGGGCGTCAACATCGTCACCGGCCATCGCGCCGTCGAACACGAGATGTTCGGCTGGTCTCGCATCGAGCACGACCGCCGCTACGAACTCGCCACCGAATTCGTCGATGTCGTGCAGCGGCTGTGGTCGGAGACAGAGAATTTTTCCTATGAAGGCGAGCGTTGGCGGCTGGAGAATGCCTTTGTCACGCCGAAGCCTCAATTTGGCCGGCCGGTCATCGTCAACGCGACCGGATCGGACGCCGGGATCGATTTCGCATCGCGCTATTCCGACATCGTATTCATGACGAGCCCCACGGGGTCGGAGATCGAAAGCGCGCTGGAATCGTTGCCGGCGCACATCGCCCGCATCAAGCGCGAGGCCCGCGCGAAGGGGCGCGAAATCCGCACATTGATCAACCCGATGGTGGTGTGCCGGGACACCGAACGGGAAGCCCAGGAATATTATCGGGCGATTGTCGAGAACGCGGATACTCAGGCGGCACCACAAGGCATGGGCCGTTTCGATAGTGATGCGCACGCGTGGAAAGGACGAACCGGGCGCGATGGGCCGGAGCAACGCGCTCTGGGCGGCAACATCCAAATCATTGGCTCACCGGCACGCGTCGCGGATTACATTCTGCGGCTTAAAGCCGTTGGAATCGATGGGATCCAGCTTAGCTTCTATGATTTCAAGCCCGACCTGACCCAGTTCGGTGCGCGCGTTCTGCCGCTGTTGAAACAATCTGGGCTACGTTTGTAAGTGCGCATCCTGAAAACCCTCCGCCGCACAGCGTGGCAGGCGCTGCCAACCATCGCGGCGATCGTGGTCATCGACTTCTTTCTGTTGCGCCTGGCTCCAGGGGACGCGGCGGACGCGCTTGCCGCTGAGTCGGGGTCAGCCACCGAGGAAACCATGACGGCGCTGCGGGCGCATTTCGGTCTGGATCAACCGCTGATCCGCCAGTTCCTCGCATATGTCGACAATTTGGCCCATTTCAGCCTGGGGTTTTCGCCGCTTTACAACATGCCGGTCAGCCGCCTGATCGGTGAGCGTCTGCCGGGGTCTTTGCTGTTGATGACAACCGCCCTGGGAATCGCGCTGCTGGTTGGCATCAGCGCGGGCGTGATCATGTCCTGTTTCGCGGGACGCCTGCCCGACCGGTTGCTGTCGGTCATCGCGTTGCTGTTTTACTCGATCCCCGGGTTCTGGATTGGGCTGATGCTGATCGTCGTCTTCTCGGTCTGGCTCGGCTGGCTACCGAGCGGCGGGGCCGAAACGATCGGCACCGGGCTGACCGGGCTGCCCTGGATGCTGGACCGAGTGCGTCATCTGATTCTGCCCGCCACATCGCTCGCGCTGTTTTTCATCGCCATTTACGCCCGCCTGGTGCGCGCCTCGATGCTGGAGGTCCGCGACCAGGATTATATCCGCACCGCCACCGCCAAAGGTCTCAGCCGCCATGTCATTACGCTACGGCATATGCTGTGGAACGCGCTGCTGCCCATTACCACTGTCGCCGGGATGCATGTCGGCGCCATCCTCGGCGGCGCCGTGGTGGTGGAAACGGTGTTCAGTTGGCCCGGCCTCGGCCGGCTGGCGTTCGAGGCGGTACTCAAGCGCGACTTCTCCGTCCTGCTCGGCATTCTTTTACTGTCGTCGTTCATGGTGATCATCGTCAACATGCTGGTCGACCTGTTGCAGGCGTGGCTCGATCCACGCATCGCGGCGCGCTGACATGACGCAGAGCCGGTCTCCGCGCCGTTCCCCTTTGGGCTTGTTCCTGCGCAACCCCACCGGCATCGCGGGACTTTCCATTCTTTTGCTGGTGATCGTCGCCGCCTTGCTGGCGCCCTGGTTGTTCCCGGACGACCCGCTGGACATGGTCACGCGGCCCTTCCTGTGGCCGCTGACGGACCACGCATTCCCCCTGGGTTCCGATTCCCTTGGTCGAGACGTCCTGGCCGGCGTGATGCACGGAGCCCGCGTGTCGGTGGTGATCGGCGTCGCGGCCACCGCGATCGGACTGCTGATCGGTACCACAATCGGTGGGGCCGCCGGATATTTCGGTGGCTGGGTCGACGATGTTCTGGTGCGCGTGATGGAAGTGTTCCAGACCTTTCCACCATTCCTTCTGGTCGTGGTGCTGGTTTCAATCGCCGAACCATCCGTACTCACCATCACGCTGGCGATCGGCATCGTGTCCTGGACGACGATCGCCCGCCTGGTGCGCGCGGAGTTCCGCTCGTTGCGAGAACGAGACTTTGTCATGGCCGCACACGGCCTGGGCTACAGCAGTCTCCGGATCGTGTTGTGCGAGATCCTACCGAATGCGATGGCGCCGGTGATCGTGACGTCCTCGGTGATGGTCGCCACGGCGATCCTCAACGAAGCCGCGTTGTCCTTTTTGGGTCTGGGCGATCCCAATCTGGTGAGTTGGGGTAGCATGATTGGTGCCGGCAGGGATCAGTTGCGCACCGCGTGGTACCTGGTCGCGCTGCCCGGCGCGGCGCTCGCACTGTCGGTGCTGTCGCTGAACCTGGTGGGCGATGGGCTGAATGACGCACTCAATCCCCGCGCGAGAGGCCGGTAATGCCCTTGGAATTTCCCATCTCCGCTGAACCGCCACTGCTCGACGTCCGCGATCTGGTCATTCGTTTCGGCGACACGATTGCCGTGCGCGGCCTGGATTTCACCATAAGGCGCGGTGAGACGCTGGCCCTGGTCGGCGAGTCTGGTTGCGGCAAGTCCGCCACCGCGTTGTCGCTGTTGCGATTGCTGCCACCCACCGGCCGTATCGATTCGGGCACCTTGCTGTTCGAAGGTCGAGACATACGCGAACTGCGCGAGACCGAACTGCGGAGACTGCGCGGTGCCGCGATCTCCATGGTCTTCCAGGAGCCGATGACCTCGCTGAACCCGGTGCTGTCGATCGGGCGACAGATTACGGAAGCGATCCGCGAGCATGAACCCGTGTCTGCCCGGGCCGCTCGCGCGAAGGCGGTCGAACTGCTCGATCTGGTGCGCATTCCCAACGCTCATCGCATCGTGCACGAGTTTCCCCATGCCTTGTCCGGCGGCATGCGACAGCGCGTNNGAACCGACCACCGCACTCGATGTCACGATCCAGGCGCAGGTTCTGGAGTTACTCGACCGACTGCGCCGCGATCTCAATATGGGATTGTTACTGATTACCCACGATCTTGGTTTGGTGGCCGATTGGGCGGATCGTGTCGTAGTGATGTACGCGGGCCGCAAGTGTGAGGAAGGTCGGGTCGATCGGTTGCTGCATGCGCCCCTGCATCCCTACACGAAGGGCCTGATCGCATGCTCGCCTTCCGTTGGCTCAGATCTCCACTTTCGTGACGGGCGGATGCCGGAGATCGCGGGCAACGTTGCCTCCGCCGCTGGTGTGGCTGGCTGTCCGTTCGCGCCGCGTTGCGCCAGCGCTCGCGACGATTGTTGGACCGCGCGGCCCGACCCAAAGCCAACCGGCGGCCACGATCATCTGCTGGCTTGTCCGGTCCATGCACCGGCGACGGGAGACCATGTCCTTACTTTCAGCTGAGGGATTGCGTACGACCTATCGTACCGTGCGAGGAACGTTGCACGCGGTCGATGGTGTGTCGTTGCACATCGAAGCCGGTGAAACCCTCGCCCTCGTCGGCGAATCCGGTTGCGGCAAGTCCACTCTGGGCAAAACCATTTTACGTCTGGTGCCGTCGAGCGCCGGGACAATTCGGTTCGATGACGTTGATATCACCGGCCTGACGGGCACGGCACTACGGCCGTATCGCCGGCGGATGCAGATGGTGTTTCAGGATCCCTCGGCCTCGCTCAATCCGCGACAGACCATTGGCACGTCGTTAGCGACGCCGCTCCGCGTGCACGGCGTACGCGACCGCGCCGAACGACGGCGCCAGGTGGAGGCCATCGCCGAGCGTGTCGGCCTGGGCAGTGAATCGTTGGCGCGCTACCCGCACGAATTCTCCGGCGGACAGAAACAGCGCATCGGCATCGCGCGCGCGTTGATCCTGAAGCCCTCGTTGGTGGTGTGCGATGAACCGGTGTCCGCGCTGGACGTTTCCATTCAGGCGCAAATTCTGAACCTGCTGGCGGACCTGCGGCAGAGCGATGAGCGGCTGTCCTACCTGTTCATATCGCATGATCTTGGCGTGGTCCGTTACATCGCCGACCGCGTCGCGGTGATGTATCTGGGCCTGATCGTGGAGAACGCGTCGCATCGCAGCCTGTGGAACCGGCCGTTGCATCCTTACACGCGCGGTCTGATCCAGGCGGTGCCAGGCACGGGCGGACGATATCGCACGGCACCGATCGCCGGGGATCTGCCCAATCCACTCGATCCGCCCGCGGGGTGCCGGTTTCATCCCCGCTGCGGGCTTGCCCAGGACGTTTGCCGCGGGACGGTTCCGAAACTCAGAACGGTGCTCCCGGACCATGAAGTCGCCTGCCACCTCGCCGTTGCCTGATGCGAAGGAACTCGCCGATGCGCCTCACCCGCCATGCGAGCCGGTACGCGCGAGAGAGAGCGTGGCGTTGTCGGTCTGATCGTTACTGCACGAGATAGGAGAGCTTATCCGATCTCCTGATCGGCATTCCGGAACGGATAAGCCTTATGGCGGTCAGCGTCGCGGAATCCTCGTCAGGGCCTTGGGGAAAGACGTGATCGTCGGACAGCCACGCGTGGAAATTCAGACGCTCAAAGGCCTCGAGCAAATCGGGTTGCAACCCGGTAAGCCATACGGTGAGCCCGCTTGCCTCCGCCGTCTTCAGGAAATGCTCAAAATGTTCGAGACTGACAACGTCCGGGTTGCGCACGCGTTTGAGGCGCAGCAGGACATCGTGCAGATCCTCCTCGTGGGCGCGCCGCTCGATGGCAGCGAATGTCCGGGTGAGTTCCGGAGCGGCGCCGAAGAATAGTTCGCCTTCGAGATCGTAAAGCAGAAATCC
>PLSZ01000030.1 GCA_003164305.1 Acetobacteraceae bacterium
GCGGCTTATCTTGATGCCTATGGGGTCGAGCCTGGCCATGACGTGGAGAGGCTGGCGGAACACCGTACACGCCCTTTCGGCGCTTATGTTAGCGCCTACGGGGTCGGGCCCAGGGATGACGATAAAGGCCGTCGCGTCTGTCGGCTCGTCTATTTTTGCTCGTCGCCTGACAGCGCCGTTCAATCGGCCGGCGCGCCCTCGAACCATTTGCGTTTGGCCATCGTCTGATTTTCATAGATGCTGCCCGGCCGAGGCGATGGCGGCAGCGGCATCCGCAGCGGCACATCCGCCAGGCGTGGCGTGATCGTCGGCTCGCCACAGATCAACATTCGGTTGAACGCGTCGAAGTCCGGCACCCCCATCAGCGGCCACGCGTCGGCCGCCTGGGCTTCGAACAGCAGCAGCCGGCGCGGGCGGTCCGACGTGTTGGTCGCCGAGCCGTGCACCAACCGGATGTGATGGAAGCTCATGGACCCGGCGGGCGCGAGCAACGGCACCGCCTGGCTGAAATCCAGCTCCGCGCCCGGATCGATGGCGCCGCAAAAATAACCGCCGGCGTGATGATCGAACACCTTGCCTTTGTGCGTGCCGGGCATGACCATCAAAGGCCCATTCTCCAGCGCGCAATCGTCAAGGATGACGCCGACCGCCAGCGAGTTGTCGTTACTCAGGGGACTAAAAGCCCAGTCCTGATGCCATTCGACGGGGGAGCCGTATTCCGGGTCCTTCAGATTGATCTTCGAACCACGCAGCCGGATGCTCGATACGCCGAGCAATTGCCGCAACACGCTCACCAGTTTCGGCGCGCGGCACATCTCGGCGAACACAAGGTGATTGGCGTGCGGGTCCTTGATCCGCCGCACCCGAGGACGGTCCGGCCGATGCCCCGGCTCCAGGTCGTAAACGTCGGTGTGACTCACGACGGTGGCGGCGTTGGCGACGAAGGTTTCGACAACCTGGCGCGCCTCGGCCAACGCCGCGGGATCGAGCATGTCCTCCACAAGCAGCCATCCGGTGTCGTGATACTGATCGATTTGCCGCCGCGAGAGCATTTTGTCTCTCCGTCAAATGGCGCCAACGCTAAGCCGGCGCGCTGAGGTAGTCGAGCGCGGTCAGCGTGTGCACCGCGCAGACCGCCCACAGATCCTCGATCTCCACATATTCGTCCGGGGCGCCGCCGTTATGCGCGGTCACGCCATAGCCGATGCTGGGGATGCCGCGCTCCCGATAGAATCTTGCATCGGAAAACCCGGCGCGGATGGTCGCGGCCGGCGGATGGCCGAGGATCTCGGCCGCGTTCTTCCGCACCAGGCCGGCCAGTTCGTGCTCGGGGTTGGTCCAGGTCGGGTCGGCGTGATCCAGCAACTGACACGCCACCATCGGGTGACTTTCCAGCGCCGCCGTCACCAGTCCGTGGATTTCCCACGCCGTCATGCCGGGCGGAAAGCGGATGTCCAGCAGCGCCCGCGCCTCCGCCGGCACCGCGTTTGGCCGGTTGCCGCCGCTGATCCGGCCGACATTGACCGTGATCCCGCGCAACGCGGCGGTTTCTCCGGCGCCGGCGATCGCCTCGGAGCGTTCCGAGGCTGCCTGGATCGCCCGCATCACCTCCGGCGGCAGCAATCCGACATGCCCGTTCAGCGCGGTCACGTCAGGCAACGCCGCGACCAGCAGATCGATCGCGTTGATCCCGAGATAGGTATGCGCCCCGCCGGCCGCCTTGCCGTGGGCGACGATCTCGATCCAGGCGAAGCCTTTCTCGCCGCAGCGCATCACCTCGGGAGAGCCGACGTCGCCACTGAGCATCGCGTTGCCGCTGGCGTGCGGCACCTCGCGTAACAGATGCAATGTGCCGTTTTCCGCGCCCGTGCCTTCATCGGCGGCCAGTGTCAGCACCAGTTCGCCGTGCAGTTCGGCGGCGAACAAGCCCAGTACGCGGGCAGCCACGATCTCGGCGGCGATGCCCGCTTTCATGTCGGTGATGCCGCGGCCGTAGATCCGGCCTTCCTCCATGCAACCGCCGAACGGCGGAAACGTCCAGGCCTCGGCGGCCACCAGTTGCGCCGTGTCCAGATGCCCGTTCAGCACCAGCCGCCGCCGCTGCGCTGTTCCGTTGGGCAGCACGCCATCGGGATCCGCGCCGTCGGGCGCCAACCGGTCGGGCGCCGTGCCGATCACGCGGGCGACGACGTTGACCTTCGGCGCCTGCCGCACCACCCGCTGCGCCATGACCCCCGGGGCCCCGGCCAGTGCCTCCATGCAGACAGCCGCGATCGCCGTCGTATCCCCCGGCGGATTCTGGCTGTCCTGCCGGCCGAGGGCGCGGCACAACTCGATCAGCGCCCCGCGCCGTTCCTCCAGCGCCGCCATCACGCGTGCCCGGAGATCTTCTGACCCACTCATCGCACCGCCCCCTCCCTTTTCACTCAAACCCGATGCAGCCGGCCGAGAAACGCCCTGGCCCGTTCGGTCGTGGGATTGTCCAGCACAGACGCGGGCGGTCCTTCCTCGACCACCCGGCCGCCATCCATGACGATCACCCAGTCCGCCACCTCACGCGCGAAGCCGATCTCATGCGTCACGATCACCGAGGTGCGGCCGCGGATGGCGAGGCCGCCGATCACCTTGAGGACCTCGCCGGTCAGTTCCGGGTCGAGCGCCGAGGTCGGCTCATCGAACAGCATGAACGGTGGATCCATCATCAGCGCCCGCGCGATGGCGACCCGTTGCTGCTGGCCGCCGGACAATCGGGCGGGGTAATCGTTGGCTTTTTCCGCCAGATTGACCCGCCCCAGCAGGTCCATCGCCTGGACCACCGCGTCGATGCGCCGCCAACCGAGCACTCCGACCGGAGCCTCGATCAGGTTGTCGAGCACGGTCAGATGCGGAAACAAATTGAACGACTGGAACACCAGGCCGATGCGGGTACGGAACTTCGCGATTTCCCGCGCGCGCATCGGGCGGTCGCCACTCAGCGGACCGCGCGCGGTGATCACGGTACCGCCGACCGTGATGCGGCCATCCTGGATATGTTCCAGCCAGTTGATACACCGCACCAGCGTGCTCTTGCCCGATCCACTGGGCCCCAGCACCGCGGTCGCCAGACCGGGACGGATCGACAGCGAAATGCCGTTCAGCACCGTCAGAGCGCCGAACCTCTTGGTCACCGCTTCGACTGAAATTCCCTCGGCGGGACTCACTTCGACCGATTTCCGCTCGGCGGGAATCTCCCGCGCGGAACTTCCCTGGCCCGAACTCTTCGGGCCGGGGCTCCCCCATGAGCATCAAGATAAGACCGGCGAGAGGAAGCCGCGCCTCTTCCCGTCATCCTCGGGCTCGACCCGAGGATCTCTCGACACGCCAAGGAATTCAAACGTCGGACAACGTGTCTGGGCCGGCCGATCCTCGGGTCGAGCCCGAGGATGACGTTCGGGGCAAGGTTTTCGCCCTCGCCGGTCTTATGCGGAACTNNCGCCGGTCTTATCTTGATGCTTATGGGGGCTCCCCTGGCCGCGAACCGCCGCTTCGGCGGTTCCGCGATCGCACCCGCCGTCGCTCATGGCATCGCGCCGAAGCTGCCGAAGCGAGGCAGTCTTTTGCTCGCCTGCCGCACGGCGAACGAAATGATCAGCACCAGCAGGAAATAAACCAGCGCGATCAACGTATAGACCTGCATCGGTTGAAACGTGGCCGAGGCGATCAGCCCGGCCTGATACATCAGGTCGGGAACCGCGATGATGGAGACGATGCTGGTCGATTTCAGGCAGGTGACGAACTGGTTCAGGATGCCCGGCATCATGCGGATCACCGCCTGCGGCACGATGATGCGCCGCATCAGCCGCAACCACGTCATGCCCAGGGATTGCGACGCCTCGACCTGGCCCTTGTCGATCGATTCGATACCGGCACGGAATTCCTCGGCCAGATAGCCGCTGGATTGCAGCGCCAGAGCGACCACCGCGCTGTCCCACGCGGTGAACTTCACGCCGAACAGCCCAGGCCAGGCGAAATGCACCCAGATCAGCTGCACCAGGATCGGGGTGTCGCGGCAAAACTCGACATAAAGCGTCGCCGGATAGCGCAGCACCCTTAAGTGCGACAGGCTGGCGAGGCACGCCACCATGCCCACCACCAACGCCAGCGCCATCGAAATGATACTAAGCTCGATGGTCACCGCGAGGCCTTGCAGCAGGATCCCGCTGTAATCGGTCAGCACCCGCCACATCGACAGCCACATGGCGAAACCGGGCGGCGAAAAGCCGGAGAGGAAGGACGGCATCGGCGTCAACCGCGCCCAGATGAGGCGGCGGATCGCGCGGCCGCGACGCCGCCACCGCGTCGCGGCGATACCCACCCGCCTGGAATGGTGTCTCTCAGACCGACCTCATCAACGGCGATTCGCATGGGTCACGCTGGCGTATGAGAAAACATTCAACGATAGCGTTGCCGGAAAGCCACCATACTGGCAAATTCCATTTTCCCGCGTTGATTGATAAGATTTTCTGATGAAAAATCTTCCGTTAAGCCTGCGCCAACTCGACACCTTTCTCGCCGTGGCCCGCACCGGCAGCTTCCACGGCGCCGCGCGCCAGTTGAACAGCACGCAGCCGGCGGTTTCGACCCGCATCGCGCAACTGGAGCAAACTCTGGGCGTGCGGCTGTTCGATCGGACCACACGCTCCTGTCAACTGACGCCGCGCGGATTGAGCCTGGTCAATCACGCCGTGCGCGTCTTCGCCGCCACCAGCGACCTCAAACTGGGCGTCGGCGACCGCGATATCATCGCCGGCGTGGTGCGTCTGGGCGTGGTCGATACGATCGCGATGACCAGCCTCGCGGAGATCGTGAGCCAGGTGCAAAGCCGGTTGCCGCTGGTGGACCTGGTGATCGACGTCAATCTCAGCGACACGCTGGTGGGCAAGCTCACGTCCGGCCTGCTCGACCTCGCCTGCGTCGTGGCGCACTCGGTCGCCCCGGGCCTCGCGACCGAGCGGCTGTGCGATCCTGAATTCGCCTGGTTCGCGGGGCCCGCGCTGCCTATTCCGGGAGGGCGGCTGACGGCCGAGGTGCTGGCACAAACACCGCTGTTGCTGCACTCGGGCAGCCAGCAGGCGAATTATCTGGCGCCGTGGCTGCATCGCATCGCGGCGTACCCTAAGCGCGTGCATACCTGCAACAGCCTGTCGACGCTCATTCGGCTGGCCGAGGCCGGCATCGGGTTGAGCGTGATGCCGGTACACGCGGTGGAGGAAAACCTGCGGCGCGGCCACCTGGTGGCGGTGCCATCCGACCTGCCACCGTTCGACAATCCATTGGTGCTGATCCGCCACTATGCCGCTGTCGATCCGTCGGTCGCCTCGGTCGCGGCGATCGTTAGCGCGGCGGCGGGAAGCGACGACCCGTCGCGGATCGTGGACACCGGCGGGCCCGGGAACCCCAACAAGAAGCCGGGGAACGGCGAACACCGCGGGCGGAACGGAAACAACCGGCATGCGCTGGACGAGGCGCAATCGGATCAGGACCATCGGGATCGACGCCAACCGGATAGGGGCCAACCGGATCGGGGACAACCGGATCGCGGCCGACCGAAAGGGATCAAATCCGCCCGAATACAATCCGCGAAACGTCCCCCTACTCGGAACGACGCCGCGGCGGATTACCCTCCGCGGAGCCAGCCATGACCGGATTCGGCACCACTACGATCACCGGTGACCACGCCGTCGCGGCCACCGGCACGCGGCTGGCGTCGGACGCGGCGCGCGATGTGCTGGCCGCCGGCGGCAACGTGGTGGATGCCGCGATCGCCGCGTCCGCCGTCCTGTGCGTGGTCTTGCCGCACGCCGTCGCCATCGGCGGCGATCTGTTCGCGCTGGTCCGCTCCGACCGCGACGGCCGCGTCTCCGCCGTCAACGCCACGGGAAGCGCCCCGGCCGCGGCGGACATCCCGGCGTTCCACGCGCTTGGCTACCGGCACATCCCGGTGATCGGGCCGCTGTCGATCCAGCCGCCCGGCCTGGTCGCGGGTTGGCAAACATTGCGCGATCGTTGGGGCAGCCAGCCTCTGGCGCGGCTTCTGGCGCCGGCGATCGAACTGGCTCAACACGGATTTCCCGCTGGCGAGCGGCTGGCGCGCTTTAGCGCGGAACTGGCGGACGAGCTGCGCCCGATCGCCGGGTGGGCGGACTGCTTTGCCCCGGGCGGTATCCCGCTGGTCGCCGGCACGACCGTCCGTCAGGAGCGGCTGGCCGCCACGCTGCGCCGTATCGCGACCGAGGGCGCCGCCGGGTTCTACACTGGCCCGGTCGCCCAGGATTTGGTCCGGACGGTCCGGGACGCCGGAGGGTTGATGTCGCTCGACGACCTGGGGCGCGTCACCTCCGAGGTCGCCGAACCGTTGAGCACGCCCATTCGCGGCCTGCGCGTGTACAGCCAACCGCCGATCTCGCAGGGCGTCATATTGCTGCGCGCGCTTGGGCTGATCGATCGGTACTTCGAGTCCCGTCCCACCCAGGAAGCCTTATGGCCAGTCGTGGCGGCGGCTCTGCGCCAGGCCTTCGCCGAGCGCCTGGCCTTGCTCGGCGATGGCGACGACCGGCGCCCCCGCGCCGAGGCGATGTTGCGCGGTGCCCTCGCCCCACCGGAAGAGTCGCCGGCTCAGGCGCATGACGGGCGCGAAACGACGACGCTGGTGATAACGGATCGCGAGGGCAACACCGCGGCGCTGATCCAAAGCGTGTTCGCCGACTTCGGCTCCGGCGTGGTCGGGCGCGACAGCGGCGTGCTGCTGAACAACCGGCTGAGCGCGCTGTTCCTCGATCCGTTCCATCCCAACGGGCTCCGGCCCGGACGCCGGACGATGCACACGCTGCACAATTTCATCGCGGTCGACGCGGACCGGAGGGTGCGGTTCGCGGGCGGCTCACCCGGCGGAGACAACCAGCCGCAAGTCAATCTGGAATTCCTGCTGCGCGTCGCACTGCTGGGCGAAACACCGGCCGAAGCAGTCGCCGCCCCACGATTCGCCGTCTGGCCCGGCACCACGCCGACCGATGCCGTCCATGGCGTCGGGACGGTGGTGAAATGCGAGTTCGCGATGCCCGAGAGCGTCCGCCGCGCATTCGCCGAGGCCGGTTTCGCCGTCGCCGAGGATGCCTCGATCGGCAGCCTCAAACTGGTGGGCGAGACCCCGGAAGGGCTGACCGCCTGGGCCGACACCCGCCGCGAAGGCGCCGTCGCGGCGCTGTGACGGCGCCGGCGGGCATCAGAGAATGGCCGGAGCGGCCTCGCGCAGCCGGCGGCCGATCAGCGCGGCCTGGTCCCGCGTGAGAGCGAGCGGCGAAAACAGCAACATGCCCTCGTGGATCTGGCCGGTCTGGCACTGGATCGAAGGCGTGCCCGCCCGCAGCGCGGCCTCCAGCCGGGCGGCCGCCATCGCTCCTTGCGTTTGCACGCGCAGCATCGGCACCGGATAGCGGCCGGGATCGTCCAGCACCGTCAGCGTCAGACCGTCCACGGCGCCGCATTCCTCCATGATCGCGCGCGATACAGCGGCCCAACTGGCATGGCGAGCGTCGGGGGATTCCGCGACGAATCGTTCGAGCGCCACGATCAGGCCCACGATTTCCTCCTTGCCGGCCTTGCAGGAGCGGCCGATCCCGTGATGCGGCAATCCACGCAACTGGCCGAGCGCCGCGAACTCGGGCGGCGGCGCCCACACCTCCGGCCGCACATCGAGATCGAGCATCTGCAGCAGCGCGGAGGCCACGAGGTCGGCGCGGCCGCACAAAATGCCCGAGGCCTGCGGTCCGCCGATCGCCTTGCCGCCGCTGAACGCCACCAGATCGGCGCCTTGCTTCAGATAGGCGCGCAGATTGGTGGCCGGGGGCAACTGCGCGGCGGCATCGACCAGCACCGGAACCCCGTGCCGCCGCGCCAGTTCGGTCACCATCGGCAACGCGGGCAGCGACTGCGTCTGCGCGAGGTAATAGATGCCGGCGGTATTCGGGCCGATCGCGTCCTCGATCTCCCACCCATCGGCGTCGCGTACGCCGGGTCCGCTGAACCGGTCGGGAATGCCGACTTCCACCAGACGCGCGCCGGCGACCACCATCGCGCGGTCGTACATGTTGCGCTGGCTGCGAACGACAATGAACTCTCGGCGCCCGTCCAGCACGTCCGGCAGGCGGTTCATGCGGCCCGGATCCAATCCGGCGAGGCAGGCGGCGGTTCCGAGCAGGATCGCAGCGGACGCGCCCGTGGTGACGATCCCCGCCTGCGCCCCGGTCAAGCGCGCTATGACGCGGCAGGCGGCGGCCTGCAACGCGACCATGTCGAGGCTCACGCGCGACGCTTCCGTCATCGCGGCCGCGACCTCGGGATGCATCGGTCCCCCGCCCAATCGCGTGACCGGGCCACAGGCGTTGATGACGGTCGGGACGCCCAGACGTTCCAGGACATTGCTCATGGCGTCACGTTGCCATATCCGCGGCCACCGTCCAATTCACGGCGGCGGGCGTTCGGGGTTTGGCGGCGTCAGGGCGCTGCCCCCGGGTCAAGCCCGGGGCAGGCTCTGAAACCCGCGGGGGGCGCTGCCCCCATGCATCAGGATAAGCGCCGGCCAGGGCGAAATCATCCCCCGTCGTCATGCCCGGGCTCGACCCGGGCATCTGTGGACGCGCCCACGAGGTCGAAAATCGGCCACGGCGCGTGGTGCGAGCGATCCTCGGCTCGAGCCCGAGGATGACGAGAGAACGGGCTGATCCCCTACACCTCCTTCGCCAGCTGGGCATAGGAGATCAGCGCGAACAGCACGGTGCCGCCGACAACGTCGCGGAACAGCACCGGTATCAGGAAGCCCACGATCATGCGCGAAACCTCCGGTTGCCCGTTCACGACCAGCATGAACGCCTCGAAGCTGCCGGCGACGACATGCGTGAAGCCGGCGATCGAACTGGCGTGCTTCACCGGCCGCCACGCGATGCGCGGGCCGGGTTATCCGTTTCAGGCCGCGACGTTTCCGCTTGGCGCGAAACCAGCGCGGGATTATTTTCCTTTTTCGTCGTTCCAGAAAGAGCCGCGCCGATGGGCCATCCGTTCGACTAAGCGAATATCGCCATGCCCGCTCTGGATGGAATCATCCGCGCGCTGTCGGATCACGACACTCAGCCGGCCGGCCGGCGGCGCGCGCGGGACAGCGATACGCTGAATGTCATTCTGTCGTTTCAGCCGCGCGACGTGATCGACGTGACCCTCTCGGGGCAGACGGTGCTGTTCAGCGCCGTGCTCGCCGATACCGCGCGCGAGGTGCTGCACGTCATGCCTGACGCGCGAAAACCGCGCGGAATTTCCAGTCTGATCGGCATGGGCCGCCTCGTGCAGGGGCATCTGGACCGGCTGCGAACCCGAGGGTGTGAACCTTACCGAACCGAGGCGGCGACAATGCCCCAATCCACCGTCGCGGCCATGGCGGCCCCAATGCCGGAGAACGTCGGAGGCGCTCCCTGGCAGGAAACGTCATGGCTGGACGCACCGTTTGAGCAATGGGTCGTCGAGACACGAGCCGATCCGTGCGCGACCGATCTGTCCGAGGCAGCGGAGCGCCCGGCCGCGGCAACGACACCAGCGGTGGCGGACGTGGCGGCCCAGGGCCGGGGAGAAACCATCGAGCGGCCTGGCTGTTCCACTACCGAAGGAGCCCACGCCTTCCCCCGCCAGCCAACCGGATATCCCGGCACCCGAACCTGGGTGGGCGCGACGGCGAAAGCAGAAGCATAAGAGGAACGGCGCCTCCCCTACCCTCCCAGCAGTTTCAACACCCGCCCGCCATAGCGCTGGAGCTTCGAGGCCCCAACGCCCTTGATCTGCCCCAGTTCGTCGAGGCTCGCCGGCTGGGCCGCCGCGATCTCCCGCAGCGTCGCGTCGTGGAAAATCACATACGGCGGCACCGCCTGCGCTTTCGCCTCGGCCGCCCGCCAGGAGCGCAACGCGTCGAACAAAGCCTGGCTGAACGCCCCGGTCGCCCCCGCCGGACCGCGGGCCGGCCGCTCGACCGCGGTTTTCCGAGGCGCCGTCTGCCGCAACAGCACCTCGGTCTCCCCGCGCAGGATCGGCCGCGCCTTCTCCTCGACCAGGAACAAGCCGCCATGGCCCTGCGTGTCCACGTCCAGCGCGCCCAGGGCGATCAGTTGCCGCACGATGCCGCGCCAGTATGGCACCGCGTGATCGGCGCCGATGCCGAACACCGACAGTTTGTCATGACCGTGCCGCAGCACCGCCTCGGTCTTTTCCCCACGCAGCACGGCGATCGTGTGCACCGCGCCGAACACCTGATCGGTGCGATACACCGCCGACAGAAGCTTGCGGGCATCCAGCGTGGCGTCGGACGTCAGCGGTGGGTCGTCGCAATTGTCGCAATGGCCGCACGACGTCTCCATCGTCTCGCCAAAACAGGCCAGCAGCCCGCGGGTGCGACAGCCGGCCATTTCGGTTTGCGATACCATGTCCTCCAGCCGCAGCCGCATGACGCGCTTTTGCGCCGCGGGGGCGGAGGATTGCGCCAGCCAATGGCGGGCGCGCGCGACATCCTGGCCGTCGTACAACAGCAACGTCTCCGCCGGATCGCCGTCGCGTCCGGCGCGGCCGATCTGCTGGTAATACGCCTCGGGGCTGTCGGGCATGTCCAGATGCACGACGAACCGCACGTCGGGCCGGTCGATGCCCATGCCGAACGCGATGGTCGCGACCACCACCAGCGGCTCACCCGAGCGGAACCGTTCCGCCGCCGCCCGCTTGTCCACGGGATCGAGGCCAGCGTGGAACGGCACCGCCGGAAAGCCCTTTTCCACCAGCTTCGCCGCCACCCGCTCGGTTCGCGCCCGGCTGCCGCAGTAGACGATGCCGCACGCGCCTTTGTGACGGCCAAGAAACGACAACAGTTGCGCCGTCTCGCCGACCTTCGGCTCCGCCGCCAGATGCAGGTTGGGACGATGGAAACTGGCGAGGAACACCTCCGCCGTCTGCATCTTCAGCGCGCTGAGAATGTCCTGGCGCGTGTTGGGGTCGGCGGTCGCGGTCAGCGCGATCCGCGGCACGCCCGGAAACAATTCCCCCAGCCGCGCGAGATCGCGAAACTCCGGCCGGAACTCATGCCCCCACTGCGACACGCAATGGGCCTCGTCGATCGCGAACAACGCCAGTTCCAGACGCGATAAAACCTCGATCGTGCCATTGCCCAGAAGCCGTTCGGGCGACACGTACAGCATATCGAGCTGGCCTTCGACCAGTTCGCGATACACATGGCGCGCTTCCTCCGGCGGCAGTTCGGAGTGCAACGCCGCGGCGGCGACTCCCAACTGACGCATCGCCGCGACCTGATCGTCCATCAGCGCGATCA
>PLSZ01000145.1:0-8461 GCA_003164305.1 Acetobacteraceae bacterium
GCTCACACTCGCCCGGGTCCGCAAGACACGGCTGGACCTCAGCCGTCGCATCGGCCTCGTTGGCCACGACGGAGGAAAAAAGGCACTCGTCGGAACGGTTGAAATGACCGTGGCCGGCGAAAGCGGCTGGCGGCTGGTGCTGGGAACGCATGTCCGCGGCTTTTGCTCATGGCGTCTCCCGCGCACCTGGGGCATGACCGCCGGTGGGATTACCTTGATCGTTATCGGCCTGTGCGGGGCGGTGGCGGCATGGTCCGCGACGCATCTGGGTTTGCATTTGTCCGGTTTATTCGTGGTGCCGTTGACCCTCCTCGCCGCCCTCTGGGCGCCGCGCGCCTGGCTCAAGCACCAGCAGGGTGGCGCCGATGCGAAGTTCATGGCGGTGTTCCCGGATACGATCGATATGGTGATCCGCATGCTGCGCGCGGGGCTGCCGATCACCTCGGCGGTTCGCGCGGTCGGCCAGGAGGCTTTGCCGCCGGTGAACGAGGTTTTCACCAATCTCGCCGATAAGATGGCCATCGGCATCACTTTCGAGGATGCGCTGGCGACCGCCGGCGAGCGCATCGGATTGCCGGACTTCCGCTTCTTCGCCGTCGCCATATCGTTACAGCGGGCGACGGGAGGGAACCTCGCCACGACTCTCGACATCCTGTCCGACCTCATGCGCAAACGGCGGGCGGCACGCCTTAAAGCAAAGGCCACGACGGGTGAGGTCAGAATGTCGGCCTATGTCCTGGGCGGGATCCCGTTTTTTATCATCGGCGGGCTGCTGATCATGGCTCCGGCTTATCTCGCGCCGCTGCTGACGGATCCGCGTGGCAGAGTGCTCGTCGCGGTCGCGACGGGGAGTCTGCTGACCGGCTTCATCATCATCGGGCGGATGATGCGCAGCGTAACCGGCGATGCCTGATATGCGGCACCGTTCGTCATGAGCATTTCCGATCTGAACTCGATACAGTTTGGCGGATTGCTTGTCCTGGTCGCCGCGCTCGTACTGGGCCTCAGTGGCATGGGACTGGTCTTGTACAGCGCCCGGATGACTCGCGAGGCGGTCGCGAAGCGGACCAGTCTGATACATCCCAGCAACGTCTTGCTGACACGCTCGATGCCCGCGGCGCCAGCGCTGATCAGGTCGAACCTGCGCGGTTCGGAAGAGCGCGAACGACACGAAATGATACGGCTGATGCATAAATATGGTGTCCCCGAAGCGCGGGCGGACAGCACGCTGACAATTATCCGGATGGTGCTGATCGTCAGCCTGGCTCTCGTCGGCTTCCTTCTGGCCAGGCATTTTCTGGGGAGTTCCGGTTCCAGGGCCATTCCGATGTTGATTGCCACCTGCCTTGGCATGACCGGCTGGTTCGTGCCGAGCGTGATCATCCGCAAGGGGGTCGCGCGCCGTGCCAAGGCGGTCGTGTCGGGTTTACCGGATGCGCTGGAACTGTTGGTGATTTGCGTTGAAGCCGGTCTCTCGTTCGAAGATGGAATCGATCGCGTCGCCAGCGTGATCAAGCGATCNNCGATCGGTGGTGACGACGTTGTCGCAGACGTTACGCTACGGCACGCCGCTCGCCCAGGGATTGCGGGTGGTATCGGCGGAATTGCGGAACGATACGCTGGTCCATCTGGAGGAACGAGCCAACCAGCTTCCCACGCTGATGACGATCCCCATGATGCTGTTCATCATGCCAACGATTTTCATGATCGTCATCGGACCCGCCGCGATACACGTGATCGACGCCTTCAAGCATTAACGTGGCCGATCGCGGTTTGCCTCTCTTCGTCATGGCCGGGCCTGACCCGGCCGTCTCGCGCCGCGCGTGCGGCGACAGATCACCAGGTCGAGCCCCATTGGCGCCAACATTAAGCGCGGCGAGGCCCGAACGGTGTTCCGCCAGCCTCTCAGCGTCATGGCCGGGCCCGGCCCGGCCAGCTCTCACCGCGCAATGTGCGGGCCGTGATGGATCGCCGGGTCGAGCCCGGCGATGACGAAGGGGCGGCAGGAGTCAAGACTTTCGACCACCGGTATCATTCATGTCGGGTAGCAGGCCATCGCGTTGAGCGTCAGCGAGTTGCTCACGCCAAATGGCGAAGCGGTATAGTACCATGGGATGGTGAATTTGAAATTCATCGTTCCGCTGACCTGATAACCGCACGTCGCGGTGAGGTTCACCGTGAAGGCGGAGGGAGCCAGTCCAAGACTCCATGCCTGGGTTACCGCGTAAGCCTGGATGGTCGCTGTCGTGCCGCAGATGGTTGTGTTGACGACCGCGCATCGCGAAGCGGCTTCGACCGCGTGCGCGAGGGTGGCGTTGCTCCACAACAGGCGGCCGACGTCGACGATCCCGAGCAAGAACATCAGCACGACGGGGATGACGATGCCGAATTCGATCGCCTCCGCTCCGCTCGTTCCTCGTGTCCGCCTGAGCATTGGCTTATTGCAGCCTGACCGTGGAACTGGCGGTCAATGTGGCGGGGAGGTGCAGATTGAGGTACGGCATGATCGTCTGATGCGAAAGCGCGGCGCTCACCGTCACATATTGGCCGGGCGCCGTTCCGTCCGCGCACTTCGTCGTGCAGTCATTAACCTGGGAGACGACGCCGGTGCCGGCCGTGGTACTGGGGCAGCCGCAGAACGCCAGCGGCACGGGAGTGGCGGTGATGCCCGGCGTTCCGGTCGCGTTTTGGACCGCCGTGATGATCGCCGAGCTGAACGCCGCGCTGATCGGCGTGATCGAGGTCGGTACGTTTTGAATGGCATAAAGTATGCCGGCTTCCACGGCGGCTTGTACCTGCATTGCCTGATAGGAAGCGATGCCGACCTCGACGACACCGGTCAGCATGATGAGCAGCAGCGGCGCCAGCAGCCCGAACTCGATGGCGGACGCACCCGACTGGTGCCGCGGTTCGACCGCGAGGCAACGAATCGGACGTGATGAGCCCGCGTCTTCACGGCGCATCCGGTGTGGTTCGCCAGCCCGGTTCCCGCGTGTTCCGCGCATCATTCCACCAGCTTGCTCGACGATCCGCCGATCGGCAGTGTGCCGGTCCCGCTGCAATTGCTTTTGAGCGTGGCGCCGCCCTCGAACACGATATGCCAGGCATCCAATTGGGTGCACGTCGTGGTGGTGTTTGATCCGTTTCCATAATCCAACGTCTGGGTCGGAAAATACAGCGCGCCGGTCAGGTTCATGACCGATCCGCCCTGTACGCTGCTCGTGTAGGTATTCACCGGGGCCGCCGGATCGGCGAAGAACACGAGGCCGGCTGTCGAGCCCGTCGTTGGCGCGCTCAAGGTGATGGTAACGCCATTCGCGATCTGCGCGGTCGCATAGTTGGTGCCGCTGCCGGTCAGCACGATGGTGACTCCGGTGCCGGTCACGGTGGTCCCGCCGCCGGGACTAAAGCTGCCGCCATCAATGATATAAATACCAGGGTTCAGGGTGACGGTGCCGCCGCCGCCCGTCGATAATCCGCCGCAATACACCCCTGGGCTCAGCGTTGGGTTTTGCCACCCATTGCTGACCGAATACCCGTTGGTGGGCAGCGAACCGTAATCGCAGTGGCCGGCGGTAAAGGCCGGGACCGTGATGCCGGCATATGGGTCGGTCACCGCCGTTTGCCCGGTCTTAACGCCGTTCGTGGCGGTGATCGTACCACCGTTGTTGACGGTGTCGGTACCGACCAACGATACCGCGCTCGCGTTGAGCACCGCGCCACCGGTGACCGACAGCGCGCCGGGCCCGCCGGCGTTTGACGCCATGCCGCATCCGTTGAGCGTGATGCTCGCGCCGTTGCCATCGACGACCGCGGGCGCCGACGCGGTGGTATACGACGTGTCGAGCGCCAGCACGCAAGCGCTCCCGCTGCTGCCCGCGATCGCGACCGCGCGGCCGCTGATATTCAACGGCCCGCTCACGAACATTTCGAACAGCGGCAAAGTTTGCGGTTGGGCGATGATCACCTCGACCGCATTGTTGTTCGCGGTGTTGGGGCCGCTCTTCGGCGGATTGTTGATGGTGATTGCGACGCCCGAGACGGCGGTGGTGAAACCCGAGGCGGTGGCGACGGCGTTCACCTCGGTTTTGTAATTGGCCGGATGTCCGGTCGCCAGCGCGACGGCGCCCGCCAGCGCCGCCGAGGCCGCGGCAGCCTCCATCTGACGTTGCTTGTACATCGCGAATACGACATCCGATCCAAGCGCGACAAACCCAAGCAGCATCGTCAGCGAAACCGCGATAAGGATGGCGACGCTGCCCTGGTCGGACCGCCAGGCTGTATTGGCGGTCCGGGAAGCGTCATCGTGCATGATGGTCAATTCGATCTTTTCCGATTGGTGCGTCTGACGGACATGCTTATCGCGGAGCCTGCGGTTCTGACCTTTCGAATTCCGGATCCACGCGTACTGTCTTCACTAATAAATGGTGCTGGATTGCCGCGGATCAATGACGGCTCAATCAGGCTTCCACTAAATCAACGTACTTCGAACGTTCACCCCGGGTTGAATGAAAGTTGAGGAGCCTATCATGGAAGACGGTAACAACATGGCCAGCTGGTGGCAGAAGGAACGAGAGCGCAGCTTCACGAAGCTCGAATGCGGACTTCTGGGAGGGCTCTTCACCGCGATCGTGATCATACTCATGATGGTCATTCGATTAAGCGTCGGTTGAACCGCGGCCAGGCCCGCATGACGGCGAAGCAGATGCGACGTCGATCGCCGCGACAGATCACCGGGTTCGGTCAGGACGTCACTTTTCCTGACTAATACACACTGGTGGTACGCCCCTTAATGGTCCGGTCGCCAGTTCCGGATGGGCGAGCGGCGGCCTGGCGACGATCGGGCAAGGAGGCAACACCGTGGCATCGACGGTAAAGCAAAAGCTGTTGCCGTCGGCGACGGTGGGCGAGATTTTTCCCGAGCCTTCAGCGGAGTAATGGCCAAAATGAAAGATACGAATGAAAGCCTCCCGCGCGGGAGTCCTGCTGGCCTCTCGGCAAAAGCCATAAATTACGAAAAATAAGCCATGGCATCAGAGCTGTTCAAAGGGGGCGTTGAGAAATCTGGAACGTGGGCGCGTGAAAATCAGACCGTTCGATAATTGGGCGTCATCGATACCTGGATCGCGAACTTACCGCTATGCTTCACACGCCAACTCAAGCAAAGCAGCGCGATCAAGTAATTCGACGCCCGATCGTTGGATCGCCAGGGTTCCTTCTCGCTGGAGGTTCACCAGGTTACGGCAAACGGTTTCAATGGACAGACCGAGATGATCAGCGATGTCCGTGCGACTCATCGGCAGGACAACCAGATGTCCGTCACCCGTGGCGGAATGACTGTCCATCGCCAACAGGAATGACGCGATTCGTTCCACCGCGGTTTTGCGGCCCAGAAGAAGGATCTGCCGGTGGGCGAAACGCAGGTTGGCCAGCGTCATCATTCGCAGGCGAAGCGCGAGCGCGACGTGGCTGTTCGCGTATGTCTCGACCACGTGGCGAGGATAGCGGCGCAGTGTCACGTCGGTGACGGCTTCGACATCGGCATAATACGTTTGAAGGTCGTTCATTCCCAGCATGTCGCCCGGCCAGAGGAATTCGCCGATCTGGCGACGTCCGTCTTCCATCAACTGCACTGAACGGGCACAACCAGAGAGCATCTTCCAACAGAATTGCGCTGGCTCGTCATGCTTGTAGATTTCGTTAGAGCGCCGCACCGTGATCGTGGTGCCGAATGGTTCCACGATGTCGAACGCGTCAGGCGACGGGGGCCGCCGTATCGCCGTCCCGGACATGCTGCTGGTCGGTTCCACGGTTTGCTTGGCTATGTGCATCGCTGCCTCCCTCGTTTTCTGGCCGGACGGGATCACCTGGTGCGTGACGGCCGGAGGCCGCCACCTTTGACGACGGCACCGGTCGAGCCCCCGCGCTGGACCTGAAGTCGATTGCCCGGATGCAACCGACTGTAATACCATAGATGACGGATTGAGGAGCGTGGTAGGCTCGGAAACTACTCACGCGTGCATACCCAAGCCTATCTCATAATTGATATTTTCGAGATATCGGCGCGGGATCATGAAATATCAGGACTGGAAGGGGCAAGGTCGCGATCTGGGATCGCCTCATTCCGGCGATTTCACCAGCTCGTCGGGCGCATCGGCGCGCGGGTATCGCGCTTTTTCAGGTCACGCCCGCCAGATGGAGTGACGGCCAATGTCCGCCAGAGGACAGTCAACGGGTCTGAACGCGGCTAGACGCCGTAACCATGCGTTAACCTCGTGGTCCTAATGTGCCATCGATGAAGCGCTACCCGGGGGACCGGGTCCGGATGGCAATGGGGTCAGTGATCGAGGGGGCAATAATGCATGATGGTCTCGCGCGCCTCGATGGCGCGCTCATCGACGGCGTGTGTCAGCCGCTGGTCGACAGGCTTTGCAGACACATGGCGGCTGACTGCTTTCGGCTGGCGCGAATTTGCACCGACCTTTCGGCGCTCGCCTGGATCTTGTCCCAGGCCCCTGGTGCATCCGAGGCGGCGAAGACCGGAACTCTGGGCCTCGGGATATTCCAATTCGCGCTGATTTTGTTCGGGCTAGGGGCTATCATGGTGCTCCGTGCGGTGTTCGAGCGGGCCGGAAACGGGCGCGCGGGAGGCCTGGCCAATCCATTTCGCGCGGGGATGTTCACGCATCGCCTCGTGTGCCTCCTTTGGGTGGCCGGGCTGTTGGTTAAGACCGGGATGACGCCGATTGGGTTTGGGTCGTTGGCTCTGCTGGCCGTGGGAGGCTTCGCCACGGCCGCTCTCTATCTCGGGTCCTGCTCCAACCCTCCACCGAAGACGCGCGATCACAGGACCGTTCGTAACCCGAGACGAATGGTTACAGCCTGGAACGGTTAATCGTAACCGGCGCGAGTGGCATCACCGATGCGAAGCGGTGGTGGTCCCGTTGGTCTCTCGATGGGGGCATTATATGTTCTTATATCGGAATATTATAAAGCGGGCATGAACGTCAGCGTCGCCTCGCCTTACGCATAAGATTTGTCATTTGGGTCGCCGCGCGGATCGTCAACGGATGTTGCGTGAAATTCGGCTCCGGCGCGATTCGGGCCGCCATCTCTCGAACGTACCCGAGCTGCCGTTCGGATGCGTCCGCGAGCAACGCGACCACCAGATTTTCCAGCGCGATCACACGTATATGCAACTGCACGAGTTCGACGTTCGTGAGCGTCCTGGACGCGGACGGAGACACGCGGGATGAGGTCCCCGCCGGCACGTCATCACAGACCGCGCCGCCTTCATTATCCCATCTGGAAAGCGCCAGCCGGTACTGCGTCGGATGAAACACAGTACCTGATTCATGTTCGGACATCGCGAAACCTCATGGTAGCGGAACGAGGCCGGCCTTCCGGCGCCCACCAGTCGCACGCGGCGCCGTTCCCTTGTTGAACGCGGGCGGCGTCTCTGGGCCGATCGTCGCCGCCACGGCATCGTCAACCGTTTCGAGCCAGACGAACCGTAACCGTTCCCGGACACTCGGCGGAATTTCGTCGAAGTCCCGCCGGTTGCGCGCGGGCAGCAGCACCGTGTCGATGCCCGCGCGTGCCGCCGCGATGACCTTTTCCCGGATGCCGCCGACAGGAAGCACAAGGCCGCGCAAGCTGATCTCCCCGGTCATGGCGGTTGTCGGCGGGATCGCCCGGCCGAGCATGAGCGAGGTCAGCGACACGAACATCGCCACACCCGCGGATGGGCCATCCTTCGGCGTGGCACCCGCGGGAACGTGCACATGCAAATCGATGGTGGCGAACGCGTCCCCCTCGATCCCGAACCCCGCCGCCCGCGTTTTCAACAGGCTCAACGCCGCCTGGGCGCTTTCTTTCATCACGTCACCGAGTTGACCGGTCAGGATCAGCTTGCCATGCCCAGGCATGCGGCTGGCTTCGATGAAAAGAATGTCGCCGCCGACCGGCGTCCAGGCGAGCCCCGTNNCCGCACCCCGGCCTCGCGCGTGTAACCGTCGATCAGCAGGTTGAGCGCGGCGTCATCAAGATCGATCGTATCGTCCGCGAGGCCGTTTTGCTTCCGCTGTCGCGGGATCAGGTGGCCGCGCGCGATCGCCACCTTCTCCTCGGCGGTATAGCCGGACAGCCGAACCACTTCCATTCGGTCACGCAACGGTCCCGGAACGGTATCCAGAACGTTCGCCGTGGCGATGAACAGCACGCGGCTGAGATCGAACGGCACCGCGAGATACGCGTCGCGGAACGTGCCGTTCTGTTCCGGGTCCAGAACCTCGAGCAAGGCGGACGCCGGGTCGCCCTGGAAACCTCCGCCACCCAACTTGTCGATTTCGTCGAGCATGACAACGCAGTTTCGTTCGCCCACCCGCCGGATCGCCTGGATGATGTTGCCGGGCATCGCACCGACATAAGTGCGCCGATGGCCGCGGATCTCCGCCTCGTC
>PLSZ01000145.1:8472-14860 GCA_003164305.1 Acetobacteraceae bacterium
TCGAGAATGCGGCGCTTGATCTTTTCCAGATCGAAGTGATCTTCATCGAGCACGCGGCGGGCCTCCGCGATATCGATTGGCGGTTCGTCCGCGATGCGCCAGGGCAGTTCCACGAGACATTCCAGATAGGAACGGACCATGCCCGCTTCAGCCGCGCCTTCCTGCATCCGTTCAAGCCTGCGCATCTCCCGCCGCGCGTGAACCGCGACGTCGGGAGGCATGCCGGCGGCTTCCAACTTCTGCTTCAGTTCATCGAGCTCGGTTGAGTCGTCGCCGGATTCGCCAAGCTCCTTCTGGATCGCCTTGAGTTGCTCCCGCAGCATGAATTCGCGCTGCTTGCCACCCATCGCCTCGCGGGTTTGCTGTCCGATATCGTGCGACAGGCGCAAAACCTCGTGCCGGTACGCCAGGCGCGCGATCACCCGATCGAGGCGCGGCAGCAGTTCGACGGTCTCGAGGATTTCCTGCTTCTCGGCCGGCGTCAGGTCCAGCACGCCCGTCACAAGGTCGGCGAGCGCCCCGGGATGCTCCGCCGCCGCTATGGCCGCCGACAATTCGGCGGGGGCCTGCTCGATCAGGCGCAAAATTTCCAGGGAGCGTTCGCGCACCTGATGAAACCGCGCATCGATCTCCGGGCTTCTTCCGTCCGGCTCGGCGATGCGGTGCATCGTCACCGCGGGATAAGGTTGATCGTGCACCACGGTTTCGAGACGAATTCGGCCGACACCCTGAACGATCGCATTGTGCGACCCATCGCGGCCGGTGAAGTAGCGCAGCAGGCGCGCTTCGGTGCCGATCGCGTGCAGATCGTTCAGATCCGGCGCGTCCGCGAACGGCTCTCGCTGCAACACGACCGCCAGGTGCTTATCCGTGCGGGCGGCTTCCTGAATCGCCGTCGCGGCGGCGGGACGGCCGATCGCCAAAGGCATGATCATTCCCGGCATCAGGACAGTGTCCGTCACCGGAACGAGGATCAGCACATCGGCCGAACTGGTGGTTTCCAAAAGCGTGACATCCGGCGCATTCATTACGCGAGCCTTCGGAGAGTCAGAACGAGGCAACCATCCGTGAGGTCATGGCCGACAAGTTGATAGGTGCCGGGCGGCAGCGGCAATCGTCGTTCAAAGCGGCCGTGCGGCAGTTCGATACGATGAACCCTGGCTGGCCGGCGCTCGGTGGGCCAGCGCCTTATTCCTCTGACAAACAGATCGCCGTGGGCGATGCCAAATTCGATCTCCTCGCGGCGAACCCCCGGCAGCGCCACGACGACGAGCAAACCGGTTTCGGTCTCCAACACATCGATCGGTGGCTCCCAGCCCCCCTCGGTCGGCCGGAACACGTCCTGGCGAACGCGATCGGTGCGCGAAAGCACGGACAGAGATTCCGACCACATGATATCCCTGACGGTACGCGGCATGATGGTCGTTTCCTATCTGTTCGGCGGCCGTGCCGTCGATCGCGGCCGCGGCGAGCCCCGCGGAAGCACTGACCGGTCGCGGCTCTTATTCCGCGCGATCATGCTCACCCCCTGACCGCGCGCGGTAGCCTCGGGAACTACTCAGTGCGCGTGCTGGACAGCGCGGCGCGGTGATCGCTCCGCGTTGGCGTGTGGTCGGTGGCATTCCAGGTGTCACGCCTGGTCAGGCCGGATTGTTTCGTCCTGTAATGGAGCTTGTCCGGGACCGTCGTGAGTAGTTTCCGAGTCTGCCGCGGACGGTTCGCGCCATTTAGGGTTCGCACATGCCCCGGCTCCGCTGCATAGCGGGCAAGCGGGCCTGACGGCACTCGCTTGGGTCGTTTCACTTTTATTCCATAAAAGCAGGAATGCGCGATGCAAGCATTTGTATATCATGGCCCTGGAAAGAAGGCGTTGGAAAAGCGGCCGAAGCCGGCGATCCAGGCGCCAACGGACGCGATCTTTGGGACCGCGACATCAGCATCACCACACGCCCGGTCGATACTGTCAGCACGCCGATGCCGCTGAACAGTCCGCGGTCGCACAAGATCGATCCGAAGCCGCCGATAACCCATCGCTTCAGGCTCGACCACATCCTCGAAGCGTATGAGACCTTTGGACACGCCGCCGATACGCGCGCGCTCAAGGTCATCATTGAGGCGTGCTGACGTGGCCACCGCTTCAACTCTGAGAAAGATCCAGTCATGACCTACCAAAGCGTCAACCCCGCCAAAGGCGAACTGCTGAAGAAATTCGAGGACCTGACCGACAAGGAACTTGAGACAAGACTCGCGGCCGCCGAGGCCTGCTTCAACATCTGGCGGCACAAGACCTATGCCGATCGAGCCGCTATCGTGACGAAAGCCGCCACTCTTCTCCATGAACGGGCGGACGAATTCGCGCGCATCATGACGCTCGAGATGGGCAAGCGCATCAGCGAGGCGCGCGGCGAGGTGGAGTTCAGTTCAAACATCCTCGCCTATTACGCCACGAACGCGGAACGTTTTCTCGCGCCGGTGAAGCTTAAGCCGTCGCTCGGCGAAGGCCATATGGAGAGCAGCCCAATCGGCGTGATTTTCTGCGTGGAGCCCTGGAATTTCCCATACTACCAGCTGGCCCGGATCGCCGGCCCGCATTTGATGGCGGGCAATGTCGTGGTGGTGAAGCACGCGGGCATCGTGCCGCAATGCGCGATCGCGTTCGAGAAACTTTGGATCGACGCCGGGGCGCCCGCCGGTCTGTATACCAACCTGCTGATCTCCCACGAGCAGTCGGATCGGGTCGTTGACGATCCGCGCGTTAAAGGCGTGGCGCTGACCGGCAGCGTCGCCGCTGGCCGAAGCATCGCGGCGCGGGCCGGAACGAACCTCAAGCCGTCGTCGATGGAACTTGGCGGCAGTGACGCGTTCATTGTCCTTGAGGACGCCGATCTCGAACACACCGTTAAATGGGCGGTTTGGGGACGGATGTATAATACCGGGCAAACCTGCTGCGCCGCGAAGCGGTTCATCGTCATCGATAAACTCGCCGATAAGTTCCTGGAAGAATTTCAGGCGGCGCTGACGGCGTTGCAAGCCGGGGACCCAATGGACGAGAAGACGACACTCGGACCGTTGTCCTCGGAATCGGCTTTGGTCGATCTCTTGAAACAGGTCGATGGCGCGATCTCTCACGGGGCCAAGGTGCTTATGGGTGGCAAGCGGATCGACCGCCCAGGATCGTATATGCAGCCGACGATTTTGACGGACATTAAGCCGAACAACCCCGCTTTCAGAGAGGAATTCTTTGGCCCGGTCGCGCTGTTCTTCGTGGTCAAGGACGAAGATCAGGCGATCGCGCTCGCCAATGATTCCGATTTCGGATTGGGCGGCTCGGTGTTCACCAAGGATATCGCCCGCGGCCAGCGCGTGGCCAGCCGGGTCGAGACGGGAATGATGTTCATCAACAACATATCCTGGTCCGATGCCGAACTTCCGTTTGGCGGCATTAAGGACTCTGGTTATGGGCGCGAACTCGGCGACATGGGCATTCAGCAATTCGTGAACAAAAAGCTGGTTCGCTACGTGAAGGCCGAGGCGCCGCTGTAAGGCACGAGCTCTTCGGCGGACGATGAGGCGTTCCTCATCGTCCACCGCGGCGTTGTGCATAAGTCCTGCCTGTTCAAACGCCGACAGGGCAAAGGCTACGTGGGGATCGTCAACGCGCTGTTCTGTTCGGACAACCGCGAGATGGTCCACGGCGACTGTGCTGGCGAAGATGATCGAGGCCATGCGCGGACCGGGCCTGAAAGCCGCCGCGTGACTCGTCGTTTCAATCATGAAAGCAGGAGATCCCCCCATGGCCGGTAAAATGCACGTCGCTGTTGTCGAGCAGTTCGGCAAGCCGTTGCTGTTCCAGGAGTGGGACATTCCCACCCCAGGCCCAGGACAGATTTTGGTGAAAACAGAGGCGTGCGGCGTGTGCCACACGGACCTTCACGCGGCGACCGGCGACTGGCCACTCAAACCGAAACTTCCGTTCATTCCGGGGCACGAAGCCATCGGCCGTGTCGCCGCCGTCGGAGCAGGCGTAACGATCGTCAAAGAGGGCGACCGAGTCGGCGTGCCATGGCTCTACTCGGCCTGCGGTCACTGCGAGCACTGCCTGTCGGCATGGGAAACCGTCTGCGGCGAGGCGGAGTTTGGCGGCTACACCAAGAATGGCGGCTTCGCCGAGTACGTGATCGCCGATCCGAACTACGTGGCCCATATACCCGCGGGCCTCGATCCGAAACTCGCGGCGCCTCTGATCTGCGCCGGGATCACCACCTATAAGGGAATAAAGGAAACCGAAGCGAGACCGGGCGAGTGGATCGTGATCTCGGGCGCGGGCGGCCTCGGACATCTCGCCATTCAATATGCCAAGATCATGGGACTTCAGGTCTGCGCGGTGGACATCGATGATGGCAAGCTCGCGTTGGCGAAACAGATGGGCGCGGATTTCGTGGTGAATGCGAAACACGCGGACGCGGGTGAAGCCGTTAAGAAGGGCACCAACGGTGGCGCGCACGGCGTTCTGATCACCGCGCCGTCCCTCTCCGCGTTTAAGCAGGGCATCGGCATGGCGCGCAAGCGCGGCACCTGCGTCCTGGTCGGTCTGCCGCCGGGCGATTTCCCCGTGCCTCTGTTCGACATCGTGGCGAATTGCATCACCATTCGCGGCTCCTTCGTCGGTACCCGCGAGGATATGGCTGAGACTCTCGCGTTCGCCGCCGAAGGCAAGATCAAGGCCGATATCGAGCTGCAACCGTTGTCGGCGATCAACGACATCTTCAACAGGCTGCAGCACGGCAAAGTGGCCGGTCGCGTGGTTCTGGATTTCGTGGGCGCTTCGGACGATCGCACCGCGAAATCCCACGCCGCGAAGAAGTTGGAAGCGGTAGCCGGCGGCCGTTGATGGTTTGATACCTGCCGGCGTTGACGTTGGCCGTCGGTCGCGAAGCCCCTGTGACGTCTTCCTCGCGCTCGACCCGAGGATCTCTCGACACGCCAAGGAGGTCGAAAGTCGGATGACGCGTCTGGGCCGGCCGATCCTCGGGTCGAGCCCGAGGATGACGTTCGGGGGATGGTTTTCACCTTCGCCGGCCTTATCTTGATGCCTATGGGGTCGGGCCCTGGCATGACGGATAGGGCCGGTACGTCATTCCGTTGGCCGGTTGGTATGACGGTCGCATTTCAGCCGGGGACCAAAAGTTTTGGTCCCCGTGCTCGGCCTTCTGGGTGTCGTTCACCGCGGAGATGCTGATTGTTCAGACAGCCGCGTGGGCCGGCTGATCCGCTGTGGTGCCGGCATGCACATCGAGACGCGTGGCATTGGCGATACCCAGGATTGCCTTGGCCCGTGCCACTTCCGCGACGGTGCCGTGTGCCATCACCAGAAAGTCATCGGCTGTCAGGTCAGCCTCGTATTGAAGTACGCTGTCCTTAGGAATCCCGATGCTATAGAGCGCCGCGCCAAGCGCGCTCAACCCTCCAAGCACCACGGCGTTTTCAATCCCTGAGAATACCACCGCCGCCAAATATCCGAGCACGACGACGTGCCCGATGACGGGAACGCTCATGAACAACCCGCCGAGGAACAAGCCCCAGAAACCGCCCCAGAACGCGCCCCGCTTGCCCCAGAATTTGACCCGGTCGCCGATGTTGTAAAAGCCGACGACCTTTTCTTCGGTGTGATATCCCTTTCCGACAAGGCTGAGATTCTTCATCGCGAAGCCTGAAGCGGAGAGCTTCTTGACGGCCGCTTCGGCCGCGTCATGGTTCGCGAAGACCGCGACGACGGTATCAACTTTTTCCATTGGATCCTCTTTCAGAATGAGACAGCGCCTCGCGATCGTCATCGCGCGCTCGGCCGAACCCGCATCATCGGAAACCTCCGGTGGTATACGGTCGGAGCGACAACGCGACGGTACATAGCGGAGGTCTCGTGAGGCAGCCTCGGAAACTACTCAAATCGGCTCGAACGACGCGGTCGCGGGAGTTCAGCCGATCCCCAGCCGCCGGAAGACGGGAACCTTCACGAAATCCATGAGGAACGCGAAAACAAACGCACTGCCGAGCGTGCCGCCGACGACCTCGACCGGCAGCGGAGTCATCGCGACGCCGGTGATCGCCAGGATCGCCGCGATCGAAATGTCCGTGACGGAGGACGCGACCAACCAGTTGCTCGGGCGAGACGACCACAGTCGCCGGCGTTCGCGATTGTTGTAGGTGGTTGCCTGATTGCCGAACACGATGACGACNNCGACGAACGCCAGCGTCCTGAGCGTACCGATGCCGTAGCCCATCTGGTAGACACCGAAAATCAGAACGGATGTGCAAAAGGCCAGTTCACCGATGCCCATGACGACGCCGGCGATGGTCAGATTACCGATGCGCCAGGCGTTGGGCATCG
>PLSZ01000522.1 GCA_003164305.1 Acetobacteraceae bacterium
AAGGCCCCGAGGATGACGATGAAGGGGCCAAGGATGACGATGAAGGGCCTGAGGATGACGATGAAGGGGCTGAGGATGACGATGGAGGAGCCGTGGATGACGTTCGGGGGAGGGATTTCGCCCTCGCCGGCCTTGTCCTGATGCTTATGCGGTCGAGCCGATCTTTGGGTGAGGCGAGGCGGCGTTATCAGATCAGTCCGAACGCGGGTTGGCGCGCCCAGGAGGGATGTGGTGTGGCGGCGCGGAGCCGGTCGCCCTGGTTGGGGGACAGCGCGTTCGCGACCGAAGCCCAGGGCAGGCCTCGGGCGCGGAACAGTTCCGCGACGGCGGCGATTGTTTCGCTGTCGCCCCAGGCCCATAGATGTTCCACTAACGGATCGAAGGTGCGCGTCCACTCGGGACCGGCCGAACGCGCGGGCGAGAAGGTTTCGAACAACGCGACAAGCTGCTCGACGCTCGCGGTCTGGACGACGCGGCGCATTTGTTCCTCGGTCAGCGCGAGGGTCACGGCGGCGGCGTTACGGATCCGCCAGAACTCGGCCAGTGTCTGGTCATCGCTCATGACGGGTCCTCACGCGTTGGCGGGTTTGAAGTAATCGACGTAGACGTGGAAGCAATCGTGCGTCGGCGCGCGCTTCACGTATCGCGACTGGTGCTTGACGTAGCCGCGGATGATGTCATCGCGGCGGGAGGTGCGGTTGTGGCGGAACTCCTCCAGCGAGGACGCGCCATTGCGCATCACATGCGGATCGTTCTGCCAGTGGCACGCGGCGTAGGTGATGGTGTCGAGCAGATCGTGCCGCTCACTGGTGCGTTCCAGGTACGAATCGACCAGAGCGCACGACCTGGGCGCGTCCTGCGCCAGCACGTGGTCCTTCAGAACCGGCAGCAGACGGTCGATCGGGATGTCGTCGGCCCACGACCGGTATTTCGCGCGCGGCTCCAGGTTGAACGTGGGATCGCGCGGGAAGTTTGCGTTGGAGCGGATGGTGTCGTTCATGAAGCGGGCGCCCATGAACACCGCCTTCACCTGGTGCGGGTTGTCGTAATCTCGAACCCATGACTGCACGACATTCATGTAGTCCAGCGCGTGGGTGGGATGCAGGAAGGCGTTCGGATGCTCCAGCACGTCGATCAGATAGCGTTGGAAGCAGGCGATCACGGCGTCACCGACGTCCAGGATACCGGCGCCGCGTTTGAAGAACCCCATGATCGCGGCGTTGACGTCGAACGGGCCACCCCAGACGATCGCCTCGGTCAGGACGTCGAGTTCGCGTTCGGTCAGCGGCTTGTCTGACCGTTTCGGAATCGACGCATATCCCGGGAGTTCCATCTTGCAGATCGTGCAGATCTCCGACCACAGCCCGTAAAGCCGCGGCGAGCAGCCGAGGTCCGGCACGACGGTATAGAAAAGCTCATGCGCGTTGTCCCAGCCGAGATAATCGGCGATATCCACCAGCGCGCGGGCTCGCAAAGCCTTGTGGCCGATGTTCTGGTAGCCGCCGCGGTTGATGATGGTGTCTTGCAGGTCGGTGATGCCGGCGAACAGGATCGCGTCCTTCAGGCGACGGCGATTGACGGGATCGCGCGCCAGCCCAAGGAACAATCCGTAGGCCTCGGCTTTGTCGCCCTCGGAGATCGCCCAGTTCATGCGGGCCAGACGTTCATCGACGGAGCCGCCTTCGATCGGATCGTGATCCTGGAAGTAGATTCTTGGGACATTCCACGCTGGGCCATCGAAACGATTGACGCTTTCGTCGGGGCCGGGGAACTTCTTGCCGCATTGCTCGCCGTCGCGCGCGTAGTGGCCGGGGAATTCGCAGATCACCTGCTCCCAAACATTGAGGCCTTGCGGGACGTACCACATGGCCTGGATGTTCGGCAGAATGCCGCGGGAGCCGCCGAGTTCGCCCATCAGGGAGATCGCGCCGCGCCACCCCAGAATGGTATGGTCGTAGTTGACGCCTCGCAGTTCACCGTTCGGTAGTTGCATCAGATGGGACGGGACCTGGACGTACGGGGCCGCCGAGGCGATGGCTGCCTTGATCATATCCTTGAGTGGGCGGTCCTGCTCGGTCATGAGGCGACAGAACGTGGACGTCGCGTCGCGGTAGCGGACGCCCTGGATTTCCTCACGCAGGCGATCGACTGTCGCGGCTCCTTGGATCAGGCCCATTGCTATCCTCCCTGTGCGAAACGGCCGCGCGGGCAGGGGGCTGCCTTCGCGCCGCGACGTTTCCGGCGAGAGTGTTCGCGCGAGGGCGGGCGGCGTCTTTGATCCAGATCAAAGGTCGGTCATGGTTCCGGGACCGGCGTTATCGACGGAGTGCCAATGCGGGTCCTGGTCATTTACTGCCACCCTCGGCCGGACAGTTTCGGCGCCGCTCTGCGCGACGCGGCGGTGCGCGGGCTGACCTCGGCCGGGCACTCGGTCGAAGTGCGCGACCTTTACGCCGAGGGGTTCGATCCCGTGCTGTCAGAGCATCAGCGTGGCGTCTATTTCGACGAAAGCGAGAACGCGCGCGGGCTGGAGGATCACGTCGCGGCGGTGCGGCGGGCGGAGGGGCTGGTGCTGGTTTACCCGACGTGGTGGTTCGGCATGCCGGCGATGTTGAAGGGATGGTTCGATCGGGTGTGGGTGCCGGGGGTGGCGTTCCAACTGGGTGGCGCGAAGGTGTTGCAGCCATTGCTGACGAACATCAGACGGATCGGTGTAGTAACGACGTACGGCTCGCCCTGGTGGTTGCTGTGGTGGGTCTGTTGGCCGGACCGCCTGGCGATGAGAGGCGGACTGCGGCCGTTGTGCGCGCCAAAATGCCGCGTCCAGTGGCTGGGGTTGCCGGGAATGGATGTGGATCGGCCGGAGCACCGGCGCCGGTTCCTGACGAAGGTCACACGGCGGCTGTCGGAATGGCGATAGCGCGCCATTGTCGCACCGCGGCAATTGCTTCTATCATTCGGGAAGCCAGTTTTCGACAGGGGGCGCGCGTGGATGCGACCGATTTTTCAACCACGATAGAACTCAAACCGATGGGGCGCGGCTTTGGCTGCGAGGTGATCGGCCTCGATCTGGCGATACCTTTGCCCGATCCCGGGTTCGCCCGAATTCAGCAGGCGTGGTTCGATCACAGTTTTCTGGTGTTTCGCGATCTGCGCATGGACTCGGGGCAGCATGTCGCTTTCACGCGCCGGTTCGGTCCGCTGCACATCATGGAGCGGGAATTCAATTTGCCCGATTTCCCCGAAGTGATGGTCATCGCCAACGAAGAGCGCGACGGCAAGCCCTTCGGCTCCCGCCGCGTCGGACTGGGCTGGCATTCCGATGGTGAGGACAAGCGAATTCCCAACGCCGGTTCCATGCTCCACGCCATCACGTTACCAGAGGAAGGCGGCGATACGCTGTTCGCCGACATGTACGCCGCGTACGAAGCGTTACCGGAACGACTCAAAAGCGCCATTCAGGGCAAGCGCGGGCGTTTCAGCCGCGTCGATATGCATCATATCCATTATCCGGATCTGCCGGCGCTGACCGAGGCGCAGAAGCGCGACCGGCCGGACATGTTTCATCCGCTGGTGCGCCGGCACCCTCACACGGGCCGGTCCTCGCTGTTCATTGGGCGGTGGGCGCGGGACATCGAGGGCATGCCACAAGACGAAGGCCGTGCGCTGATCGAGGAGTTGTTCGCCTTCGCGCAAAATGACGCGTTCGTTTATCGGCACCACTGGCGGCCGTTCGACGCGGTGCTGTGGGACAATCGTTGCATGCTGCATAAGGCGATGGGATACGACGAAGAGAAATATATCCGGCACATGCGGCGCACGACGCTCGACGGTGAGATCCCCGAGATGGCGATGCCCGCTTGAAGTTCGCGCGCACGGCGTTTGCCGCGGTCGTCGTCTTTTGCGCGCACGCGGCGGGCGCGACCGATCTGAAGGTCGGGCTGGGGTTGGAGCCGACGTCGATCGATCCGCACTATCACAACTTCACGCCGAACAACGCGGTCGCGCAGCATTTCTTCGACGGCATCGCCAATTTCGATGAGCGGCAGCAACCGGTGCCGGGCCTCGCGCAATCGTGGCGAACGGTTGACGACACCACGTGGGAATTCACTCTGCGGCCGGGATTGCATTTCCAGGACGGCGCGCCGGTCACGTTCGACGACATCGCTTTCTCGGTTCGGCGTTCGGGGGAGATTCCGAACAGTCCGTCGGGATTTGGCATGTTCTCCACCGGGATGACGTTCGTTCGTGTGTCGGACACGGTGTTTCAGGTGAAGACGGACGCGCCCAATCCGATCGCGCCGAACAATCTGGCGAACGTCATGGTGGTGCGGCGCAAGCTGGCGGAAAACGCGGGCAACGCGGAGTTCAACGATGGGCGGGCGACGATCGGTACTGGGCCGTATCGGTTTGTCTCGTTCGTGCCGGGCGGCAAGATCACGATGGTGGCGAACCCGGATTACTGGGGTGGCAAACCCGCGTTCGATCAGGTGGAATTGCGGTTCATCAAGGTGGGCGCCTCGCGGGTGGCGGCGTTGCTGGCCGGCGATGTGGATTTCATCGACGCGGTGCCGCCGCCGGATATCGCCCGGCTGAAGGCGGATCAGCAGATCAGCGTCGTTTCCGGCGTGACCAATCGCATGATCTTTCTGGGGTTCGATCAGTTTCGTACTGAGACGCCGGATGTTTCCGGTTCCGGTGGCAAGAATCCGTTTCTCGATCCTCGGGTGCGGCATGCGATTTCCAAAGCGATCAACCGTCAGGCGCTGACCGAGCAGGTCCTGGAAGGCGCGGGGGAGGCGGCCGGGCAGTTGCTGCCGGGGTTTTATTTTGGCACCAGCCCTCGGTTGAAGCCGGATGGGTTCGATCCGGCGGGGGCGCGGCAATTGCTGGCCGAGGCTGGTTATCCGAACGGGTTCGACGTCGTCCTGCATGGCCCGCGGGATCGTTACGTCAACGATGTTCAGGTGGCCCAGGCGGTGGCGCAGATGCTGACGCGAGTCGGGATCCGGGTGACGGTCGAGGTGTTGCCGGGGAGTATTTTCTTCGCCGCGGCGACGTCGGGCGGTCCCAATCAGACGCCGAAGTTCAGCTTTATTCTGAATGGCATCAACTCGGGGACCGGGGAGAGTTCGGCGGGGTTGCGGTCGTTATTGGGCACGTACGATCCGGCGCGGGGGTTTGGGGCGTCAAATCGGATGCGTTATTCGAACCCGGCATTCGATGCGCTGATGGAACAGGCGTTGCGGACGGTGGATGACAAGCCGCGCGCGGAATTGCTCGGGCGGGCGATCGATCTGGCGATTGGGACGGACGCGGCGGTGGTGCCGCTGTATTTTCAACTCAGCGTGTGGGCGTCTCGGCGGGGGTTCGAGTACGCGCCGCGGGCGGACGAGACGACGGAGGTGATGAGTTTGCGCATCAAACGGCAGTGAATTTCCAGGCCAGGTTATCGCGGCGCTGTTGATTTCCTGCTCTGGCAAAACTTATATTGGAAGTCGTTACGGTTTGGCTGGACTTATACCAGGCGTCCGAAACAT
>PLSZ01000017.1 GCA_003164305.1 Acetobacteraceae bacterium
GGGTTCATGCCAGCCAGATTCATGCATGGAAGAAAACCTTGCTTGAAGGAACGGCGTCGCTTTTTGCACGGGGCACGGCTGGAGTGAACGGCAAGGCCGAAGCGGACGAGGCCCTGATGGCTCCGTTGTTTGAAAAGATCGGGCAACTGACGGTGGAGCGGGATTTTTTTCGCAAACGGTCTGGGCCATGAACCGTCCCGAACGGCTCGCACTGGTAGACCATGACGACCCGGTCCTGCCGGTCGTGGCGCAATGCCGTCTGCTGAAGATCGCGCGCTCCACCTTATATTACCGGCCTGTTCCGGTGAGCGCGGACGATCTGGCGGTGATGCGGCGGATTGATGAGCTGCATCTGGCCTGGCCTTTTTATGGATCCCGCCGGATGGCGGCCGTTCTCCGTCGGGAAGGCTGGGCGGTGAACCGCAAGCGGGCCAAACGGCTGATGCGGGTGATGGCGATCGAGGCGATCTACCAGAAACCCAACACCAGCAAGGGCCACCCGGATCACAAAGTTTATCCATATTTGTTGCGCGGTCTGACCATCGACCGGCCGAACCAGGTGTGGTGCGCGGACATCACTTACATCCCGATGGCCAAAGGGTTTGTCTATCTGGTGGCGGTAATGGACTGGTTTAGCCGGCGGGTCCTGTCGTGGCGGCTGTCGATCATCATGGAGACGGATTTTTGCGTCGAGGCGCTGCGGGAAGCGACTGAGATGTATGGGCCGCCGGAAATCTTTAACACCGATCAGGGTGTGCAATTCACCAGCGCCGCGTTCGTGGACGAATTGGCGAGCCGCGGCGTTCGGATCAGCATGGACGGCAAGGGGCGGTATTTGGACAATATTTTCATCGAACGGCTGTGGCGGAGCCTGAAATATGAGGATGTCTATATCAAGGCGTATGGCTCGGTCACCGAGGCGCGCCGGAGCCTTGGCGAATGGCTGGCGTTTTACAACGACGTACGCCCGCATCAGTCATTGGGATATCGGACGCCGCGCGAAATTTTCGAGGCCGTCGCCTGTGAGTATGTGGACAACGCTTCCGCATCGCCGCGCGACGCTCCTGCGTTGCCCACATACTCACAGGCACATCAACAGGAAAAGGAAGTAATAATGTATTGACAAGTATAAATCTGGGTCTATACTGACCCTCAGACACTCCCTCGGATCGGGAGGGGCTTTGGAAACGCGGTGGGACTCTCTCTTAGGTCACCCCGATTCCTGTCCAACCGATGGGGTCCACCTCACAGCACAGCAAGCACCGCCGGGATTTGAGCGGCGTTTCGGCGCTTTGATGGAACGACGCGTACGCCGGACGGCCTGACGGCACGGCGGATCGCACGGTAAAAGACTGTCCGTCACAAAGAACAGGCACGGCGCCGGTCCCAACCCGGCAGTTCCGCTCGGCGCCGTGCCCTCAATGCCCTCACACCGTGCCGGGCACGCATGCGGGGTCAGTATCACGCCAAACACGGCGCCGGTCCACGCCGTAGCCACCTGCTCGCGTGTCACCAACGCAGCTACAACAAGGGCGCGCAGATCGAAGATCCCGCCCATGTCCGGGCGTTGACCGACGAAAAACACGCGGCGCGCCAGCATCGCGGCAGTCCTCGGACTTGACCCGGGGATCGCCTGGCGCGGGCGGTGCCGGCCAGCCAGACGTTGCTCGCGCGCGCCGCCGAACGCGGCGCCAACCTTGGTGTCATCACCGCCGCGTTGCTGCGTTTGCTCGAACGTTACGAAGCGGCGGCATTGCAGGCCGCCATCCTCGAGACGGTGGAACGTGATGTACCGCACCCGAACACGGTCCGCTTCGCGCTCGAGCGCCATCGCCAACAGCACCATGGCGACCCGCCCGTCGCCATGGTGCTGCCCACGCATGCCCGGGCACGCGACAGGCCGGTGCGACCGCACGCGCTCGAAACCTATGACCGACTCAGGGATCCACCCGATGACTGAACCCGACACACAGCGCGCCCGTGCCGCGGCGCTCAATCTACATGGGCTGCTCGCGCACTGGAACGAGGCCGCCGGCGAAGCCTGGGTCACGCCGCTGCTCGGCTGGGAGGAGCAGGAACGCGCCCGCCGCGGTCTGGAACGCCGGCTGCGCTCCGCGCATATCGGCCGCTTCAAACCGCTTTGCGATTTCGACTGGTCGTAGCCAAACGCTGTGATCGGGTCGTCGTCGATGCGTTGATGACGCTGCAGTTCCTCAAGGACGCCACCAACGTCGTGCTGGTTGGGCCAAACGGTGTTGGTAAATCGACGATCGCCCAGAACATCGCTCATCAGGCGCTGATCGAGGGACACAATGTTCTGTTCACCAGCGCGGGCCAGTTGCTAGGCGATCTCTGCGCGCTGGACAGCGATTCCGCTTTGCGGCGCCGGTTGCGCCATTACGCCCGTCCGGCGCTGCTCGTGATCGACGAGGGCGGGTATCTGTCCTACTCGAACCGGCACGCCGATCTGATGTTCGAACTGATCTCGCGCCGCTATCTGAACAAAAGCACGCTGGTCACCACCAACCGCCCGTTCGCCGAATGGCGCGAGTCGGTCCGATCCCCTAGAACCGTCGCGCGGCGATCGTGTCAAATCAGATTGGCGACAACGAATGGCGCGGCGCGCTCGATCGTCCGCGCCGCGCGAAAGACCAGAGCGTCCTGGAATTTCGCCGCCGCGATCTGAACCGAATTAGGCAAACCATCCTCACGAGGTCCCATGGGCAGGGTGATCGCGGGCTGCCGCGTAAGGTTGAATGTGAACGTCCAAGGCGCCCAGTCGGTGTTGAGCGCGCGCACGGGATCGGTGGTCGGGGCGTCCGCCAAAGGCGGCCCGGCCGGAACGGTTGGGCAAAGCAACAGATCATATCGTTGATGATATCGATTCATCGCGTGCGCCACCTGCGCGCGGATCGCTTCCGCGTCCATGAACTCAATCGCGGTCATTCCTCCCAGTTCGGTCGCGACCTCACGAATGCCCGGCTCAAGCAGGTCCACCAACCGCGCCGGCGTCGCCGCGACCAGCCGGGCCAACGCCGCCCCCCACAATCGAGCAAACACCATGCTGGGATCGGGGAGTTCGACCGGAGCTTCCTCGACCAAAGCACCCGCGCTCGATAAAATATCCGCGGCGCGCGTTACGGCGGCCAGCGCGTCGGAATCAGCGGGAGCCGCGAACCCTGGGCGGCGTAGGATGCCAACCGTCAGGCCGGCCACTCCCCCCTCAATGCCGTCAAGCCAATCGCGGCCATCGGTCGGCAGACAAAATGGATCGCGTAAGTCGTACTGGGCCATGACCGAGAACATCAGGGCCGCGTCGCGCACCGTGCGCGTCATGGGCCCGGCACAGGCAACCGAGGCAAAGGCGCCGGCTGGCCATTGTGGAATACGCCCATAGGTGGGCTTCAGGCCGACCAGCCCACACCAGGCGGCCGGGATTCGTACCGAGCCGCCGGCGTCGGTGCCGACATGCAGCGGCCCAAACCCCGCGGCGCCCGCGGCGCCGGCCCCTGAAGACGATCCTCCTGTCGTGTAGTTATTGTTCCATGGATTCCGGGTGATCCCATTCAGCGGACAATCGCCAGGCGACTTCCAGCCAAACTCGGTCGTGGTCGTTTTTCCGAGAACGACGGCTCCGGCGACTTTGAGGCTCGCGACCAAAGGGGCATCGTCAGTCATCAGGTCGGTGGGCGTTGTGCGACTGCCGCGGCGGGTCGGAAAGCCCGCCACATCGATCAGGTCTTTCACCGTCACCGGCACGCCATCGAGCGGGCCAATGGGCCGGCCGCGCCGCCAGCGCATCGCGCTTTCGCCGGCTTCGGCCAAAGCCCGTGGATTCATCACCACGAAGGCGTTCAGCGCTGGATTGAGGCGCGCCACACGTTCCGTCACCGCTTGCAAGACGTCCACGGGAGTCAGCCGGAGGCGGGCGAACTCCGTCAACATTTCCTCGGCGGAGAGGAGCGCCGGATCGGACTGTGGCATGGGGGCTCTTCCCTTCGGTTCGATTAGTAGGAACGATGGAGTCGCGGAGCGGCGAAGGGAACCCCTCATGAGCAACAAACATCCGGACGGCGAACCCTGGCAGTGGCCTGAACCGACATGGCGTCGCGTCGTCGGGCGTGCGCGGGCCGGCCGAAGTATGAAGCCGAAGACCTGGCCCAACGGTGCCCGTTGCGCCGTGGCGATCAGTTTTGACGCGGACCATGAAACGATACCGCTGCGTGACGGTGATGAAAGCCCGATGCGGATCAGTCAGGGCCAATACGGCGCCCGCCAGGCTATTCCGCGCATTCGCCGGCTGCTCGAACGCGAGTCGATCCCGGCAAGTTTTTATTATCCGGCCGTCTCGGCCCTGCTGCATCCGGAGGAAGTGCGTGCTCTCGCCGACGATGGTCACGAGATCGGTATCCACTCCTGGATCCACGAGGCCAATACATCGCTGCCGCGTCAGGCGGAGCGAGATCTCACGTTCCGCGCGCGCGACACCCTGGCGAAGATCGCGGGCCGGGAGCCGGTCGGGATGCGAACGGCGAGCTGGGACTTTTCGGTCAACACGCTGGACATCATTCGCGAGATGGGATTGCTGTACGACAGCTCGCTGATGGCGGACGACGACCCGTATGAGTTGCTCGATCAGGACGAGCCGACGGGTATTATCGAGCTGCCACCGGAATGGATCCGGGACGACGCCGTTTATTACAATTTCGTGCGTTTCTCCGCGCTGCGGCCCTACACGCCGCCGTCGGCGGTGGAAGAAATCTTCACCACCGAATTCGACGGCGCCTGGGATGAACGCGGCTTATTCCTGCTCACGATGCACCCGCATATCACCGGCCATCGCTCAAGAATGCCCGTGCTGGAGAGACTGATACGGCACATGAAAGCCAAAGGAGGCTGCTGGTTCGCCACACACGCCATGGTCGCGGAATGGTGCCGGGATAACGCCTAAGGGAACGCGACGACCTAAGGCGGCGCCCAACAATAAACGAGTCGCCTGACCACCGGCCTTTGTCGTCATCCCCGGGCTCGACCCGGCGATCCATCCAGGCACAGTGCGGCGATTGGTCCCCGGATCGAGCCCGGGGATGACGAGGGTGGAACGACGACCTGACGCGAT
>PLSZ01000556.1 GCA_003164305.1 Acetobacteraceae bacterium
GGCAAAACCGCGATCGCCGAAGGTCTGGCCAAGCGCATCGTCGAGGGCGACGTGCCGGAAGTGCTGGCGAAGTCGACCATCTTCGCGCTGGACATGGGCGCTTTGTTGGCGGGCACCCGGTATCGCGGCGACTTTGAAGAACGGTTGAAGGCGGTCGTCAACGAACTGGAAGCGCAACCTGGCGCCATTCTGTTCATCGACGAGATCCACACGGTGATCGGCGCTGGCGCTACGTCGGGCGGCGCGATGGATGCGTCGAATTTGCTAAAACCTGCTCTGGCGTCGGGCAACCTGCGCTGCATCGGCAGCACGACCTATAAGGAATTCCGCAACTACTTCGAGAAGGACCGCGCGCTGGTCCGGCGGTTCCAGAAGATCGACGTCAACGAACCGAACATCGAAGACAGCATCAAGATCCTGCGCGGCCTGAAGCTAAACTACGAGAAGCATCACAAGGTCCGCTACACCGACGAAGCGATCCGCGCGGCGGTGGAGCTGTCGGCGAAGTATATCAACGACCGCAAGCTGCCGGATAAGGCGATCGACGTGATCGATGAGGTCGGCGCCTCGCGGATGTTGCTGCCGGAGAATAAACGCCGCAAGACCGTCACGTTGCGCGATGTCGAGGAAATGGTCGCCAAGATCGCGCGCATCCCTCCGAAGAGCGTTTCGGCGGACGACAAGGAAACATTGCGTCATCTGGAACGCGACCTGAAGGCGATGGTGTTTGGCCAGGACAAGGCGATCGAGGCTTTGGCCGCGGCGATCAAGCTCGCCCGCGCGGGATTGCGGGAGCCGGAAAAGCCGATCGGCAATTATTTGTTCTCCGGCCCGACCGGCGTCGGCAAGACCGAGGTGGCTCGGCAGTTGGCGTCCATCATGGGGATCGAACTGATCCGCTTCGACATGTCGGAATATATGGAACGGCACAGCGTGTCGCGGTTGATCGGCGCGCCGCCGGGTTATGTCGGGTTCGATCAGGGCGGGCTGCTGACCGATGCGATCGATCAACATCCGCACGCGGTGTTGTTGCTGGATGAGATCGAGAAGGCACATCCCGACCTGTTCAACATTCTGTTGCAGGTGATGGATCACGGCAAGCTGACCGACCACAATGGCAAATCGGTGGACTTCCGCAACATCATCCTGATCATGACGACCAACGCGGGCGCCTCGGATCTGGCCAAGGAAGCGATTGGGTTCGGACGCGACACGCGGGAGGGGGAGGACGGCGAGGCGATCAAGCGCCTGTTCACTCCGGAATTCCGCAACCGGCTGGACGCGACGATCGGCTTCGCCGGTCTGACACCGGAAATCGTTGGCCGTGTCGTGGAAAAGTTCGTCATGCAGTTGGAGGCGCAACTCGCCGACCGCAACGTGACGATCGAGGCGTCCTCGGCGGCGAAGGAATGGCTGGCGGAACGCGGCTACGACAAGCTGTACGGCGCGCGGCCTCTGGCGCGGGTGATCCAGGAATACATCAAGAAGCCGCTGGCCGAGGAGTTGCTGTTCGGCAAGCTGGTGAAGGGCGGTTCCGTCAAAGTGACGATGAAGGACGACAAGCTGGCGTTCGAAATCATCGAAGCCTCGGTGCCCGCGCTGCCGAAGCCGGAAGGCGAGGACGAAGGCGGCGCCGGGAAAGAGCCGGAGGCGGTGGAGTAGGGTTCGTTCTGCTGCCGTTATTCGCGGTGGCCCGCTGTTTCACGTCATGGCCCGGCTCGACCGGGCCATCGGCTTCGGCACAATGGAAAGCGATGGCCTGCTCAGTCTGGGCCACGACGCGAACGGGAGTACAACCATGGACGACCTGACCTCAGTTGGCGCCGTTTGCGGCCCGGATGGCTGCGACGACGTTGCCTCCCCCGAAACACTGAACCCCCAGGCGGCGACCGGCACGCGCATCGACATCGTGTCGGACGCGATCTGCCCGTGGTGCTATGTCGGCAAGCGGCAGATGGAACGAGCCCTGGTCACCCTCGGCAACGAGGGTCTGACGTTCTCGATCCATTGGAACCCGTTCCAGCTCAATCCGGACATGGCGAAGGAGGGTGTGGACAGAGCCCAGTACCGCGCCTGGAAGTTTGGCAGCGCGGAGAAGGCGAAGGCGCTCGACGCGCGGATCGTGGAGGCGGCCGCCGCGGTGGGGCTGGAGTTCCATCCGGAACGGATCAAGCGGACGCCGAATACGATCGACGCGCACCGGCTGATTTGGTTCGCCGGACAGAACAATGTGCAGGACGCGGCGATGGAGGCGGTGTTCAAAGCCTACTTCATCGAAGCCCAGGATATCGGTGAGCATTCGGTGCTGGCGGATTGCGCCGCGTTGGCTGGAATGGATCGCGACGAAGCGCTCGCGTTCCTGGCGGGCGATCTCGCGGACAAGGAGATGCGAGCCGCCGATCAGGCCGCGCGCGAGGCCGGCGTCAGTGGCGTGCCGTCGTTCTTCCTGGACGGGTATGCGTTGTTCTCCGGCGCGATGCCGGCGGAGACGATGGCGAATGCGTTCCGGCAGGCGAATAAAGTTCTGCGGGAACGCGCGGCGGGGTAGGCGGCCTGGCCTCGGCCTGCCAGCGGGGCAAAACCTCAATCGTCGTATCGCACCTTGCGCATCACCATCGTGACCTCTTCGACCATGTTCCAATACGTGCTGATGGCGTGGTCCGGTTCGGCGTCAGAAAGCTCCCCGCTCCCATACCGTCGTGACGAATGCGGCAGCGGAGACACGGATACCGACTCGAGCTCAAGGCCGATGTCGAAATAGTCGGCCAGCGGCGTGTCCGACCACGCGCGTTCGGCGGACATGCCGCGGGCGCCCCTGATCGATGCCTACGTCAGACCACCTTCATCCGGCCAGATGACGCGCCACGGTCTCGATGACAGCGAAACGGACGGTGGCCGGTGCGCGCACCGATCACCCCCGCGAACGCGGAAAGCAACATCGCGAGAGTGTTCGGCTCGGGTGTCGGTATCGGCCCTTGGAAGGTGCCGACCATGTCGAGGATGACCGGATGACCGGCGTGCAGGACGTCATCCACGAGGTTGACGCCGACCTCCGGATACAGGTTGAGCAATCCCACCGATATGGCTGCGCTCGCCGGGTCGAAGCTGTCGCTGGTCACCGTGGCTCCGGCACCATAGGTGAAGATGAAACCGATGAAAGGGGAGCCGGTGCCATATGAAAACGTGTTCGTTGCATATGACGGGACGCTGATCGAGATCTGGCTGGCGGACACGGTCACATAGCCGTACGTTGTGTCGAACACGACTGGCGTCGCCCCGAGCGTGACGCTGCCGTAATCGACGGTCAGCGAAAGGGAAGAGAATTGCACATCCACGCTGGCGCCGATCAGGTTGGCCCGTGCCTGTCCGGCGGTGAGGCCCATCGCGAGACTAGCCACGGCCGCCAACATCGACGCTCTCATGTAAGTTTCCCCAACGCGCCGATGCGTTCGCCGACCGTTCCGGAACTTAGTCACATCGCCGTTCCCCTGGCAATCGAAACTGTCGCCTTCGTTCCGCGCTCCCATCTCCGCGCGGCGATCTGGCACGACACCGGCCCGAGAACCCGGCCGGTTCGGAAACGTTCGGCATTTCCACCTGGGCCGGATGCGCGAAAATCCATGACGGCGATCACGACCTGAGAGCGTGATCGCCGTTCCGCCGCGCGGACCCATGCGGGGTCGCGGAAGCTTCACTGACCGGGTGACGCCGCGGTGGTGGCCTCGGATCTCTGGCCAGGTGCTCCGGAATGGATTTTCCATGACCGACCCGCGATGGTGGGCTTTTTGCTGAAAACGGGCGCGGATCGGGAGAATTCTCCAAGACCGTCCTTCACATTTACCGGACCCATCGTCCCGTGATAGCTCCACGCAACGACACAAGCCCAGGAGGCCATGCCATGACGTCGAAGCACCCGGAAACGCTCGCCCTGCATGCCGGTTGGCGCCGCGACAGCGCCACCAACGCGGTGGCCGTCCCGATCTACCAAACCACCTCCTACCAGTTCGACTCCTCCGAGCACGCCGCCAACCTCTTCGGCCTCAAGGAACTGGGCAATATCTACACCCGCATCATGAACCCGACGCAGGACGCGCTGGAACAACGGCTCGCCGCGATCGAAGGCGGCGTAGCGGCCTTGGGTCTCGCCTCCGGGCAGGCCGCGTCGGCGTTCTCGGTGCAAAACCTGGCGCGCGCCGGCGACAACATCGTCACCTCGACCGACCTGTATGGCGGCACCTGGAACCTGTTC
>PLSZ01000183.1 GCA_003164305.1 Acetobacteraceae bacterium
CGCCGCTGGCCCTCGGCGTAGATGGTGTCGAACGCCAGGGAGGACTTGCCCGAACCGGACAGGCCGGTGATGACCGTCAGCGAGTCGCGGGGGATCGTGACGTCGATATTTTTCAGGTTGTGCTCGCGCGCGCCGCGCACGACGATGTTATTGCCGCGCGCCGGGGGCACGACATTCCCGCGCGCGCTCGCCCCTTGAGGCGTGGCAACGGTCTTCCCATGCTCCTTGGGTGCGATAATGGAGCCGTCCATCGGTCCTGATACCCCTGTTGCGCTGAGTCGATTTGTTCTATGGATGTTCCGCGCGACTATCGCAAATCTCGCGTGGTGATGGAAGGGTTGTTAACCAATGTCCCTTACCCTAAGGCACTATTTGTCATGAAGGGAGCCGAGAGATGGCTGGCAGCGTCAACAAAGTGATCCTGGTGGGTAACCTGGGTAAGGACCCTGAGATCCGCAATACCCAGGATGGGAGCAAGGTCTGCAATCTTGCCCTCGCCACGAGCGAGAGTTGGACGGACAAGGCATCCGGTGAGCGCAAGGAGCGCACCGAGTGGCACCGTGTCGTGATCTTCAACGATCGAATCGCCGACGTCGCGGAGCGGTATCTGAAAAAGGGCGCCAAAGTCTATGTCGAGGGCTCGTTGCGGACCCGGAAGTGGACCGATCAGGGCGGCCAGGAACGCTATACGACCGAGATCGCGATCGACCGGTTCAATGGCCAGTTGACGATGCTGGACGGACGGGCCGGCGGCGACTCGGGCGGTTATGCGGGGGGCGGAATGTCGGAGCCGGCGATGGGCGGCTCCGCTCCCACGCGGGAACGGGCACCGGCGGCGGCACGTCCGGCTCCGGCCGCGCGCGGTGCGGCGGGTGGCGCTCCGTCATGGGATGCACCGCGAGGTGGCGATCTGGACGACGAAATTCCGTTCTGACAGCTACCACCCAATCGCATAGGCCGTGCGCCGCGGGTCGGCGCCGGCCCATTTGATCCCGGTCGCCAGATCGGCCTGGATGGTTACGACCGACCCGGCGAGGTATTTTCGTTCCGGCCACGTTTCTATGACGTGACCGAGCGCCTTTAGTTCGCTCGTTTCGATGTTGGATTCCACGCACAGCACTCCTGGACGGTACGTGTGCGGGAGAGTTGATTCCGGCCACGAATAACTGGCGAATCGCGGCGCCTCCACAGCGCTTTGCGGATCCATGCCGAAGACAGCCTGATTGAGGAACACCTGCAGCATCGCCTGGCCGAGCACCTCGCTGCCGGGTGATCCAAACGGCATCACCAGGGACCCGTCGCGGACCGCGATCGCCGGATTGGCCGACATCCTGGGACGACGGCCGGGCCCGACGCGGCCGGGATGATCGAGCCCGGAATAACCTCGCGAACCCCACATCGACGGCAGAATTCCCGTCCCAGGGACGACCGGTCCCCCAATCGTTCCATCACTGGGCGTCGCGGCGAAGACATTGCCGTGCTTGTCGGCGACGCACAGAAAGGACGTCGAGGGTTTGTCCGACGTGATCTCGGCGCCGGAGCCCGACGATGGATCGGGACGCCAGGGAGGCGGCGCCGTGCCGCGCGCCGCACCCGCGGGTGGGAGGCCAGGCCAGGCTTTGGTCGGATCGAGCAACGCGCGGCGGGTTGCCGCGTAGTTCTTCGAGAGAAGGATTTCGACGGGAACGTCTTCGAAATCCGGATCGCCGAAATAAGCCTCCCGGTCCGCGGCGGCGAGTTTCAGCGCCTCGGTCAACGCGTGGACGTATGCCGTGGAGTTATGGCCCAGTGCCGCGAGATCGATGCCTTCGAGGATGTTCAGCGCCTCCAGCAGCATCGGACCTTGCGACCACGCGCCGCAGCCGAACAATTCAAATTTTTCGAAATTGCTTCGGCACGGGAGTTCGACCTTGGCCTGGAACGATGCAAGATCGTCATAAGCGAGCCAACCGCCGTGCTGGCTTTGATATCGCGCGATCGTCGCCGCGATATCGCCACGATAGAACGCATCGTGCGCTGCCTGGAGGCCGGCCTCGCGCACGGGTGCCGCGCGTTCGGCGTCCACCATGAATTGCAACGTGCGCCCGAGGTCTTCTTGTTTGAAGATCGACCCCACCTCGGGTGCTTTTCCGTGAGGCAGGAAGATTTCGGCCGTCGAGGGGTAGCGCACGATTTCGTGTTGTTTGGACGCGATGATCTCGTGAAAGAACGGATAGACGGGAAATCCATCGCGCGCGAAACGAATCGCCGCGGCGGCGACGTCGCCGAAGGACATGGTGCCCCAGCGGCGCAGAGCCTCGATCCAGTTCGCCGGGGCCGCGGGAACGACGGTGTGCAACGGGCCGTCGGGGATCGCGCCGTGATACTTGTCGTGGAACACAGCGATGTCGGCGGCGGCTGGCCATGGGCCAACTCCGTTTACGACCCGGACCGTTCCGTCAGCGAGGCGTACCATGATCGGCGCGACGCCGCCGAAACCGACGAACTGACTCTCCAGGACATCGATGGCGAGACCCGTGGCGACGCCGGCGTCGATCGCGTTGCCGCCGGCCTCCAGGATCTGGAAACCGGCGAGGGAGGCGTAGTAGTGACCCGAAACGACGACATGATCGCGCGCGATGACGTTGGGCCGGCGCGGGCGTTCCGGTCCGAACAGGCGTGAGGTGTCCATCACAGACTCACATCGTGACGCGGGCGGCCCCAATCCGCCGCCATCTCCGCGCAACGTTCGACGTCTTCTTCCAGCATCAGTCTCTGGGCCACCAGTTCTTTCGCCGCGGCGACGATCGCGGCCTGGTATGCCTGTTTGTTCGGATAGCGTTCGGTGATCGGCGCGCGCGGATCGCCGGTCGCGGCACGCTCCGCGGGCGTTTCAGGGAACGGGATATAGCTGCCCTCGAAGCGCCATTGCACGCCGTGACCATAACCATGCGCACGCGGGTTCCAACCGGTGTACGTGCCAAGCGGTGCCTCGACCATCGGCGCGCGCACGCCGGGAATGTCGTTGCCGTCGCGATCGACGGAGGGGACCAGCACCGTGTAATTCAGGCCCGGTCCGTCCGGATCGTTGCGGCCATGCACCAGTGTCGGCGGTTCTTTCAGGATGCCTTTATCGGCGTCCGGTCCGAAATCCAACAGCGGTAGGGCGTTTGGGCAGGCAAGGGTCATGACGCCGGGGACGGCGGGGAATTGTTCTCGCCAGGTCGCGAAATCGACCAGGGTGTTATCGGCGCGCGTGGGGACGCGGCTGTCGGGTGGGCGCGTGCCGTGGGTGGCCCAGGAGTCCATGGCGTCGAGCATGGCGCGGAAGAACATGGAGGTGGCGACGTTGTTGGAATAATGCCGGCCGATGCCGGTCTCGGGCGCTTTCAACAGCGGGTTGGCGGAGTGCTGTGAGCTCGACCAGCAATAAACGCGCACCGTTTCGGGTTGCGGCAGATCGTTGCC
>PLSZ01000359.1 GCA_003164305.1 Acetobacteraceae bacterium
CTAATAAGAAACCGTCGCGGTAATCGTATCGACATAGAAACCCGGGGTGCCAAACACACCCTCTGGAATCAACCCGTACACCGTGATCGGCTGCGCGAGACCATTCCCCGTCCCCGACGCGGTGTTCATCGACAACGTAAGCCCCCATTGTTGCGTATGGGCACTGTCCAGGAACAACCCGTAAGCCAGCGTCGCGCCACCGGGCCCGGTCATCTGACGCGTCGTCGTGGTCGCCCCGGCCGACTGGCCGGCGTCCAGGCCGAGGTTCCAGGCCGTCGTATTGGTGCAGGTCACCGACACGGTCGTGGTGCCCGCGAGCGCCAGGCCCGCGTAATCGCCGAAATCCAGCGGATTGGCCGTCAACGTGCAACTGGGCATGATCGTCGCCGTAACGGTGAACGTGGTGGTCGGGTTGTTGAACCCGGTGATCGCCGCGGTCACCGTGTCGACATAAGTGCCCGGCGCCACGTTCTGCCCCGCCGCCACCTTCGGAAAAATCGAAAACACCTGGGCCGAGCCGGTGCTCGTGGCGGACACCGTATCGACGCCCGCGTTGTTGCCCCAGTTCACCGTGCGCCCGGTCGACTGGAACATCTGGTAGCTCAGCGTGGCCGAAGCCGGGCCCGTCGCCAGCCGCGTGGTCGTGGTGGCTCCCGCGCCCGTCCCGGCGTTGAGGCCAATCTGAAAGGCCGACCCGGCCGGACAGGTCGCCGTCACGCTGCCGACGCCGCTCGTCAACAGCGCACCCGTGTAAGTCCCAAGGTTCAGGCCGGTGGCGTTGAACGTGCAATTCGACCCCTGCGCCATCGCCGTGGCCACCCCGCCAAACAGCATCAGCACCGCCAGTCCGATCGTCACTCTCATGGGGCTTTCTCCAGACATGGCAACGGGCCGATCGTGGGGATCTGCCCGGGGATGGGTTTGTAGTCGAAGGCGGCCTCGCAGCGGTCCCCGCCGGGGCGCTCGACCAGCAGCTGGTTGTGCGGGCTGAGGTCGAGCACATAGGCCTCGCCGTCATAGCCGACGGGCACCAGGACCCCCTTCGGCGCCAGCCGCGCGGTGCTGCCAAGCTGGATCGGCGTGCCGGCCGCGTCGACCAGCCGCAGCAAGGCGCCGTGGCTGACCTGGACGCCGAACTTCACCACGATACCAGAACGATCCTGCGGCCGCACCTCACGCACCGCGATGTCGATCGAGCTGTCCAGCGGAACGTCGTTGGGATCGATGGAGACGCGGTTCAGGTCGAAGCTGCGCAAACCCGGAACCAGCAGCCGCCCTTTGGAATCGGTGCGGCCCACCAGCCGGTTCTCCCGCAGCACCCGGACGCCCTTCAGGCCGTTGGTGTCCACGACGGCGAAGCTGTCGTCAATCGCGTTGGACGCGAACACCCCTCCCCCGACAATCGAGATCGCGCCCTGGGCCTCCACCTGCGACGAGACCAGATGGCCAATGCGATCGGCGCCGAGTTGCACCAGCGCCCATGGCGACCTGTATTGCACCTGGGCGAACTCGTGCGGCGGATTGCCGGTGGTGCCGAACACCTGATACCCCCAATCGCCGATCGATACCGCCGACTGCGTCGCCTGCATCGACTGGTACCCGCCACTCGACCCCGACCCCACGCTGGCGCTGACGGAGTTGCGTGAGCCCAGAGGCACCGTCACGCCGAGCAGAACGCCGCTGACGCGAGGGTTGGCGAAGTCATGAAAGGCCGTCGCGTAGACCGCCACGGGGCCGGCCTGGATCGAATAGCTGGCCGATCCGATCTGCGTTTTCTGGGCCGGCTGGAAAAACGTCAGGCCGCCGACCTGGGAAAGCGTGCCGCCAGTCTGCGTCACGTTCTGGTTCAGAACGCTGCCCGCCGGAACATACACCTGGACCGGGCTGGGAATGGCGTAATGATCGACCTCCGCGTAGGCGAGACCCACGGACCCGAACCGGCCCAGAGACATGCCGGCGCTGGCGTTCAACTGCAGGCGCGGCGCCATGGCGCCATACAGCGCGGCGATATCCCGGTAGTCGCGGCTCGCCATGGTCGCGGAGGCACCGAAACTGAAGGTCCGGCTGGTTCGTTGGATGCCGACCGACACCAGACCGCCGGCACCTGCCCCGACGGTGCGGTCGATCGTCGGGGCGCCGCCCCCCGATCCAATGCTTCCCGCCGCGGTGAAGTTGAGCACGGCGAAATTATGCAGGTTGACCACGCCGCCACCGCCCGTCATGAACGTGCCGCCGGCGCCCTCCATGCTGCTTTCAAGGGTCAGCCAATCGGTCACCCCACGGCGGTATGCGCCCATCACCGCCGGCCGGTCATAATTGAAGCTGTCGAGCCCGAAGTTCAACCGCACCATGCCCGCCTGCAGCGCGTAGGTCTGCAGGCCCGGGGCGAGCAGCGTGGCACTGGCGTAGAACGGCATCGTCACGACCACCGGCAGGCCCAGGGCATTGGTCAGCGTCATCGAAATCGTTCCGGCCCCGGTCACCACCGGCAATTGCGGGATCTCGAACGGTCCGGCGCCGATCTGACGGGACAGCATCTGATTGCCGTTGACCATCAGGTCGACCGTGGAGGGAACGCTGACGCCACCACTCAACGAAGGCAGCGGAAACGTGATGAGGTCGGGCCGCATGGTGAAGTCCGAGGTCACCTGCACGCCACCGAGCCGAATTGCGCGGTTCCAACTGAGACCGTCGGTGATGAAATCGCCGACGCTGTAGCGCCGCAGCGTCTCGGGGTCCGAATAGATGTAGGTCGACATCAGACGCACCGCCGAATTGGTGCCGGGACCCGCCGGCCCGCCGCCGCTGAACGCCAGAAAATCGGTACTGGCGACACCCCAGGGCGAGAACACCCGCATGTCGAAGGCCCCGGTGCCCGAGTTCTGGGTGCCGGTGTTGGTGGCGGAGATGTCGTAGTTGAGCGTCGCGCCCAGGCCGCTTTCGATCGGAACATCGGCGAGTCTCGGCGGCCGGACCTGCAGGATCGTCGGCAGCAGATGGGCGTTGGTGGTGGTGGCGAACAGCATCTGGCTGGGCATGTCGAGGCGCCAGGCGACCTCCTTCAGGTCGGACAAGAGGATCAGCCCGTCCGTTCCGGCGGCGAGCGCCTCGGGCAACTTGAATCCGAGGTCGTGAAGTTCCTCCGGACGCGAAAGCAGCACGCCGTCGCGATCCACGAACTCGCCGATCTTGCCCGTGGTATAACCGTTGATCTCCACCGACAGCAGCAACGTCTGGTCGTCGGCCTCCGCCGGATACGCGACGAACATCATCACGATGATAACGACGATCCAACGGAGCCATCCGGGAATAATACCAACCGCCCCGAGGATCGACCCATCGCCGCATGCCGGAACGTCATCCCCGGGCTCGACCCCGGGATCAATACCAGCACCACGCCTCGATTGATCCCCGGGTCGAGCCCGGGGATGACGGGTGATGTGAGAGGCGGTCATTCGGCCGGTCGGTATAACAATCGGACAACCGGAACGGGCGCCGCGGCGGAACGGCGAACCCCCCATGCTTCAATAGGTCACTGTGGCGACGATCAGATCGACGTATGCGCCGGGAGCGACAAGTTGGCCCGGCGTGATCTGGCCATAGATGCTGATCGCCTGCGCCTTGCCATTGCCTATGGCGCTCACGGTATCCGTGCCGACGGTTTCGCCCCAATTGAGGGTCCGGGCAACGTCCTGATACAGCGCGTACTTCAACTCGGCCGCGTTGGGGCCGATCATCCGCCTTGTGTTCACAGTCGCACCCGGCGCCGTGCCGGCATTAAGTCCGACGGTATAGGGCGTCGTATTGGTACAGGTCACGTCCACGGTGGCGACGGTATTTGTTTCGACACCAGAATATATACCAAAAGGCAGAGTGCTGGCCGACAACATACAGGACGCCGGAATCACCGCGGAGACGTTGAACGTGGTGGTCGCCGTGGTCGCGTTGGCCGGCCGGCCAGCCAGGCCCGCCATCGAAGCCGCCAGCAGTGCGGCCCAGGAAACAGCGAGCGTCCGGCATCGTACCCATGACGCCGGAGCGGATGCCGGAATGAGCTCCGCATTCCAACGCGGGTCGGGCGCACGGGCCTCACGACGCGAAGTGGTCATGTCTCAACCACGCGAAAGATGAATCTATCCAGGCCAGGGGTTGCCCGCGGCGGCGACCAGGCCCGCCGCGGGCACTTGTCGCGGTCAGTTATGCGCGGCGACGGGAACCGATTGATCCATCGATCCGCCGTCGGCGGTCCCGGTCAGGTGGACGCTGCCGCTCGCCGGCAGAGAGCCATCGATGGCCCAACGGCTGGTGGCACCGGCGAGTACGTAAGGCGAGGTGCTGTTTTCCGTCTTGATCGCGGCGCCATCGGCACCGGTCAGCGCGAGCGAACGGACCGTATCGTGCCGGCCGCCGTCATTGACGGCCACGAGCCATGCTTTCCCGCCGGTATTCTCGACGTGATATTGCATGTGGGCAACCGCGCGGGCCGCCGGTTCGGCGAACACCGGAATGGACAGGCGCAGCGAGATACGCACCGTTCCCGGCGCGGCCGGCGGCGGGATCTGATCCAGCAGCATGCGGTAAGTGGCTTCCTGGGCGCCCGGCGCCTTGCGCAGCACCAGCCGCACGACCTGGGTCGCACCAGGCGCGATGGTGGCCGCGGGCGGACTCGCCACCACGTCGTCGGACGCCGTCAGCACTTCCTTGCCGTCCTTCTGACTCCACGCGAACGCGCGAAGCTGCACGCTGGTTTCGGTGGTACCCTGGTTGATGACCGTCATGGTCGTGGACATCTGTCCCGGCGCCATTTCGATGTTGACCGGCAGCACCGTCAGCGATTGTGCTTTGGCCGCGCCGGCGGAGCACAACGCGAGGATGCCGGCGCCGGCGATCGCGACGCGAACGCGCCCGGTCGTTGTGGTTTTACTTGTCATGACTACACCCTTAATAGGTTACGGTCGCGGCGATTGTGTCGGTGTACGCCCCAGGCGCCACGAACTGACCGACGGCGACCTGGCCATAAATCGTGGTGACAATGGGCGTGAGGGTCGCGACCACATGAATGCTGTCGACACCGACGGTATTGCCCCAGTTGATGGCATGGGCGGCATCCGAGGTCAGAACGTAGTTCAGCGTGGCGCCGGCGGCGGTCATCGCCCGTGTTGTCACGGTCGCGCCGGTACTCAGGCCCGAATCAAGCCCGATATCGTAGGGCGTCGTGTTGGTGCAGGTAACCGTGATCGTCGCGGTGCCGGGCAGCACCACGCCGGTATAGGTGCCGAAGGCGAGCGGCGTGACCGTCTGCGTGCAGGTCGCCTGGACGGTCGCTGAGATCGTGACCGTGCTGTCGGCGGTGGCGGCGATGGCACTCAGGCCAGGCGCCAGACTCGCCAGTAGACCGATGCCGGCGGCGAACAGAGTCTCGCGGCGTATCCAAGGGACCGACGCGGCGTCCCCGCGCCGCGCGAGGCGGCTGCCGTCCCGGCGGATCTGTCGGTTGGATTCCAATCGACGAACGAATGACATTGCGATGGTCCTTATTGGATATGGGGCACAGGACTTGCGATATCCGCCGGTGACCGGCTGAACGGGCCGCGTGCAATGTGTACATAGACGATCAGACGTCGCGCGGTCATTGACCCACGGCAACAGTCATGAATGTTTCTTGCCGATGGTTTGGCAAAGTGGATATTTTTGGCGGATGGCTTGCCGGCGCGATCAACCCGCGGGACTTTAATAAAATAATGTATGGTCGCATACGGCCGGTATCTTTCTCGGCAGACTGAGCCTGCCCAACAAAACCCAAAACGACTCAGATTAAAGTTGGAGGCGGAGCAATCGAAAGCCTGCGACCGCGCGGTCAGGACTCAACTGGATTGCGCGCTGGTTAAATCGATCGTAGCTCGAACAAAAGTCGATTTACAGGCGATGATAATTCAGTTGACCAATGGACAACCGACCCGGAGAACAGCGGCAGGATAACCAAGAGACATTGAACGTCAAACTGGAGGCCTTCCGGAAGCAGGGCGTGTTCATGCGCGGTACCGACAGCCCGGTGACGCTCGCGGAGCCGGGATTCGCCTCATGTTCGGAGGGAGACGACGATCGGAACCGCGCATAATCCGCGACGGGCGTTGAGATCGGGGCGAACCCCATCAGCGCGGCAGCCGAGCAACCTTCATCTGGACGTGTGCCGATGGAAAGTCACCGTGGCGTTGGATGGCGGTACGATCGGTTCCGGCGACGGTATAGTTCCGCTGGCCGGCGCGGACCGTGGCCTCGATCTGATCGATACGCTGGCATCGTTGACCCCCGATGAACGGGGGCCGACCTAAAGCCACACAGCGAGAGCGAGAATACTCCAAAACAGCACTGAAAACGCCAACGCTAACCCGATGCCACGCGCCGGACAAAGGTCGTCCCGATGACGAGTGAAACAGCTGGATGCTTTGGTTGCTTCTCGGTCTGAACAGGTGGCATCCGTCAAACCACCCTCCGCCAAGCCGGAGAAATTTCGCGCCTGATGAACCGATCCGCTTTCGCCAGGATGGCATCCCCGTGAAGGACCGCGGTCCTTCGAGACCATTTTGGCGCTGGTAGGTACTATCATGTCCATAACCTGGAATTACGGTAGGGAACCTGTCATTTACATGATTCAGCAAATTCCGGCAGGCTCGGATTCTACGTATTTCAAATAATTCCGGTGACCAGTTGAGCTTCGGGGCGAAATCGGTCGCTGGTATAATATCCGCGTTTTCGTTCAATGAACGCGTTACGGGTAAAGAAGGTTCCATTTCTGTCAGGTAATCTTATTTTTTTATCGTGGCCCTGAGTATATTCCGAACCTGTCTCTCAGGACTGGATCCCGTATGTTGTCGGTGGTCCGATCTTCACGCGGGAGGGGGCATGCAAAATCCTGATAAGGCGGCGGTGACGTTTCAATTCGATGCGCATGAAGATCTTTCTGGACGTCGTATGCGTCGTCTTGGAGAGAAAGTGCTCCGCGCGTTCGATCAGGCGTGCGAGCACCGCGACATTGATGCCGCATGGCGGTTGTTGACACTTTATGAGGCGATAGCCACACGTCAGCCAATCACGTTACGGTCAGGTCGCCGTCAGGAATTGAATGCTCTGATCCAGGCGCACAGGATGCTATGGACCCTTATCGGTACGGGCCTCACGCGGCAGCGGGCCGATACCTGATTTGGTTCGTGCCACGCGGTCGGGCTCTCTCCAGGGAACGCTCCGGCGGCAAGAGCCTTCGCACCCTGTTTGTCGCGCCTTCGCTTAAAGCAACAAAGAGCCTCGCGCGGGGCTTATCATCCAGGTGCCGGCGACGATCGTCATTACGATAACGCAAGGGACAATCGCGAGCCAGGTTCCGGTGGCCGCGAGAGCTCCGGTGCCGGCCCAGCCGATCGATG